>NZ_JBNDKT010000003.1:0-513228 GCF_050435685.1 Paraburkholderia sp. GAS448
TTGAGACCGGTGTTGTGCCGAAAACATCACAGCCCAGTGCAGTACGAGAGGCATCCTCTCAGCTACTTCTTCCCGATTGGTTGTGCTGCCCCGGGGCTCAGGCCCGCCGCAGCGCGACAACAAGTCATGCCTGATGACCATAGCGTGTCGGTACCACCCCTTCCCATCCCGAACAGGACCGTGAAACGACTCCACGCCGATGATAGTGCGGATTGCCCGTGTGAAAGTAGGTAATCGTCAGGCTCCCCTGCAGCATCGGAAACCCCACCCCCAAAAGGTGGGGTTTCTGCGTTTACGCCGCTTCCCAGGCCGCGATGCTTGCAGCGTCGCGGCCGCTGTAAGCGGCATTTGAAGGCCGCGTTGACATTCAAACCCTGATTTCGGAGAGCCGTTGATTGACGGCGTCGAGATCAAAGGCGTCGGGATCGAAACTGCCAACGCACCACTCGAGCATCTGTTGATGTTCCTCATGCGAGGGATCGTTGATCGCTTCGAGGAACTCGAGGTATCCCGGGCCACCTCCAACGTCTTCCGGTGGACATGCATTTCGGCCGGCCAGACACAGTGGCAAGCGCAATTCAGGATCAGGCGGCAGGACCTTTTCGATCTTCACGCGATGCTACCAGTTGTCGCCGTAGTCATAGATGTAGGTAAACGACTTCAGCGCGCCCAGCGCCCTGATCAGGGGAACTCTGGTTTCGTTCAGCATCGGCGGATCGCTCGGGAAGTCTGGATCCAAAACGCCGTGATTGGTGTCGCTGAACGCGAATTCATGGAGGTGGACCCCCGTCCCAGCCCATGGTCCACAGCAATACACCGTTCAGTTTCGGACGCTCGATTGACCCCGGCACCAGGATCTGTCGGCAGATCGCCGGTTTCAGATACAGCAGTTCAACGCGTAACTGGTAAACATGAGCCAGTGAATCGACGGTGCGCAGGGCGGGTTTGTTTGTTTAAGCCATCGAGAAGGTCCGTTATGCACGCTTCCTGCTCACCCTGCATCGGGCGCCACGGAAGTAACTCGTCGATACGATTGATGGGATGATCGGCAATGCGCTCGAATACCCCGCGCAGGTAAGCATAGGGTTCCACGCCATTCAGACGCGCTGCCCCAATCAGGCTGTAGATCACCGCCGCACAGTGGCCGCCGCCGTCGGAGCCGGCGAACAGATAGTTGCGCCGACCCACGACGAGCGGCCGAATTGATCGTTCGGCCGTTTTGTTATCGATCTCGATGCGTCCGTCTTCGCAATAGCGCGAGAGCTTGCCAGTGTGTCAGCGAGTACCTGATCGCTTTAGCCAGGCCGGACTTAACCGAGATCTGCTGCAGCGTGTATTCAAGCCAGTTTTTCAGGCTGTTCAGCAGCGGCGCCGTACGCGCCACGCGAACCGATCGCCGAACCTCTGGCGTGCGGCCACGAATGTCGCGCTCAATGACATATAACGCGGCTATCCAGCCCAGCGCTTCTTCAGCGATTGGCGAGCGCTCCAGTTCATACAGGTCGTAGAATTTGCGTCTGGCGTGCGCCCAGCACGCGTCTTCGACGATCCTGCCGCCGCGATACAGGGCGTCACCCGCCATAGGCATCTGCCTGCAGGATTCCGCTGTATCCCGCCAGATGTTCTCGCGGGCTTTCGCTCTTGCGAGCGGGCGAGTACTGATACCAGACCGCTGGTGGTGCCCGGCTTCCCGCAGGCCGGATCGCATTGTAGTTGCGCCGCCGCTGTTCGATCACGACTTTTGCCTCAGCACGGGTCCGAAACCACTCAAGGCTCAGACACTCATCACGGAATTTGCCGTTGAAACTCTCGTCCGCACCGTTCTGCCATGACTTGCCCGGATCGCCGGGCGCCATTTCCATGCCGTTTTCGGCGGCCCACTTCAGGATGGCATGTGACACGAATTCCGGGCCGTTGTCCGAACGAAGGTAACGGGGCACACCGTGAACGCTGGCCAGTTGCGGCAGGACTTCGATGACGCGCTTGGAGCGGATCGAACCCGCAATATCAATCGCCAGGCACTCACGCGTGTACTCGTCGATCACGGTCAGGCAATTCAGTTGCTGGCCGTTGGCGCGGGCGTCGAATACGAAGTCGTACGCCCAGACGTGCCGGGCCGCCGTCGCCGGCTGTGGCCAGGGTCGACGAAACGGCACGCCCTGCGCGCACGCTTGCGCGGCACGCGCAGGCCAGCAACGCGCCGCAGTTGCCATGCCCGGTCCGCGCTCATCCGGCGACCCTGGCGCCCCGGAAAGAGCTGGATTCGGCGGTAGCGGTAGCGCGGATATTGCGCTGACAGAATGCTCATTGCCGCGAGCACGGGCGCGTCCCGGTCAGCAAGCTTCGATTCATAATGCAACGCTGATCGCGCCACCGACATCAGCGCGCACGCACGTCGTTCCGACAGGCCCCGTGCCTTCGCAAAGGCAACCTGCTGGCGTCGGGCGGGCGCGCTCACCACTTTTTTGCGTTGATCTCTTTCATCACGTCCAGTTCGAGATCCCGCTCCGCCAGCATCTTCTTCAGCCGCGCGTTCTCCTGCTCGAGCTGCTTGAGCCGCTTCACATCGGCAGCC
This sequence comes from Paraburkholderia sp. GAS448, assembly GCF_050435685.1. Lineage (NCBI taxonomy): Bacteria > Pseudomonadati > Pseudomonadota > Betaproteobacteria > Burkholderiales > Burkholderiaceae > Paraburkholderia > Paraburkholderia sp. GAS448. Next base: position 2,576 of record NZ_JBNDKT010000003.1, read on the forward strand.
TCCAGACCGCCGAAATGCTGTCGCCAGTTGTAGATCGTCTGCTTGCGCGGCGACAATTGTTCTGTCCAGCGCATTGACTCATCAGAATTGCAACTCGCGCTGACCTGTTGCCTCACGTAGTTTGCTACCCGTCGGTAAACCGGCTCTTCTTCATGACTTCCTTTCTCCGTTGGAAGACATTCGCTCAAGTTTCAGCTGGTCCGAAAATTCCAGGGCAGGTCAGAGAATAACGGCGAAACCAGGGGGGCGGAAAAGGGAAGCGCGACGGGAAAAAGCGAAGTGGTGCACCTTGTCGCTCATTGGCTCAGAGACCGCAGCGAACTACTCGGGCACCCCGCTACCACGAGCCGCGATTTTCACTGAAGACACGGGACGACTGAGGCTCGTCTGAAATTGAAGGGCGCGTTCGTGCGGACGGCGCGTTGGCGAAGCGATGCGCGTAGCGGTGGCCCCAGGGACGGGGCTTGCTTTAACGCAGGTTCCAGGTAGTCAGGCAATCCTGAAGCCGCCCACTACGCCGTTTAGCCCTGCCAGGGAAACTTCGCCAGTACCTGCTGGATTGCGGCGTCGAACGGCGTCCGCCGACCGATTCCCAGCGCTTCGAGGCGCCCCGAGTCCAGATGGCAATTGTGGGGACGAGGTGTCGCGTCAGCCGGAGTATGTTGCGGCGTGAGTTGCGCGTCGAATCGCAGTGCTTCGGCGAGGCGCTGCGCGATATCGTACTTCGTCATGGGTTCTTCGCCGGACCATTGGACGATGCCGTTTACTGCTTCGCCACGCGCGTGACGTTCGAGCAATTGCCGGATGACCACCGCGACATCCGGCGTGAAGGTCGGGTAGCGGATTGCCCAGGCGTCCATGACTGCCGGCTTCGCGGCCGGTGAGCTCCGCACCGATGCGGCGATCGCCGGCACGAGACTCGTAACCGCTGACTCCTGCCAGTCGACGATCGGTCCGTAGAGTAGCGGTAGACGCAGCACGCAGCCGCTTTCCGCCGTTTCGACCAGCGCCTGTTCGCCGTTGAGCTTGCTGCGGCCGTAGGCATTGAGCGGCGCGGGCGCGTCGTCGGGCAGATAGGGCGGGTGGGCGCCGTCGAACACATAGTCGGTGGACATCGACAGAACCCAGGCGCCGCACCGGTTGGCCGCCGACGCCAGGGACCGGACCGCGTCGACGTTCAGCGCACGGGCAAGCGACAGATCATGCTCGCAGACATCCGGACGCCGCTCCGCTGCCGCAATGACGACAGCGTCCGGCGCTTCACGCGTGATAAACGCGTCGACTGCCTGCGCATCCCGCACGTCGAGGGTGGCCATGCCCGGGCCGGCTCGACGGAAGGCCGTCGAAACGATCCACCAGCCGGTTTGCTGCGCCAGTTCATCGACGATCACGCGACCCAGCAAGCCCGATGCGCCGATAACGACAACCTTGAACATGCGGCTCACCTCAACTTCCGCTGGCGGGTGTGCCGACGATGGTATAGCCGGCCTCATCGATTGCTGCCCGCAGGACATCGATGGGCTGGCTCGACTCGACTGAGACGCGGCCAGCTGCGAGATCAATCTGCACCTGCGCGGCACCATCCTGCTCGCGGATCGCCCGCGTAACGGCTGCCACGCAATGCTGACAGCTCATGCCTTCAACCTGAAATTCGATCATCAGTAATTTTCCGGAGATAGAGGGAGTGGAACTGCACCGGTTGAATTATGCCTGTCTGCCAGCATGTATCAGGTGGCCGACCTTCCCATGATGGGAAGGTGTACGATTTGAAGGCACTGCGAGAGGACGGACATGAACATTGGTGAAGCGGCCCGGGCGTCGGGCGTCACGGCGAAGATGATTCGCTATTACGAGAGCGTGGGTTTGCTGAAGGCGAAAGCGCGCACAACGGCCGGTTATCGTTTGTACGGTGCAGAGGAGGTTCATTCGCTGCGATTTATCCGCCAGGCAAGGCGACTGGGCTTTCTGGTCGAGGATATTCGCCGTCTGCTGGCGCTCTGGCATGACCGCTCACGCGCGAGCGCCGAGGTAAAGTCGATCGCGCTCGAGCATGTCGCGGAGCTCGACCGGCGCATCGTCGAACTCACCGAAATGCGCGATACGCTGGCTTATCTCGCTGCACATTGTCACGGCGACGCACGTCCCGACTGTCCGATTATCGAGCGGCTTGCCGATTCCGAGCCGTCATCCGCGGCTCATTGTCACGCTGCATAAGCCTAAGGTGCAACCAATTTACCGTTGCCGTTGCAACCCAGATCGTTTCATGCACAAACATGGTGCGAAATCGCGCCGGAAATCTGGGTTTTGCTGTAGGCAGAGATGGTTGTGCCGTAAAATCAGTGACTTGAGACACGGTGCATCGTGCACCATTCCAAAACGGAATGCCCGTCATTCGGGCATTTCACTAGCCAGGTTGTACCGAAGGGATATAATTCGGGTTAACCCTTTTAAGGGATATCCCTGATGCCCAATCCACCGGGGATTCACTTCTGATCCTTGGAGAACATCATGTTTGCATACGTTATTGAAAAGCTGAGCAACTGGTTTGAAACTGCTGAACGCGACCGTCGTGAGGCTTACCTCGCTGAGTCGTCGGATATCGTCCAACTCGAGCAGCGCATCCGCTCGCTCGAAACGAACGGCTACTCGCTGTAAGCCAGTCTGAGCGGCGGCGGCCATGCCGTGTCGCTGGAGCTGTAAAGTGGAAAGCCCCGTATCGTCGGGGCTTTGTCACATCTGGAGCCAGGAGTAAGGCCGCCTTCTCACGATCGACTAGCCGGAACGCTGCTGTCGCGGTAAGGTAAAGCGTTTTCCGTGCGCATTGACCGGGTTCATGCGCTTTAGAAACCAACCTCAAACGCCTATGCTTCCAGTCCGCTCGATTCGTTTCACGCGCGGCGGCATCGCCGCGGTGCTACTGACAACGGCTTTCCTGTTGCCGGTTGCAAATGCCGCCTCGGGCGGGCAGCCGTTGATCCTCGACACGCAGCGCGGCATCAGCGACGGCCAGAGCGGGACGATTCTGCAGACTGCGCCCCTGTCGCACGCCCGGATTGTTCAGGCACAGCCGATCGCTTCGCCGACTGAACTCTCGACGGACTCGTCAGTGCCGATCATGGTCGCGCCTTATATCAATTTGCCGGTCGGCGCAGGCGGATCGCAGCGTGCTCAACCGAGCCCACGCCCGCTCCCTCGCCCGACTCTTCCGTCCGTGCCGCCCTCAGCCCCGTAGAAAAGAGCGCTGCCCCCGATCCTCAGGCAAGCTTGCGCGAGTAAGCGCCATTGGGGTTTCGGCGCATGGCGCAAGAGAGGCCGCGCAACGACAATCGTTGCGCGGCCTCTCTTGCGTTTCGTCTTGCCGCTCGAATAATTCCAATCGGGAGACAACGAATGCCTCACCACTGGATGCGGCACGCCGCCTGCGCGTGCATTGCGCTGCTCGCGCTAGCCACACTGCCTGCCACGGCAAAAGACGCACCCGAAAAACCCACGCTCACGATGGCGGTCGGCGGCTTGCCGGGGCTTTACTACTTGCCGGTTCTCGCCGCGCAACAGCTTGGTTATTTCAAGGACGAGGGGCTCGACGTCACGCTCGAAGATTTCGCGGGCGGTTCGAAAGCGCTGGAGGCCGTCGTGGGCGGCAGCGCGGATGTCGGCGCGGGCGCTTATGAGCACACCTTGTTCATGCAGGCGAAAGGCCAGCGATATCGCGCGTTCGTGTTGATGGGCCGTGCGCCGCAGATCGTTGTCGCGGTGACGAAGGGAAAAGCAGGGTCGATCAAATCTCTGGCTGATTTCAAGGGGGCAAAGGTCGGGGTTAGCGCGCCCGGGTCGTCGACCGATCTGGTGTTGACCGTCGCATTGCGCAAGGCCGGCGTGCAGCGCAGCGATATCTCCGCGATCGGCGTCGGCAGCGGCGCGACGGTGCTGTCGGCCGTGAGCAATGGCCAGATCGATGCACTCTCGAACGTCGATCCGATGATGACAAAGTTGCAGCGAGCCGGCGAAATCACGGTGCTCGTCGACACGCGCACGGTGAAGGGCACGCAGGAAGTGTTCGGCGGGACGATGCCGGCGGCAACACTGTACGCGTCGGAGGCATTCATCCAGAAGAATCCCAGGACGACGCAGGCATTGACCAACGCGATTGTCCGTGCGGACCGCTGGCTGCAGACGGTAAGCGATGCCGATCTCGTGAAGATGGTCCCTAAGGCGTATCTGCTCAACGATCAGGCACTCTACGTCGATGCTTTTCACAACGTTCGAGATGCCTATTCGCCTGATGGCCTGATGCCCAGCGATGGTCCGGCTACTGCGTTGCGTGCGCTTTCATCGTTCGATACGCGGCTCGATGCGGGCAAGATCGATTTGAACGCCACTTATACCAATGAATTTGCCCGCAAGGCAGACGCGCAGGTGAAGTAAGCGGCGAGGGAGGGGGCGCGATCCGCTGCGCACCGTCTTCGATTCAATCAATCGCCACGATACTCAACCTTGAATTGCGCGGCTTTATCCTGACCGAGCGTGTCTACTAGCCAGGGCAGCGTTTCCTTCATCAGCTTCGCCAGCGTGTAAGGCGGGTTCAGGATAAACATGCCGCTGCCGTAAAGTCCGAAGCCATCCGTAGGCGGAGCACTGACGGTCAGCGACACATGCAGCCAGTTCCTGTCCTGCAGGCGTTTGAGCTGTTCGGGAAAGCGCTGGGATTCGGGGCGCGCGACCTGCGGATACCACACAGCGTACGTGCCGTTGGCGAAGCGCTTCAGGCTTTCTTCCGCACAGGCGAGCGTACGGGCGTAGTCGCGCTTGTCTTCGTACGACGGATCGACCAGCACCAGTGCGCGGCGCGGCGGTGGAGGCAGCAAAGCCTTTACGCCATCGAAGCCATCGCCCGCGTATAGCATCGCGCGCCGGCCTGCGTCGCGGAAATTGTGACGCAGCACGTCGATTTCGGTGCTGTGCAATTCGAAGAGACGCATGCGATCCTGCTCGCGCATCAGCCGCCATGCGAGGTAGGGCGAACCTGGGTAGTACCGTAGATCGCCATCTGCATTCAACGCCGATACTTCATCGACGTAGTCGGCGAGCATCGGCGGAAGATCGCTCCGGTTCCACAGTTTCGCGATGCCGGTTTCGAACTCGGCGGTTTTGGTCGCATAGCCCTCCTTCAGTGAGTAGACACCGGCACCGGCATGCGTGTCGATGTACCAGTAGGCCTTGTCTTTCTGCCCGAGATAGCGCAGCAACTGGATAACGACCGCGTGTTTCAGAACGTCGGCGTGATTGCCTGCATGAAAGGCGTGGCGGTAACTGAGCATGATGAAGCCGGGCTGAAAAGGGGAGCGATATTGCGGTTGCTTAAACGTCGTTGAGAAACGACACATTCGAGATGCGTGCCTTACAGCACCGCGCCCTGCGAAGCTACGAGCGGGTCGCGTATTGTACGCGACGCGGCGCTGCGGCCCATGGCGCCGCGCCGCGCGTGCGATACGTTATCTCGCGGTGCGGCCGCCACAGTCGCAACTGGCGCACGTGTCAATACACATGCGTTACTCGTAAGTGTCGCCGACGATCTCTTCGATCTTCTGCTTGACCTCCGGCGTGATTTTCCCCGCGACTTCCTGAGCCTTCATGTTTTCGGCGATCTGTTCGACGCGCGACGCGCCGGTGATAACCGTGCTTACGTGAGGGTTCTTCAGAATCCACGCGATGGCCAGCTGACCGACCGTGCAGCCGAGTTCGTCCGCCACATTGCCGAGCCTGCCGACAACGTTGTTCTTGCCGGTATCCGTCAACTGCTTGCGCAGCCAGTCGTAGCCTTGCAGTTGCGCGCGGCTGTCGGCCGGTACGCCGTCACGATATTTGCCGGTCAGCAAGCCCGAGGCAAGCGGGCTCCACGTCGTAAGGCCGAGACCGATGTCTTCGTATAGCCGCCGATATTCTTCCTCCACGCGCTTGCGATGGAACAGGTTGTACTGCGGCTGCTCCATGACCGGCTTGTGCAGGTGATGGCGTTCCGCGATTTCGTATGCGGCACGGATTTCGTCGGCGCTCCACTCGGACGTGCCCCAGTACAGCGCCTTGCCGCGCGTAATCATGTCGCTCATCGCCCAGACCGTTTCCTCGACAGGCGTGTTCGGATCTGGACGATGACAGAACACCAGATCCACGTAGTCGAGCTGCAGGCGGCGCAGCGACGCGTCCATGGCGTTCAGCAGATACTTCCGGTTTAGCGTGTGGTACTGGTTCGGCGCTTCGTGCAGGCCCCAGAAGAACTTGGTTGAAACAACGTAACTGACCCGCGGCCATGCCAGTTCCTTCAGCGCGTGGCCCATGATTTCTTCCGACTTGCCGCCAGCGTAGACCTCGGCGTTGTCGAAAAAGTTGACTCCCTCGTCTCGCGCGGCCGCCAGCGATTCGCGTGCGGCGCGGCGGTCGACCTGATTGCCGTATGTCACCCACGAGCCGATAGACAGTTCGCTGACCTGCAGCCCGGAACGTCCGAGTCGTCGATAGTTCATGCATTTCTCCTTCGAGAGTGGTCCAACCGGAACTGCACAGCTTAAACCGAACCGGATTTGTGCGTGAAGTCACGTGGTCATGCACAATAGCGAAGTCGGCCGCAGTGCAGCATTCGTCCGGACGGTCTACGCCTTTCGGCCAGCTTTACGTCGCCTGCGTGTCATGGTGTCATTGCTCAATCACTGCATGGAGGTTCTGGATGTCGTCACTCAATACGAATCTGAATGGAAAGGTTGCGGTCGTCACGGGCGCGGCGAGCGGCATTGGCAAACAGATCGCGCTGACGTTGTCGGCCGCAGGCGCGGCGGTTGCCATTGCCGACCTGAACCAGGACGGGGCGAACGCGGTCGCCGAGGAAATCAAAAAGGCCGGCGGCAAGGCGATCGGCGTGGCGATGGACGTCACGAACGAAGACGCGGTCAACCAGGGCATCGACAAGGTCGCAGCAGAACTGGGCTCCGTCGACATCCTCATTTCAAATGCGGGTATCCAGATCGTCAATCCGATTGAGAACTACTCGTTCTCCGACTGGAAGAAAATGCAGGCAATCCACGTGGACGGCGCGTTTCTCACCACCAAGGCTGCGCTGAAGCACATGTACAAGGACGATCGCGGTGGCGTCGTGATCTACATGGGGTCCGTGCATTCGCACGAGGCTTCGCCGCTGAAGTCGGCCTATGTCACGGCCAAGCACGCGTTGCTCGGCCTCGCGCGTGTTCTCGCGAAAGAAGGCGCGAAGCACAACGTTCGCTCGCATGTCGTCTGTCCGGGCTTCGTGCGCACGCCGCTCGTCGACAAGCAGATTCCCGAGCAGGCAAAGGAGCTCAACATCAGCGAGGACGAAGTGGTGAAGCGCGTGATGCTGGGCGGAACAGTCGACGGCGTGTTCACGACGGTTGAAGATGTTGCGCAGACGGTGTTGTTCCTGTCGGCATTCCCGACCGCTGCACTGACCGGACAATCGTTCATCGTCAGCCACGGCTGGTACATGCAATAAGGAGGTCCGCATGGCGCAACGTAACGTCAAGCGGGCTCGCGTCGGCGTCGCGGAACAGGCGGGCGGCGAGTGGCCGCACGCGGTCGCCGACGCCCGCGCACCCATCCAGTTGCCGAAGTACGAAACCATCGCCCTGATGCTGCAGGGGGGCGGTGCGCTCGGGGCCTACCAGGCGGGTGTCTATCAGGGGCTGGACGAAGCAGGCATCCTGCCGAACTGGGTCGCCGGCATTTCGATTGGTGCGCTGAACACTGCGATCATCGCCGGCAACCCACCGGAAAAGCGGGTCGCCCGGCTGCTCGAATTCTGGGAGACGATCTGTCAGCCGGCCTTCGCGCCGCCGCTGCCGGCCTTCATCGAGCATGCGTTCTTCAATTCCACCGATGCAGTGCGCAAGGCATTCACCGCGTTGCAGGCGGTGGGCGCACTGGTCGAAGGGCAGAAGGGCTTTTTCGTGCCGCGTTTCCCGCCGCCGCTGCCCACGGTCGCGGGCGCACCTCAGCAAGCCAGCTACTACGACACGACGCCGTTGAAAGCGACACTCGAACGGTTGTGCGACTTCGACCGGATCAATTCGCGGGAGATGCGCGTATCGGTTGGGGCGGTGAACGTCGGTACCGGAAATTTCGCGTATTTCGACAATATGCACACGAAGCTGCGGCCGGAGCATTTCATCGCGTCGGGCGCATTGCCGCCTGGCTTTGCGGCAGTGGAGATCGATGGCGAGTACTACTGGGACGGCGGCCTGATGTCGAATACGCCGCTCTACGAGGTTATCCAGACTACGCCGCGCCGCGACACACTTGCCTTCCAGGTCGACCTATGGAGCGCGCGCGGGCCGGTGCCTGACAGCATTACCGATGTCCAGGGGCGTATGAAAGATGTCCAGTACTCGAGCCGTACCCGCCTCGTCACCGACATGCTGCAGCGCTCGCAGCGTTTCCGGCATGTACTGCGCGAGGTGCTCGACCGCGTGCCGCCTGAAATGCGCGACGATCCCTGGTGCAAGCTCGCTGAAGAACTTTCCTGTTCGAAGCGCTACAACGTGATTCACCTGATCTACCGGCACAAGGAATACGAAGGGCACTACAAGGACTACCAGTTCGGTCTTTCGACAATGCGCCAGCATTGGGAAAGCGGTTTGATGGACATTCGCGGCTCGCTGGCGCAGCCGGACTGGCTGGATTTGCCCAACAACGACGCGGGTTTTGTCACACACGATATTCATCGCGACGCCCGCTGAAGTGCAGCGTGGGTAGGGCTCGGTGCAAACAAAAACGGCGTCCTTTGGGACGCCTTTTTTTCAAGGCCAGCGCAGATGCAGGCAAAACGGCATAGGCCTCGTCATACAGACGCGCACCCTTGCGTCGCCTTTACATCACTTCAGCACGTGGGCAATCGCGTTCGCGACCACATCCAGGTTGCGTGTGTTGAGTGCTGCAACGCAGATACGACCCGTGCTGACGGCATAGATGCCGAACTCTTCGCGCAGACGGTCCACTTGCGGTGCCGTCAGGCCCGAGTACGAGAACATGCCGCGTTGTGCGTTCACGAAGCTGAAGTCGCGTGCGACGCCAGCCGCTTGCAGGCGTTCGACGAGGCCATTGCGCATCGCGCGGATACGATCGCGCATTTCGCCCAGTTCCGCTTCCCACGTTGCGCGCAGTTCCGGCGAACCGAGCACGGCAGCGACGACGGAACCACCATGCGTCGGCGGGTTCGAGTAGTTCGTGCGGATCACGCGCTTCAGTTGCGACAGCACGCGGGCTGCCTCTTCCTTGCTGGCCGTGATGATCGACAGCGCGCCGACACGCTCGCCATACAGCGAGAACGACTTCGAGAACGACGACGACACGAACACGTTCAGTTCCGACAGCGCGAAGAGGTGCACCGCGGCAGCGTCTGCCTCGATGCCATCGCCGAAACCCTGATAGGCGATATCGAGGAATGGCACCAGCTGGCGAGCCTTGATCACTTCGACAACCTGCACCCACTGGTCGGAGGTCAGATCGACGCCGGTCGGGTTGTGGCAGCACGCGTGGAGTACGACAACCGTGCCGGCAGCGTAGCCGTTCAGGGCTGCGAGCATGCCTTCGAAATTGACGCCCTGGGTCTTCGCGTCGTAATACGGGTACGACACGACTTCGAAGCCCGCGCTTTCGAACAATGCACGGTGGTTTTCCCAGCTCGGATCGCTGATGGCAACCTTGGCGTTCGGGTTCAGGCGCTTCAGGAAGTCAGCGCCGATCTTCAGCGCGCCCGTGCCGCCCAGCGCCTGCGCCGTCACCACGCGGCCAGCGGCGATCAGCGGCGAATCGTTGCCGAACAGCAGCTTCTGGACCGCTGCGTCATAGGCTGCAATCCCTTCGATCGGCAGGTAGCCGCGCGGCAGCGCAGCTTCAATGCGGGCCTTTTCCGCTTCGCGAACCGCGCGCAGCAGCGGAATCTTGCCTTCTTCGTTCGTGTATACGCCCACGCCCAGATTGACCTTGGTGGTGCGGGCATCGGCGTTGAAGGCTTCGTTCAGGCCCAGGATCGGGTCGCGGGGAGCAAGTTCGACAGCGGAAAAAAGAGACATGATGGTTCGGCAGTAGTGAAAGAAGGGGCGGGCTTCCAGCGTGGCCGGGTCGGCAGACAAACATATCGCAGACAGGGGCGGCGAGCGCGCAACTTGCCATTGTAGCGAATCCCGGGGCGTTTTTCGGCTCAAACAGGGCGATTTGCGCGCTTATTTATGGAAAACGCGGCGTTCCAGCAAGAGGTTTGAGTGCCAGAACGTCGTTTCCCTTTGCTGCGCCAGCCACCCCGCAGGCTGCGGGTCAGACCGTGCAACGGCAGCCGGATCCGCCGCCTGCCCGGGAAAGCGCAAGGGGCTAGAATAGTCCTTTGCTCCCGGCTGAGGATGCCGCATCCATGTCCGAACATCATTTGACTGAAGTCAATGACGCGCTCGACGAATCGAAATTCGTCACTTTCGACGGTTCTCCGTTCCAGCTTTACCAGCCTTACCCGCCGGCCGGCGACCAGCCGACGGCGATCGCCACGCTCGTCGAAGGTATCGAGGATGGCCTGTCGTTCCAGACGCTGCTCGGCGTGACCGGCTCTGGCAAGACCTTCACGATGGCAAACACCATCGCGCGTCTCGGCCGTCCAGCCATCGTGTTCGCGCCGAACAAGACGCTCGCTGCACAGCTTTATTCGGAGTTTCGCGAGTTCTTTCCGCGCAACGCCGTTGAGTACTTTGTTTCGTACTACGACTACTACCAGCCGGAAGCGTACGTGCCGCAGCGCGACCTCTTCATCGAAAAGGACTCGTCGATCAACGAGCACATCGAGCAGATGCGCCTGTCCGCGACGAAGAGCCTGATGGAGCGCCGCGATGTGGTGATCGTCGCGACCGTGTCGGCGATCTACGGCATCGGCAATCCTTCCGAATATCACCAGATGATCCTGACCTTGCGCACCGGCGACAAGCTCGGCCAGCGCGACATCATCGCCCGTCTGATCGCGATGCAGTACAGCCGCAACGAAGCCGACTTCCAGCGCGGCTCGTTCCGTGTGCGCGGCGATACGATCGATATTTTTCCGGCCGAACATGCGGAAATGGCGGTGCGCATCGAACTGTTCGACGATGAAGTCGAGACGCTGCAGCTGTTCGATCCGCTCACGGGGCGCGTGCGCCAGAAGATTCCGCGCTTCACCGTCTATCCGTCTTCGCATTACGTGACGCCGCGCGAAACGGTGATGCGCGCGGTCGAAACGATCAAGACCGAACTGCGCGACCGGCTCGAATTCTTTTACCAGGGAGGCAAGCTGGTGGAGGCGCAGCGGCTCGAACAGCGCACACGCTTCGATCTGGAGATGCTGCAGGAGCTGGGCTTCTGCAAAGGGATCGAAAACTACTCGCGGCACTTCTCGGGTGCGGCGCCCGGCGAGCCGCCGCCGACGCTGGTCGATTACCTGCCTGGTGATGCGCTGATGCTGCTGGACGAATCGCACGTGCTGATCGGCCAGCTGAACGGCATGTATAACGGCGACCGCGCGCGTAAGGAGAATCTGGTCGACTACGGCTTCCGTCTGCCGTCGGCGCTGGACAATCGGCCCCTGAAGTTCAACGAGTTCGAACGCAAGATGCGTCAAGTGGTGTTTGTCTCGGCGACACCCGCCGATTACGAGAAGAAGACGGCGGGGCAGGTGGCCGAACAGCTGGTGCGCCCGACCGGCCTCGTCGACCCGGAGATCGAGGTGCGTCCGGCAACCAGTCAGGTCGACGATGTGCTCGGGGAAATCAACGAGCGCGTCAAAGCCGGCGACCGCGTGCTCGTGACGGTTCTCACCAAGCGCATGGCCGAGCAGCTCACCGAGTTCCTGGCAGATCACGGCGTCAAGGTGCGCTATCTGCACAGCGACATCGATACGGTCGAGCGCGTGGAGATCATCCGCGACCTGCGCCTCGGCACGTTCGACGTGCTGGTCGGGATCAACCTGCTGCGAGAGGGGCTCGATATTCCTGAGGTGTCGCTCGTCGCGATTCTCGACGCGGACAAGGAAGGCTTCCTGCGCGCCGAACGTTCGCTGATCCAGACGATCGGCCGGGCGGCGCGGAACGTGAACGGCAAGGCCATCCTGTACGCGGACCGCATCACCGACTCGATGCGCCGCGCGATCGACGAAACGGAGCGGCGGCGCGCGAAACAGATCGCCTTCAACGAGAAGATGGGCATTACGCCGCGCGGGGTCGTCAAGCGGATCAAGGACATCATCGACGGCGTCTACAACGTCGACGAAGCGCGCGCGGAGCTGAAGGAACAGCAGCAGCGTGCGAAATTCGAGGATATGTCCGAGAAGCAGCTGTCGAAGGAGATCAAGCGGCTCGAAAAGCAGATGATGGAGCACGCGAAGAATCTCGAATTCGAGAAGGCCGCGCAGGCGCGCGACCAGCTGGCTTTGCTGCGCGAGCGCGTATTCGGCGCGAACGTCGGAGATCATCTGACCGGCACGAACTGAAGGAGGGCGCTCCGGGGCGGCGCGATGCCGTTGTCGTACCGGGCCGCCATGCCGGCCCGGATCAGGAGTAGCCAGAACCGTCCGTCGAATCGACACTTCGCACTATGCCGGAACGGCTGCGCACATCCCGAATCCTGCAGACAGATCAAATCAGCAAGCAGGATTTCGGACCGCGCGGCGACTCGTTGCTGGAACGTTTGCTTAAGAGCGCCTTAAACCCATGCGGCGTAAGGTTTCTTAGGTATTCGCATTTGTTCTCCACCCTGAACGATGATAAACTCGCCAAGTATTGAGAATGGTTCGCATTAACGTTCTCTATTGCCTTTAGATTTGATTTCCAGATCGGGGCTTTCACCATTGCGTCGCTGTTGCGGCTGAAGGGCGGGCGAACGAACCTCCCTTCGGTCTGCGTTTTCATCGTCTCAGCTGATAAAAACAAAGGAGTTTCAATGCGGATTTCATCTTTCCTGCGCGGCGGCGCAGCTGTTGCGACTGCCGTGGCCGCGCTGTCGGTGTCGGCTGCTGAATACCCGATCGGCAAGCAGAACATTCAAGGCGGCATGGAAATCGGCGCGGTCTATCTGCAGCCGATCACGATGGAGCCGGAAGGCATGATGCGCAAGGCATCGGATTCGGACGTTCACCTGGAAGCCGACATCCACGCGGTGAAGAACAACCCGACTGGCTTTGCCGAGGGCGACTGGATGCCGTATCTGCAGGTTCGCTACGAGCTGTCGAAAGTCGGCACGACCCAGTCGGTCAAGGGCGACATGATGGCGATGGTGGCAAGCGACGGCCCGCACTACGGCGACAACGTCAAGATGTTCGGCCCGGGCAAATATCACCTGAAGCTGATCGTCGAACCGCCGATGCAGATGGGTCACATGGCCTTTGGCCGCCACGTCGACAAGGAAACCGGCGTGGGCCCGTGGTTCAAGCCGTTCACGATCGATTACGACTTCACGTACGCCGGTATCGGCAAGAAGGGCGGGTACTGATCGCGGCGTGATGCCTCGCGAGGCAACGTGGCAACGTAAGCGCAGCAGGCGGCGCGTGAAGGCGCGCCGCATCTTCAGGAAGGCTCAATGAGAATCAACAGGAAGATCGCGATCCTCGCCATGACGACGTCCCTCGTCGGCGTCGCGCACGCGGCCGATCTGCCGACGTTCAAGCTCGAAATGAACGACGGCACGCTCAATCCGGCGCGCATCGAAGTGCCGGCGGGACAGCGCATCAAGATCGAAGTGCGCAACGTGGGCAAGGGCGCGGCGGAATTCGAAAGCGTGCAACTGCGGAAAGAAAAGGTGCTCGCACCGGGCGCCGATTCGTTCGTTGTGATTGCGCCGCTTTCGCCGGGCGAATACAAGTTTTTTGACGATTTTCACCAGCAGGCACAGGGCGTAATCGTCGCAAAGTAAGCACGCCTCCATGCGGGCGCCCGGCGTCCGCGAGGCAGCGGGAGAATATCGATGGGTCAGGTTTTGTTCATCGTGTGGCGGGAAAGTGTCGAGGCGCTGCTGGTCGTCGGCATCCTGTACGCATGGCTGAAGAATGGCGACGAGAGCGCGCAGCGCGGCCTGCCGTACCTGTGGGGCGGCGTCGCCGCGGGGGTGCTGGCGGCGGTGACGCTGGGGGCGGCACTCGTCGGCTTCACCGAGGTGCTGTCCGGCGACGCGCAGGATTACTTCCAGACGGCGATGGTGCTGGTTGCCTGCGTGCTGATCGTGCAGATGGTGCTGTGGATGAAGCAGCACGGCCGCACGCTCAAGCGTGACATGGAAAAGTCGCTGCAAAGGAGCACGCAGGACGCGAACTGGTGGGGCGTTGCCGTGCTGGTCGCGCTCGCGATCGCGCGTGAGGGCAGCGAGACTGTCATCTTCCTGTATGGCCTTGGATTCGGTCAGTCGGGGCACGTCGATGGAAGCCAGATGCTCGCGGTGGTGATCGGGCTGGGTCTCGCGTTCCTGACGTTCTATGTGCTGCAACTCGGCGGCAAGATCTTCTCGTGGCGGCTCTTTTTCCGCATCACCGAAATCATGCTGCTGTTCCTCGGCGCGGGCCTGTTCCAGACCGGTGTAGACAAGCTGATCGATAAGGAAATCCTGCCGACCCTCGTTGACCAGGTGTGGAACACGTCGGCGGTCCTCGACGACTCGAGCACATTCGGCTCGCTCGTCGCGACGCTGACCGGTTATCGCGCCCATCCGGCGCTGATGAACCTGATGGCCTACACAGTGTACTGGGCGGTCGTGTACCTGCTGGTGCGGCGCGCAAGCCGGCGCCCGGCGCAGCAGGCGGCAGGACGCACGGCATGACCAGCGGTGTAATCGGGAGTTCAGGGCCTTCGGGGCGTTCGGGCCGGCTTGCAGAAGCCGGCCAGTGGATGCAGCGCCACGGCGCACTCATTCGCGGGATCCAGTGGGTCGTCGTTGCGGTCTACGCATTCCTGATCCTGGTGCCGGCGGTGATGCCGCTGCCAGACGACACGGCGCATCTGTGGACCAATCTGACGCTCGCCGCGCAGTTCGTCTTCTGGGGCATCTGGTGGCCGTTTGTGCTGCTATCGATGGTAATGCTCGGACGCGTATGGTGCGGCGTACTGTGTCCGGAAGGCGCACTCGCGGAGTTCGCGAGCAAATACGGGCGAGGCTGGGCGATTCCGCGCTGGATGCGCTGGGGCGGCTGGCCTTTCGTCGCCTTCGGACTCACGACGATCTACGGCCAGATGGTCAGTGTCTACCAGTACCCGAAGGCGGTGCTGCTGGTGCTAGGCGGCTCGACGTTTGCCGCAATGATCATCGGTTTGCTTTACGGGCGCGAAAAGCGCGTCTGGTGCAAATACCTTTGCCCCGTGAACGGGGTTTTTGCGCTTCTGGCGCGCCTCGCACCGTTTCACTACAAGGTCGATGAAGATGCGTGGCGCAAGTCGTACAAGGAGGGCGAGCACGGCCATCGCGTGATTCCGATCAATTGCGCGCCGCTTGTGCCGTTGCGCAGCATGAAAGGCGCGGCCGCGTGCCATATGTGCGGCCGGTGCAGCGGTCACCGCGACGCGATCGCGCTGACGTGGCGCTCGCCGTCGACCGAGGTGGTCGAGCTTGGCGACAGGCAGGCGAGCGCGTGGGATACCGCGCTGATTCTGTACGGGCTGCTTGGCATCGCCATCGGCGCGTTTCACTGGACCGCGTCGACCTGGTTCGTCGACCTGAAGATGTTCCTCGCGACATGGCTCGTCGACCACGACATCACGTGGCCGCTCGAGACCAACGCTCCGTGGTTCCTCTTCACGCACTATCCTGAACAGAACGATGTCTTCTCGTGGCTCGACGGGACCATGGTGATCGGTTACATCGTCGCCACCGGCCTCGTCTACGGCACGGCGCTGCTGGTGTTGCTGATGGGCGCTACGCGCACGCTCGGCCGTTTTAGCTGGGTACGTCTGCATCACCTCGCGCAGGGACTGATCCCGATCGCTGGCACCGGTGTGTTCCTCGGGCTGTCGGCGACCACGCTGTCACTGCTGCGTGCGGAGCACGTGCCGCTGTGGTGGGCGTCGGATGTGCGGATCGCGATTCTGGCCATCGCGAACGTCTGGAGTGCGTGGCTCGCGTGGCTCGTTACGCGCCGCTATAGCGCGCAGCTTTTCCAGCGCGGCTTCGCAATGGTATGGTTCATGGCCGCGCTTGCGGTCGTCGACAGTGCGTGGTGGCTGATGTTCTGGGGCTGGACGCGCTGAAGGCGTGTTGAGTTAAAGAGCGAGGCTATTGTGAGAAACAAACCTGCACTGACCGACGAAGACGTCAAGAAAATGGCCGCCGCTGCCGAAGCGCACGCGCTCGCCAATCAATGGAATGTGACCGTCGCCATTTTCGACGAAGGCGGGCATCTGCTGCATCTCCACCGGATGGATAACGTCGCGCCCAGCACGGTCGAGATGGCGATCGGCAAGGGCCGCACGGCCGTCCTTGGCCGCCGCGAAAGCAAGGTCTATGAGGACATCGTCAAGCAGGGCCGCACCGCGTTCCTGAGTGCCCCGCTTGTCGCAATGGTGGAGGGTGGTGTGCCGATCGTCGTCGACGGCGACGTGATCGGCTCGATCGGCGTATCCGGCGTGAAGTCCGAACAGGACGCTGCGATCGCCCGTGCCGGGATTGCTGCGCTAGGAATCGGCTGACGCGACGCGCTCACCTGTCACGCTCCGGCGCGTTTCAACACGACGGAAAGCAGAAAGCCGTGCGGAGTGTTCATCCGCACGGCTTTTTTCCATTCGTTTCGATTGCGGTGTTGTGCCCAATGCGCACGCCCGCGCGGCGGTGAGAACCAAAAAAGCGGCCTGGCTGGCTCCGACGGCTGGCTTGGTGTCTGCACGAAGGGGTCTAGATCTCGCGTGCAAGCCGTCGTGGCTGGCTAATGCCCAACACCTCCCGGAGAGGTGGTCCCCACAATACCCGGTACTTACTGCCTGAAACTTGCGTCGTTACTTGGTGAGGATCAACTTGCCCAGACGGGTCGCGCGCAGCTGATATGTCTCGCCGTTATGCGCGATGCTGATATGGCTGCGTCCCTGAAGCAGCGAATCGCTGGACACGACGCGCTTGCTGGTTTCCGGCTGGCCGCTGCTGCGCTCGAGCTCGCATGCGGGCACGGCAGGCTTCGGACGGCTCGTCAGCGCGGCCGTTGCATTGCGGCGCAGGCTGAGCGTGGAAGTGCGAGTGAGGTCGGTCATTCGTGCCATCGGTTGGTTGATTCGATGGATTGATATTAAATGATAATCGTTCGCATTTACAACATAGATGAATTCATCGGAATTTTGTTTCGATAGGGTCGATGTTTTCGGCGTGTTGTTCAGGGGGCTTCGAGCACAGCGGCGGGTTCTATCTGCCGCCGTGTGCTGTGTCGAACGACCGTCGCTCAATGCAGGTTGCCGGGCTCCTTGCGAGCCTGCACAAATTGGCGGATCAGCCGCACGGTATCGATGTCCGACTCGCGATACGCCGACTTCACGATTTCGTTCGTTTGACGTGTGTCTTCGGTGTCGGCGGCGGGCAGGGTGGTCTTGTACTCGAAGCGCAGAAACAGCTGCAGTTCGTCCGGCTGCTCGATGGTCATCGTCAGCGAGCCGCCAACGTACGACTCCGTAGCCAGAATGTCGTAGCGCACGCTCTCGTTGGGCGCGAGCGTGACGCGATCGCGCACCGTGGCCTGCCCATAGTGCAGCTCGCGCTCGAGCGTGCTGTCGGTGCGCGACAGGATCGTGCAGCTATCGAGACCCAGCACGAACAGCTGTGGCTGCTCGGCGCGCAGCACCAACCCTTCCCACAATTGCTCGCGAGTCATGCTTTCGACGAACGGATTCAACGGGTCGTTGATCTGGATCAGATGTTCGAAGTTCAAGACGACAGCTTCCTCTTAAAACGCAGCGTAATCGCCGTAGCGACCGGAGACGACAGGGCGCGCATGGCGATCAGGCGGCAGCGAGCCCGGTCCGGATCCCAATAGGGCGCGTCAGGATCTTGTGTAGCGGGCACGCATTGGCGATTTGCAAGAGCCGTTCCCGCTGCTCGTCCGACAGCGCGCCTTCCAGCACGATCTTGCGATCGATGGTCGAGCCTTCGTCTCCCTTTTCGAGCGACAGTGTCACATGCACTTCGGCGAGTGGCCAGCCCTTGCGCTGAGCGTACATCTTCAGCGTGATCGACGTGCAGGCGCCGAGGCTCGACAGCAGCAGCGCTTCAGGAGCGGGGCCGCGATCGCCGCCGCCGACCGATGCGGGTTCGTCGGCAAGCCAGCTATGGGTGCCGTCGTCCAGCAGGACCTGAAAATTCGTCGAACCAATGTGAGCGGTGACTGCGGACTCTGCCATGCGATCTCCTGTGCGGAAACGGAATACGCCGCGCGGTACAACGTGCAGCACCCGTGCATCAGGTGCATCAGGTACAAAAGGCGCCGCGCGGCACGAGTCGATATTGTGAACGAATTTCTGTGCAATCGTGGCGTGCGCATGCGCACCGCCGTGCGGTGCGGCGGCGCGCGCGTCCCTGGCGAAGTATCAGTGCGCGATCTGCCCCATCCGGCCGGCCTGGTAATCGACTACGGCCTGGCGGATTTCCTCCTCGGTGTTCATCACGAATGGGCCATAGCGCACCACCGGCTCCTTCAACGGAACCCCGCCGAAGAGCAGCACGTCGAGCGGCTCGTCGCCGGCGGCGAGCGTGACCGTGTCACCGTCCTGATTGAAGACGACCATGGTCTGCGCATCGGCCTCGCGGCGATCCTCGCCAAAGAGGCCCTTGCCCGACAGCCCGTACGCGAACACCCGGAAATCGCGCGGCACCGGATGCTCGATCCGCGCGCCCGGTTGCAGGGTGAAATGCTGGTACAGGATCGGCGTGCGCGTTTCGATCGCGGCCTTCACGCCGAGCGCCTCGCCGGCGATCACCTTCACGCGAACCTTGCCATCCGCCGACGTCGCCACCGGAATGCTCGACGAAGGTATTTCCTGATAACGCGGCGCAATCATCTTGTCGCGGCGGGGCAGGTTCACCCACAGTTGCAGGCCATGCACGCGGCCACCCTTCGCGACGAACGACGGGTCGGGCATTTCGCTATGGACGACGCCCGCGCCGGCCGTCATCCACTGCACGTCGCCCGCGTGGAGCGTGCCCGAGTGGCCGGCGGAATCCTTATGGCCGAACTGCCCTTCCAGCGCATAGGTGACGGTTTCGAAGCCGCGGTGCGGATGATCGGGGGCGCCTTTCGCCTCGCCGGGCGCGTAGTCGACGGGTCCCATTTCGTCGAGCAGCAGAAATGGGTCGAAATCCATCAGCATGCGCGTCGGAAACGGCCGGTGGACGATGAAGCCGCCACCCTCCGTCGTGCGAAGCGCGGGATACGTGCGCTCGATCGTGCGTGTCGTGCTCATCAAAGTCACCTCGAAAAATGGGGAATAGCATCATTTTTGAAACATAGAGCTATTATAGGGACGCATTTTCGCGGTGCCAGTCACTGTCTCGCAATGGATTGTTCTATGAGTGGAACGATGACATGAAGATCGATTCGCATAACCTGAACGACCTGATGTACTTTTCGCAGGTTGTCGAACACGGCGGTTTTTCGGCGGCGGAGCGCGTGCTCGGCATCTCGAAATCGCGTCTGTCGCGGCGCCTGACCGAACTCGAAGCGTCGCTCGGGGTGCGGTTGCTGCAACGTTCCACCCGCAAGCTCGCCCTCACCGAGGCCGGCCAGCTCTTCTACCAGCACTGTCAGGCGATGCTGTCGGAGGCGCAGGCGGCAGTGAATGTGGTCCAGCAACTGCGCTCGTCGCCGCGCGGCACGGTGCGCGTAAGCGTGCCCGTCACGATTTCGCAGACCCTGCTTTCGCAGATCCTGCCGGAGTTCATGCACCGGTTTCCGGAAGTGCGCGTCGTGATGCGTGTCACGAACCGCGTCGTCGATCTGTACGAGGATTCGATCGATGTCGCGCTGCGCGTGCGTTCGGATCCACCGGAGAGCGCAAACATTGTCGTGCGGCCGTTGTGGCGCACGCAGCAGATGCTGGTCGGCGCGCCGAGCCTGCTGAACCAGAATGCGCCGCCGTTGCAGCCGGGGGACCTGTCCCGCTTCGAGACGCTCGACACCCCGACCGGCGACGGTCGCCATGTCTTCAACCTGATTGCGCCCGATGGCACGCGTCACCTGCATGAACACGAGCCGCGTCTCGTCACCGCGGATCTGCTGACGGTGCGCGAAGCGGTGATGGCCGGCGTCGGGATCGCCGCGCTGCCGGAGATGATGTACGGCGCGGCCCTGCGTACCGGCCAGCTGTCGCCGGTCATGCCCGGCTGGACGCTGCCTTCGCCGCAGTTGTATGCGGTGTTCGTGTCGCGGCAGGGCATGGTGCCGGCGGTGCGTGCCTTCGTCGACTATCTCGTCGAAATGCTCGACGTCGACACGGGCAAGTACGTTGCAATGGAGTGTCCGGAGACTTCGTTAATCAATGCACTGCAGAAAGCCGAAGCGCTCTGATGTGCCGTGTCGGGACGCACGCATCGCTTTTGGCATTTAAGCGTGGGCGGTGATCGGTACTTTCAATGGCTGTTTGCTTGATTGCGCGCGCTGCCGGGCCTATATTGAAATCCCTTCGCTAAGGAGTCTCTTATGCGAAAACTCATGGCCGCTATCATAGTGAGCCTGATAGGGCTGACCGCGCTGTCCGTGTCGACCACGGCTGTCGCATGCGGTGATCAGGGTGTCCATTCTGATGGTACGTGATCCCGCCGCCCGAAGGCGCCGAGTGCGCACGAAAAAAGGCCTTCATCTGACGATGAGGGCCTTTTACTTTCTGCCGCGCTCCCACTATCCATGCAGTCCGTTGTAGCCCCTGAAAACAGGGGTTTCAGCGTCTCACCGTCAGTTGAGGCGAAAGCGGCGTTACTTCTTCGGCTCGGTCACGAAACCGATTTTCGTCAGACCACCGGCCTGGGCCGCCGACATCACCTCGGCGACCTTTTCATACGGCACCTTGCGGTCCGCGTTCAGGTGCAACTCAGGCTGAGGGCTCTGCTGCGCGGCCTCTGCGATCTTTGCGCGCAGGACGTCGTCGCTGACCGGCTGCTCGCCCCACAAAAAGGTGCCGTCTGCCTGAACCGAAACCGTCACCTGAGCCGGTTTGTTGTCTTCTTTCTGGCTACTGGCGTGCGGCAGGTCGATTTTCACCGCGTGACGAATCACGGGAATCGTGACCATGAAGACGATCAGCAGAACCAGCATGACGTCGACGAGCGGCGTCATGTTGATTTCGTTCATCAGGCCGTCGTCATGGTCGCCGGCGAAGGGGCTCATTGCCATTGGGATGCCTCGCTGATCAGTTGGCGCGCGTGGCGAGTCGCAGGCCGTCGCCGCGCTTGCTCGACGACAGGCGGGCGCCCGTCACGAAGAACGCGTGCAGACCGTGTGCGAAGCGGGAGAGCTTGCTGACGACCGCCTTGTTTGCACGCGTAAGCGCGTTATAGCCGAGCACGGCGGGGATGGCGGCGAAGAGACCGAACGCGGTCATGATCAGCGCCTCGCCGACCGGGCCGGCAACCTGGTCGATCGATGTCTGGCCGGTCGCGCCGATCGTCAGCAGTGCGTGATAGATGCCCCACACGGTGCCGAACAGCCCGACGAACGGAGCCGTGCTGCCGATCGACGCGAGAATCGCGAGGCCGCTCTGCATGCGCGCGACGCTCTCATCCATGGTGTCTTTCAGGCAGCGCGTTACCCAGTCCGACACGTCCATGCGGTCATGCAGATGAGGCTGCGTCTGATGATGGTGATCTGCGGCTTCCTGGCCCGACAGCGCGAGCGCGAGAAACGGGTTGTCCTGCGGCGTCGACGCGTGCGCGCCGAGCTTTCTGACGCCGTCGGCGAGATCGTCTGAATGCCAGAATGCCTGTTCCGCATTCTTCGTCAGGCGCTTCAGGCGCACGACGTTCCAGCTCTTGACGACGATAACCGTCCACGACAGCACCGACATGATCAACAGCACGAGCGCGATTCCGCGCGTCACGAAATCCCCTTGCGCCCAAACGTGGGCGATACCGTAATTTTGCATGGCTATTCCTTTTTCTGGAAACTGGATCGGTCGTTCAGTCAGTCGGTCAGGCCGAAGGTGAAAGGCTGGGTGTAGGTGACCTGTACCGGTTCGCCGTTTTCGACGTACGGCTTGCACGCGCTGTCGTGCATCGCGGCAACGGCTGCATCGTCGAGGCGGTTGTAGCCGCTGCTTTTCTTCAGTTCGATGCTTTCGATCTTGCCGGTCAGGCCGACCACAAAACGGACGTACGCTGTGCCCGTTTCGCCCCGGCGCTTCGACACCGCGGGGTAGTCAGGCGTGACGATACTGCAGTCGAGATGGGCGACGCTTTTCGGCGCGCTCAGCGCCATCGTCGGCTTCCCGACGGCAGGTGCTGCGGCGGCCGGCGCTGGGGCGGCCGGAGCGGGCGCTGGCGGCGCGGGCGGTGCAGGTTCAGGCGTGGCGATCTCGTGCTGCGACGGCGCGGCGGCTTCGGGAAGAGGCGTCGGCGCGGGCTTCGGCGTCGGGCGGGGTTGCACCTTGGGCTTGGTCTGCGGAACGGGCGGCACCGGTTTGGGCGGGGTCGGCGTCGACTGGATCGCCACGGGCGCGGCCACTGGCGCCGGACTTAGCAGTTCGGCGGTGATCGTGCGCGATTCGAGCGCACGCGGCACCGGTTCGTTGCGCGTGGCGAGCACCACCGCGAGTAGCGCCACATGGATCGCGACGACGGCGCCGGCCGCTGATGCGACCCGGAGATTCATTCGGACGGACTGCGCTGGCGGGAAGCCGGCTGGAACGGTAGGTGAGGCCTGCATGTTAGCGTGGACGACAGGCGGCAGACGTCCCGCCTATGCAGTGCGTCGGGCGAAACAACGTCATTTTCGGAAGATCAGCAGAGATATGCACAGCGTGGTCACAAAACCGATCAGCAATTCCATCTCGAACTCCTTAAAGGGGTGAGCGGTAGCTGGCTGGTGTGAGACTGGCTTGCTGACGGTGGTAGGTAAAGCGGCGGCGACGAGCGCGGCGAAAGCCGCGCTCCAGGATCAGGCAGCCTTGCGTTCGTAGAAGGTGAGCGGTATCGCTTGAGCGTGATGCTCGACACCACAACGGCTCGCGCAGACGCCGCTTTGCGCCATCACGTTGCGCACAGTCTCTTCGCATTTGCCGCAGCAGCTTGCGACGCCCAGTTCGAACTGGAGCTCATCGAACGAATCGATGCCCTCAGCGATGGACGCACGGATCTTGCGGTCGGAGACAGACTTGCATACGCAGACGATCATGATTTGGCGCGATGGCTAACGTTAATGCGAATTATTATCATTATGTTTGGGTGGTTTGGCAAGCCTCGTCTGCGGATTTTTGTAACAAAACTAGACCCTTGGGAGGGTTTCACGCTGCTGCAGCGTGGGGTCGTATCGGGTGATTTCGCGGCGAAGGGGGCCGGGCGGCCGGTTGGAGGGCCGTCCGGCGCGTATCCAGGGGCAGCCGGGGGGCGGGAGTATCTCCACCGCAGAGACGGCGCGTCAGACGGTGGCGCGTACGCCTGGATGGACGGCGCAGCCCCCCGCTGACGGGCCGCGTGGTTCAGGCGACATGGGCGACCAGCGTTGCGGTACGGCGCGACGGAATATTGACGCGCTCGACCGGCGCTTCGATCTGCAGCAGTGTCGATGCGACCTGCTGGAGGTGCGCGCCGTCTCCGGTGAAGCAGAAGCGCGGTAATGGGGCGGCATCCGCGCCGCCGGAGGCACGCAGCCCATTTTGATCCAGCACGCGCTCCAGCTGCCGCGCGACGGCGACACTGGTATCGATCAGCGTCAGCCGGTCACCGACGATCTCGCGAATCGTGGCGTCGAGGAACGGGTAATGGGTGCAACCGAGCACAAGCGTGTCGGCGCCAGCGTCCAGCATCGGCTGGAGGTAGCTTTCGAGCAGCTTGCGCAGTTCGGGCGAGCCGACGTCGCAGCGCTCGATGGCTTGCACGAGGCCGTGTCCGGGCTGACACAGAAACCGGCAGTCACCCGCGTAACGCTCCAGCAGGTCCTGAAAACGGGCGCTTCGAAGCGTGACCTGGGTTGCAAGCACGCCCGCGACGCGCGTGATCGACTGCGACGCAGCTGGCTTCACGCCCGGCTCGACGCCCACGAGCGGAATGGGCAGCCGCTCACGCACGAGCGCGATCGACTGCGCCGTCGCCGTATTACAGGCGACCACCAGCACCTTCGCACCTTGCGCGACGAGCCATTCGCCGATCGCCAGCGTCCGGTCGGCGATGAAGTCGTCATCGCGTTCGCCGTACGGCGCGTACGCCGAGTCCGCCACATAGATCAGCGATTCACCCGGCAGTTGCGCCCGCACCGCACGCAGCACCGAGAGTCCGCCCAGGCCGGAATCGAAGACGCCAACCGGCGATGCCGCGGCGGGCGCTCGCGTCTGCGCGTCCGAAGCCGTATGCGAAACGGGCGTTACGCCATCCGGTGCAGGATTGGCGGGCATGAGCGGGGAGGCGTCCAGCTGTGCAGTCATGAGCGTAATGGAAAGAGCGGAAAGGGCAGAAGGCGTACCCACGCCCGCGGCCGGCACGTCGACCCTGTCGGTCGTACCCGGCGCGGACGGATTCCGTGGATCAGGACTCAACCGAGCCCATGGCGGACTGCTGGTAATTCTGAATACCGACCTTGTCGATCAGATCCAATTGTGTTTCCAGCCAGTCGATGTGTTCTTCTGTGTCGTCGAGAATCTTCGTGAAGATTTCACGCGAGATGAAATCGCGAACCGATTCGCAATACACAATGGCTTCCTTGCAGGTGCCCTGCGAAATCTGTTCAAGCTTCAGATCGCATTCAAGAATCTCTTTCGTTTCTTCGCCAATCAGCAGCTTGTGCAGATCCTGCAGGTTCGGCAGGCCGTCGAGCATGAAAATCCGCTCGATCAGCCAGTCGGCGTGCTTCATCTCGCCGATCGATTCGTCGTATTCATGCTTGCCGAGCTTCTCGAGGCCCCAGTGCTTGTACATCCGCGCGTGCAGAAAGTACTGGTTGATCGCGGTCAACTCATTCTTCAATTGTGCATTCAGATATTCGATGACCTTCTTGTCGCCTTGCATGATCTTTTTCCTTGTAGGGCTCGGGATTTCTAATTTCATCAACAATAAACGCCTGAACCGAAAAAGCCAAGAACGCACGCGTTTTGCGGCATCCATTCTGCATTTGGTTCAGCGCTTCGTCGAATAATGAAAAAAGCCGGGACTGCGGGCCCCGGCTTTCACTCAACTCATCATGAAGCTCAGGCCGTCGCGACCGGAATCTTGCCGATCTTCGCCTGCCATTCCTTCGGGCCGGTCTGGTGGACCGACGTGCCGCTCGAATCGACCGCCACCGTCACCGGCATGTCCTGCACGTCGAATTCATAGATGGCTTCCATGCCGAGGTCTTCGAACGCCAGCACCTTCGCGCTGCGGATCGCCTTCGACACGAGATACGCCGCCCCGCCGACCGCCATCAGATAAGCCGCCTTGTGCTTCTTGATCGCCTCGATCGCGACCGGGCCGCGCTCGGCCTTGCCGATCATCGAAATCAGGCCGGTTTGCGCCAGCATCGTCTCGGTGAACTTGTCCATGCGGGTCGCGGTAGTCGGGCCTGCCGGACCGACAGCCTCGTCGCGCACCGGATCGACCGGGCCGACGTAGTAGATCACGCGGTTCGTGAAATCGACCGGCAGCTTTTCGCCCTTCGCGAGCATGTCGGCGATGCGCTTGTGCGCGGCGTCACGGCCCGTCAGCATCTTGCCCGACAGCAGCAGCGTCTGGCCCGGCGTCCACGATGCGACTTCTTCCGGCGTCAGCGTGTTCAGGTCGACGCGCTTGCTGGTTTCCGTGTTGGCAACCCATTGCACCTTCGGCCATGCGTCGAGCGACGGCGCCTCCAGTTTCGCCACGCCCGAGCCGTCGAGCGTGAAGTGTGCGTGACGCGTTGCCGCGCAGTTCGGAATGATCGCGATCGGCTTGGACGCGGCGTGCGTCGGGGCGGCCATGATCTTCACGTCGAGCACGGTCGCAAGACCGCCCAGGCCCTGTGCGCCGATGCCGAGCGCGTTCACCTTCTCATGCAGTTCGACGCGCAGTTCTTCGATCCAGTCCTGCGGGCCGCGCGCGATGACGTCCTGAATGTCGATCGGATCCATCAGGGATTCCTTCGCCATGACCATCGCCTTTTCCGCGGTGCCGCCGATGCCGATGCCGAGCATGCCCGGCGGGCACCAGCCGGCGCCCATCGTCGGCACGGTCTTCAGGATCCAGTCGACGATCGAATCCGACGGATTCAGCATCGCGAATTTCGACTTGTTTTCCGAGCCGCCGCCCTTGGCCGCGACCTGCACGTCGACCTTGTCGCCCGGCA
This sequence comes from Paraburkholderia sp. GAS448, assembly GCF_050435685.1. Taxonomy (NCBI): domain Bacteria; kingdom Pseudomonadati; phylum Pseudomonadota; class Betaproteobacteria; order Burkholderiales; family Burkholderiaceae; genus Paraburkholderia; species Paraburkholderia sp. GAS448. The sequence goes on from NZ_JBNDKT010000003.1 coordinate 29,061, forward strand.
CGATCTCGTAGTGGATCACGGCCGGCGTGTTGTCCTTCGTGTTCTTGCGCGCGCCTTCCGGCGGGCTCACGATCGATGCGCGCAGCACGTTGTCCGGGTTCAGGTACCCGCGACGGACGCCTTCGTTGATCATGTCGGTGACGCCCATCGTCGCGCTGCCGTTTTCACTGGCCCAACGCACGTCCATGCCCACCTTCACGAACACGGTGACGATGCCGGTGTCCTGGCAGATCGGCCGATGGCCTTCCGCACACATCCGGCTGTTCGTCAGGATCTGCGCGATGGCATCCTTCGCGGCCGGGCTCTGTTCCAGCTCGTAGGCGCGGCCGAGGGCCTGGATGTAGTCGAGCGGGTGGTAGTAGCTGATGTACTGAAGCGAATCAGCAATGCTCTGAATCAGGTCTTCCTGTTTGATGACGGTCATGGCTAGCTCAGTGGGGACAAGTGGCGCTTTATTGGACTGATCGCGCGTTCTGGCGCGACCAGTCTTGCGCCTTCAAGGGGGAAAGCGGTTGCAATGTGTCTGGCTCGTGAAAGTCCCGCGGATGGGTATGCGTCGTCAGACGGTCGACCCACGCCATCACGAGCGCCGATACCAGGAACGCGAGGTGAATGATCACCTGCCACATCACAGCGTGCATCGTGTGCTGGTTGGGGTTGATGAAGGTTTTCAGCAGATGGATCGACGAAATGCTGATGAGCGCCATCGACAGCTTGACCTTCAGCACGCCCGCATTCACGTGGTCGAGCCATTCTGGTTCGTCCGGATGGCCCTCGACACCGAGCCGCGATACAAACGTTTCATACCCGCCGACGATCACCATGATCAGCAGGTTCGAGATCATCACCACGTCGATGAGGCCGAGCACGACGAGCATGGTGTTGGTCTCGTCGAGTGTCGTCGCCGCCGTGACGAGATGCCAGACTTCCTTCAGAAACAGGACGACATAGACGCCCTGGGCGACGATAAGACCGAGATAGAGCGGCACCTGCAGCCAGCGGCTCATGAAGATGACAGCCGGCAGCGGCTGCATGCGGCGACGTGGCGTGCGGGCGGAATCGTGGCGCGGAGCGGACATAGGCGATAACGGTGGCGTAGGCAGACGGCGCAAAAAGCGGGGACGCGAATCGGCTGAAGAAAGCTCGCGTCAGGCGCGCTATTGTACAGCGTCGCCCCGGATCGCCGTGCCGAACCGGACGGCGGGCGTTGTCGCGCCGGGCTCACACACTGTTGACGAGCATTTCCGCGAGCCGACGGCGCGCGGAGGGCGATGTTCCCTTGTGGAGATTCGCCGCGTCAGGAAGCGACCGGCGGAACGCGCCTTACCTTGAGACTCGCCAGGCCGATTCCCACGACGACGCACGCCAGCGCGACGCCGTGCGCGAGCGTCGGCCGTTCGCCGAGAAAGACGATGCCGTAGGCAGCTGCGGCCAGCGGAAGCACCGCGCTGAATACGCCGGCGAGACTGCCCGGCACGTGCCGGATGCCCTTCATCCACAGCCAGAACGAGAAGATGCTCGCGGACAGCCCATACCAGAGCACCAGAGACCAGACGCTGGGCGGCACGCTCGTGTAATCGAAATGCAGCAGCGCCACTGCGCCGAGCGGCAGCATCAGCAAGAGGCCGAACAGGTGCGTGTATGCGCAGATGTCGATGGGGGCGAGGGTCTGCGTGAGACGGCGCGACAGGATCACATACAGCGATTCGCAGCAGACGGCGCCAAGCACCATCAGGTTGCCGGGGAGCGAGCCTTCGATGGCGGCGCCCGCGGCCTGATCCGCGTGCGCCAGATTGATGACGACGACGCCGACGATCGCGAGCGCGATCGACGCAAGTGCCCGACCGTCCGGTCGTTCTTTAAGGAACAGCCATGAGAACAGTGCGACGACCGCGGGAATCGTGCTGGTAATCACGCCCGCGGCGACGGCGCTCGTGCGATGCACGCCGTTGAGCATGAGCAGCGTAAACCCGAATGTGCCGAAGAGCGCCTGTAGAAAAAGATTGAGCCATTCGCCCGATTTCACGCGACGCAGTTTCGAGACGCGCAGCAGCGGCCACAGGACCGCCATTGCGATCACGAAGCGGAGCAGGGCAAAGAGCGGAACGGGAACAAACGCGACGATCGATTTACCGATACCGACATTGCTGCCGACGAGTAGCATCGCGGCGATGAGGAACAGTGAATAGCGATTCAAGCTGGAATCCGGGCGGCTAGTTCAGTTAGCATTGTAAAAGCGCCTGCTTAATAGCGTAAAGGCGACCAGCTGCATCCATGAATGGCGTGGCGTATTCGCGGTCTCGCGTAAGTGCACGGTAAGTTCAAGCGCTTAATCTTTGCCGATGAAGTGATGGACGAACCGGTCGCAGGTAATCGCGGTGCCCATGGTCCGATGCGGCGTGTGCATCCGGCTGGTTCGTGGCGCAGGGTCATGGAGGCCCGGCGCGAGGGTCTGGAGACAATGCGTCGCATCGCGCGGCGCCACGACGACACGGCGCGTCACTGTGCCGGCACAGGTTTCGGGTTTCATCTTCACCAAGGGGTAGTCGATGTCTGCGATTGAATCGGTTCTTCAGGAACGCCGCGTTTTCCCGCCATCCGCTGAAATTTCGGCGCAGGCGTCGGTGTCCGGCATGGACGCGTACCGGGCGCTCGCCGCCGAAGCGGAACGCGATTTCGACGGCTTCTGGGCGCGTCTCGCACGCGAAACGCTCAGCTGGAACAAGCCTTTCACCAAGGTGCTCGATGAGTCCAAAGCGCCGTTCTACACGTGGTTCGAGGACGGCGAGCTGAACGCCTCGTACAACTGTCTCGACCGGCACGTCGAAGCGGGCCACGGCCAGCGCATCGCGGTGATCTTCGAAGCCGACGACGGCACCGTCACCAACGTCACCTATCAGGATCTGCTGCAGCGCGTGTCGCGCTTCGCCAATGCGCTGAAAAAGCGCGGCGTGAAGAAGGGCGATCGCGTCGTGATCTACATGCCGATGTCGGTTGAAGGCGTTGTCGCGATGCAGGCCTGCGCGCGGATCGGCGCGACGCATTCGGTCGTGTTCGGCGGCTTCTCGTCGAAGTCGCTGAACGAGCGGCTCGTCGACGTCGGCGCCGTGGCGCTCGTCACGTCCGATGAGCAGATGCGCGGCGGCAAGGCCTTGCCCCTCAAGAACATCGCCGACGAAGCCCTCGCGATGGGCGGTTGCGAAGCCGTCAAGAGCGTGATCGTGTACAGGCGCACCGGCGGCAAGATCGCATGGAACGAAGGGCGCGACCTGTGGATGCATGAAATCACCCAGGCCGAATCGGATCAATGCGCGCCCGAATGGGTCGGCGCCGAACATCCGCTCTTCATCCTCTACACGTCGGGCTCGACCGGCAAACCGAAGGGCGTGCAGCACAGCACCGGCGGCTACCTGCTGTGGGCCGCGCAGACGATGAAGTGGACCTTCGACTGGAAGCCCACTGACGTCTTCTGGTGTACCGCCGACATCGGCTGGATCACCGGTCACAGCTATATCGCTTACGGACCGCTCGCGCTCGGCGGCACGCAGGTCGTGTTCGAAGGCGTGCCGACGTATCCGAACGCCGGCCGCTTCTGGGACATGATCGCGAAGCACAAGGTCAGCGTGTTCTATACGGCGCCGACTGCGATCCGCTCGCTGATCAAGGCCGCCGAAGCCGATGTGAAAGTGCATCCGAAGAGCTACGACCTGTCGTCGTTGCGCGTGATCGGCACGGTCGGCGAGCCGATCAATCCGGAAGCGTGGATGTGGTACTACGAGCATGTCGGCGGCAAGCGTTGCCCGATCGTCGATACGTGGTGGCAGACCGAGACCGGCGGCCACATGATCACGCCGCTGCCGGGCGCCACGCCGCTCGTGCCGGGTTCGTGCACGCTGCCGCTGCCAGGCATCATGGCGGCGGTCGTCGATGAAACCGGTCAGGATGTGCCGAACGGGCAGGGCGGAATACTGGTGATGAAGCGTCCGTGGCCGGCGATGTTGCGCAATGTGTGGGGCGATCCGGACCGCTATCAGAAGAGCTACTTCCCCGAGGAACTGGGCGGCAAGCTCTACCTCGCAGGCGATGGCGCGGTGCGCGACAAGGACACCGGCTACTTCACGATCATGGGTCGCATCGACGACGTGCTCAACGTGTCCGGCCACCGGCTTGGCACGATGGAAATCGAGTCGGCGCTGGTGGCGAATCCGATCGTTGCGGAAGCGGCTGTTGTGGGCCGCCCTGACGACACGACCGGCGAAGCCGTCTGCGCGTTCGTGGTGTTGAAGCGCACGCGTCCGGAAGGCGACGAGGCCGCGAAGATCGCCAACGAACTGCGTGCGTGGGTCGGCAAGGAGATCGGTCCGATCGCAAAGCCGAAGGACATCCGCTTCGGCGACAACCTGCCGAAGACACGTTCCGGCAAGATCATGCGCCGCCTGCTGCGCTCGCTCGCAAAGGGCGAAGAGATCACGCAGGACGTGTCGACGCTCGAGAATCCGGCCATCCTCGACCAGCTCGGCGAATCGCTCTAAGCGTAGCGTTGTTGCAGATGGAAGGCGCGTCACAGGACGCGCCTTTTATTTTGCAGAGGTCGCAAACGTTTGACGAAGCGCCGCGATGACAATCCCGATTGCCTGCGCGGTGGCTTTTTGATACATAGGCGCATGGCCGCGCCGCACCACCCTTCCCAACGAACGATCAATCCGCCGCCCGAACCGCCTCCGGTCTCGGACGCGATGGCGCGCGCGCATCGTCGCTACTGGCGCTTCAACCTCGTCTTGATCGCGGTGCTGATGGCGATTGGCTTCGTCGTGTCGTTCGTCGTGCCGCTCGCGTCACGCAATCTGTCTGTCGTTCGCTTCGCCGGGTTCAGGTTGCCGTTTTATATGGGCGCGCAGGGCGCAATCCTCATCTATCTGGCGCTGATCGTCGTGTACATCGCGCTGATGCAGCGCGCCGACCGTGTGTTGCAGGACGCGTTCGAAGCAGATGCCGCCGAGAGGGGGAAACTGAGCCGATGAATCTCACGCATCGGCTCATTCGTTCGTACGCGCTCTATACGCTGGGATTTCTCATTTTCATCTATGTGCTGTGGCGCGTCGAGCGCTCGACCGGGCCGGGCACATGGATCGGCTATGTGTTCCTGTTCGTGCCGATCGCGGTCTATGCCGTGATCGGCCTGCTGTCGCGCACGTCCGATCTCGTCGAATACTATGTGGCGGGACGGCGCGTGCCGTCCGCATTCAACGGTATGGCGACGGCCGCCGACTGGCTTTCCGCGGCGTCGTTCATCGGCCTGGCCGGCTCGCTGTACGCGACCGGCTACGATGGTCTCGCGTACATGATGGGCTGGACGGGCGGCTACTGTCTCGTCGCGTTCCTGCTCGCGCCGTATGTGCGAAAACTCGCGCGCTATACGATTCCCGATTTTCTCGGCACGCGTTTTTCGAGCAATGCCGTGCGGGGGCTTGCAGCGTTGTCTGCGATCCTGTGTTCGTTCGTGTATCTGGTCGCGCAGATCCAGGGTGTCGGATTGATCGCGACGCGCTTTATCGGCGTCGACTTCGCGATCGGGATCTTCTGCGGGCTGGCCGGGATTCTCGTGTGTTCGTTTCTCGGCGGCATGCGCGCGGTCACGTGGACCCAGGTCGCGCAGTACATCATCCTGATCGCGGCGATCCTGATCCCGGTGTCGATGATCGCGCATAAGGACGGCCTCGGCTGGGTGCCGCAGTTCAACTACGGCCGCCTGATGGAGCGGGTCGAAGCGCTCGAGCGGCAGGTGCGCGATGCGCCAGAGGAGCAAACCGTACGCGACGACTACCGGCGGCGCGCCACCGAAATGCAGACACGGCTCGACGCGTTGCCGCAGTCGTTCGTCGCTGAAAAAGCCCGGCTGACGCAGGAGCTTGCCGATCTGCGACGACATAACGGTCCTTTGCGCGACATCAACGAGCGCGAACGGGCCCTTGCGGCTTTTCCACGCGATGCCGCGGCAGCGCAGATCGTCTGGACCCAGCGGCGCGACGAGATGCTGACGCGCGCGTCGGCGCCGGTTCCGATGTATGAGCCGTTTCCCGCCACGAGCGAAGAGGACAGGCGGATACACCGGCGGAATTTCCTCTCGCTGCTGCTGTGTCTTTCGCTTGGCACGGCGAGCCTGCCGCACATTCTGACGCGCTATAACACGACGACTTCGGTGGCGTCAGCGCGAAGGTCGGTGGGCTGGACGCTGTTCTTCGTCGCGCTGTTCTATCTGACCGTGCCCGTGCTTGCGGTGCTGATCAAGTACGACATTCTGACGAACCTGGTTGGACACCGGTTCGACGAACTGCCGCAGTGGGTGATGCAGTGGCGCAGGATCGAGCCGTATCTGATCAGCATTTCGGACGTGAATGGTAACGGGGTCGTGCGCTGGAGCGAGATCCAGATGCAGCCTGACATGGTGGTGCTGGCTGCGCCCGAGATCGCGGGGTTGCCGTATGTGATGTCGGGGCTGATCGCGGCGGGGGCGCTGGCCGCGGCGCTCTCCACGGCCGACGGCTTGCTGCTTACGATCGCCAATGCGCTGTCGCACGACGTCTACTATCACATGGTCGATCCATCGGCATCGAGCCAGCGGCGCGTGACCATTTCGAAGATCCTGCTGCTTGGGGTGGCGTTGTTTGCGTCGTATGTGGCGTCCCTCAATACGGGGAATATCCTGTTTCTGGTGGGGGCGGCGTTCTCGCTGGCGGCGTCGAGTCTGTTCCCGGTGCTCGTGCTGGGGGTGTTCTGGAAGCGCACGACACGGCTCGGTGCCGTGGCGGGGATGGTGGCGGGGCTCGTCGTGTGCATTTACTACATTGTTTCGACCTATCCGTTCTTTACGCAGCTCACCGGGTTTTCGGGCGCGCGCTGGTTTGGCATCGAGCCGATCAGTTCGGGTGTGTTCGGTGTGCCGGCGGGGTTTCTGGTGGCGATCGCCGTGAGCCTCGTCGACCGGAAACCGGATGCTTATGCGAGGGCGCTCGTGGACTATATCCGGCATCCTTGATGGGCTTTTTTGAGCGTCTTTTTGGTCTTTTCGGGGCGTCCCCTGGCAGGAGGTGGCGGTCCGCGCAGAATTTGCTATAATTCGCCTCCCGCCGGAGAGATGGATGAGCGGTTTAAGTCGCACGCCTGGAAAGCGTGTATAGGTTAATAACCTATCCGGGGTTCGAATCCCCGTCTCTCCGCCAGAACATCAAGCAGACAGGCCCTTAGGGGCCTGTTTTCGTTTCTACCCGCCAAAGAACCCGCCATGCGGTACTTATTTCCACCGACATCAAACACGTAATAATCGCCAACGTTGTCCGTCGCGTTGAATGCCTTTTTTAAGTCCGCAAAATTCGCGAACGTCCCCGCCTCAACGGTCTTTCGCCAAATCCGGAGCGGCGTCCCCGCATCAACGTGCCTGGTCGCAATCTCGACTAAGGTTTTGTCGGAGATGACTCGCATAAATCGGCAATATCTCAGTTTGAGATGTCAGGCAGGCCTAATGTCGATCCTCTGCGTGCGTTGCCTCACAGCCGCTGCCTGCGGAACCACCAAGGCCGCACCAATGCCTGCCTTGGGCGCAAAACATCCGTGTCCATTCGCAGCACTCTGATAGCAGATGCCTTCTTTGCCTGCAAGGCGAGTCGAACGCTCGCCTCGCCTCCCAGCGCAGCAACAACACGACCAGCGATGCGAGCACGAAGATGCCGCCCTGCCAGGGCAATCCGGACGTACCTTCGTCGGGCAGGCCGAACAGCAGGCCGACACTGAAACAGGGAACCATGGCGATTGCGGTCGAAACAGAAAACAGCACAACGTTTGTCCGCAGGGTCGTCGCGGTGTTGCCTTTCGTGGAATAAGATTCCGCTGCCTGATGACATTGAGCTCATGTTGAACGCGCGTGACTTACAGGACACTTACCGGAGCGTTATCAAATCGTCACGTGTCGGCGATGAATTCACTGAGATGCGGTGCCGGAGTAGTCGGGCAGCACGCCGGCATCCGTGGGCTTCGAAGACAGCTCGCGCCGTCTTTGCAGATACACGTCGCGTACGAACGAATACTGATCGAGGGCCGCATGCGAAAGCAGGTCTGAAGCGCCCAGCAGATCGGCCCGTTTGCTCACAATGCGAGTGCCGTCCACCGACGCCTGGACGGGAAAAGATGCGGCCCCGAACGGGTTGAGCAGACCGCCGACGGCGATGTCGCTCACGTCCCGCACACTGCTCGGGCCGAATAGCGGCATCACCAGATAAGGCCCAACCGGCACGCCATAGTGGGCAAGTGTCAGACCGAAATCCTGATGATGCTTCGGCAGCCCCGCGGGCGTCGCCCAGTCGATCAGGCCGCCAATGCCTAATGTCGAGTTGAACGCAAAGCGCATCACATCTTCTGTCGCGTCCGTCGCCTTGAGTTGCAGCAGATCGTTGGCGAAGTTGCCGATATCGCCAAGGTTGGAGAAGAAGTTGCGAACGGCGGTTTGCACCGGCGTCGGCGTTACCTTCTGATACGCGGTCGCCACGGGTCTGGCCACGTAGGTGTCGAGCTTGTCGTTGAACGAATAAACCGCGCGATTCATCGGCTCGAGCGGGTCGCCGGCGGTGCGTCCGGAACCCGTCGCGCATCCGCATAAAACCAGTGCCGTGGCGACCGACGCCAGGCCACTCAGATCACGTTTGTTCATGCGCAGTCTCCCGGCGGGGGTTTTGACGATCGGGCCTGCGATGCACGCGTGCGCGTCGCCACAGCCAGTCGAATGGATGATGAAGCCGGAGGACTTACTGCTCACTTACCACCGAACGGTTGCGCGCAGACAGCATCGGACCCTGTGTGATGCCCTGTGCGGTAAGTGTCAGGTAAGTCACGCTGCGACACCATTGCTGCTGGTGCGGCGACATCCAGCTCATCGGTCGCACGATTGAGCTGGTTGAGCCCAGGTCGATTTACCGAACCCCGTCTGGATTTCTCAATGACTGACCCGCTTGATATCGAAGTGGCGACGGCTCTCTTTTTGCCTCGTGCCGTCGGCCTGTTTCCCGCGTCCGCCAGGCAGAGCAGCACACATGCCGGGTAGACGCGGGGCACGTCGCGATGCGGCAGCGGGATGGATAGGGTTTGCTTTCGTCATCTGCACAGGGCTGGATGGCTGCTCGGTGCAACCCGCTTATGTGCAGCCGGCGCTTCAGGTTCATCCGGCCTGGGCGAACCAGATGCATGACGCGTCGGCCTCGCTGCCGCCTGAAGATAAATGGTGGACCGCGCTCGGTGATCCGGTGCTGGATGGTTTGATTGAAGCGGCGTTCGACAGCAGCCCGTCGCTCGCGCTTGCCGCGGCGCATGTCGCGGAAGCGCGCGCGACGCTTGGCGTCCAGACCGCTCAAAGCCGCCCGCATGTGTCGTTCAATGCGAGCGTCGAGCGCGCCCGCGTGCAGGGCGGAGGCGGCGGCATTGGCGGAACTACGGGAGGCGGTGGCAGCACAGTGGTGGGCTCGGCAGTCACGGGCGGCCCGACATTCGCATGGGAAATCGATCTGTTCGGACGCCTTCGGTTGGCACAGTCGGCTGCCAGCAGCCGGCTGGCCGCGCGTACGGCAGACGCGGCCGCAGCGCGCCTCCTGCTGGCCGCCCAGGTAGCCGGTACCGTGACTTCGCTGCGAGCGTGCCGGGTGGTGCTGGACGTCAGACGCCACGACATCGAATCGCAGCAACGCGACCTGGTGCTGACGCGTCAACGCGTTACATTGGGATTTGCCGCGCCGGTCGACGAAAGCCGCGCGCTGAGTTCACTTGCCGATGCGCAGACAAGCCTGATTGCCCAGGACGAACTATGTGTGCAGGACATGGACGCGCTGGTTCAGCTGACCGGGCTGTCAGCGGATGATTTGAACGCGCGTCCAGGCGCGACCCGTCTTCTGCATCCACAGCGCAACGACGATTCGTTCGCGTTTTCGAAAATACCCGAAGCCACGCTTGCGCTGCCTGCTACCGTGCTCGCGAGCCATCCGGCCGTCATTGCCGCCGAGCGCGAAGTGGCGGCGACTTACGCGGAAATCGGCGTGGCGCGTGCCAACCGGCTTCCCGTTCTGAATCTGACGGCGGTGCTCAGTGGCAACTGGATCAGTGCGTCCGGGTCGACGTTGTCTTATCTCGCATGGTCACTGCTGCCCGCCGTTAGCGGGCCGATCTTCGATGCCGGAGCGGGCGCGGCGTCTGTCGATGCCGCGGGCGCCCGTTACCTTGCCGCGCTCGCCACCTTGCGCGAAACCGTGCGGACCACCGCGCAGGACGTCGAAAACGCGCTGTCGGCGCAGGCGCATGCGCGCCAGCGGCTCACTGCGGCGGCGCATGCGCGCGATGCGGCTCAGGCGACCCTCGACGCGACCGAATCGCAATGGCGCGCCGGCGCAGTCAGCCTGTTCGTGCTCGAGGACACGCGCCGCAAGCGCGAAGCGGCCGACGAAACCGCAGTCGATGCCGCACGTGCGAGCGTGCAGGCATGGGTCGACGTGATCCGCGCATCGGGCAACGCCGCTGCTTTTGCCGTCTCGCACTCTCAACCGGATTGATCCACCATGCCGCAGTCATTCGCTACCCGAATCGCGGGATCTCGCCGTCACGCTACGACCAGGCGGCGCGTCGTCGCAGCAGTCATCGTTCTTGTCCTGGTCGTGGCTTTGGGCGTTGTGGCCGCGCTTCGCTCCCGCCCCTCTGGCACCGCCCAGGTGAGCGCGGCAAGCGCGCTAACGGTCGCACTGCTTACGCCGCACCACGAGCACTGGATCCGATCGATCGATGTGTCCGGCGCGATCGCGCCATGGCAGGAAGCGTCGATCCGTGCCCTGGTGACCGGCACGCGAATCGCTGAAGTGCGCGTCGACGTCGGCGAAGTCGTGAAGCAGGGTCAGGTGCTGGCCCGCTACGACACGGCGATGCTTCGTGCCGAGGTCGCACAGATGGCCGCTGCGCTTGCGCAGGCCGAGGCGAGCGCGCAGCAGGCGAGCACCAACGAAGCCCGCGCGCTGCCGATGAAGGACAGCGGCGGCATCAGCAGGCAGGACCTGCTGCAATACCGCACGGCGGCCGCGGTGACGAAGGCGCAGGTCGACGTCGCGCGGGCGCAGTTGCAGGTCCGCAAGCTCGATTTGCAGAACGCAAGCGTCGTCGCACCCGACGACGGCACGATCAGCGCACGCGCGGCTACCCTCGGCTCGGTGACACCGGTCGGCGAGGAGTTGTTCCGGCTGATCCGGCAGGACCGGCTGCAATGGCGAGCCGAAGTGACGGCCGCCGAGATCGCGGCTGTCAGGCCTGGTTTGCAGGTCTTTGTGACATTGCCGGACGGCAGCGAGGTGCGGGGCACAGTGCGCCGGATCGCGCCGTCGCTGGATCCGCAGTCGCGCGTGGCTATCGTCTTTGCCGACCTCGAGCCGGGCTCGCATGCGCGCGCGGGCATGTACGCGGGCGGACGCATCGCGTCAGGCGAAAGCGATGCACTGGTGGTGCCGGCCTCTGCGCTCGCCATGCACGATGGGCGCAGCAATGTGGCTGTCGTCGTCGAGCGAGGCGGCGTGCAGCGGGTCACGTTGCGTGAAGTGCAGACGGGCCAGCGCGAGGGCACGCGGATCGAGATCCTGCGCGGACTGGCCGACACGGACCACATCGTCCGGGAAGGGGCCGCGTTGCTGAACGAAGGGGATGTCGTGACGCTTGCGCCGGCTTCGGTATCGACGGTCAGTGAGGCGCTGCAATGAACTTCGCCACGTGGTCGATTCAACACCGGATCCCGGTCGTCGTGCTGTTCATCTTTCTGTCGCTGGCGGGACTGTGGGGTTTTCATCAATTGCCGATCCAGAACATGCCGGACCTCGATCTGCCGACCCTCAATGTCACGCTGACGCTGCCCGGCGCGGCGCCCGTCCAGCTCGAAACCGACGTCGCCCGCAAGGCCGAAGACGCGCTCGCCACGCTGCAAGGGCTGAAGCACATCAATACGCACATCGTCGACGGACAGGTTCATATCCAGCTCAAGCTGATCATCGGGCGCAATCTTTCCGATGCGCTGAACGAAGCAAAGGACGCACTCGATGGCATCCGCTCCGAATTGCCCGCCGATCTCGATCCACCGGTCGTAACGGCGGTCAGAAGCGATTCCGCACCGATCATGACGTTCGCGGTCGCTTCGTTCCGGCTCGACCACGAGCGCCTGTCGTGGTTCGTCGACGACGCCGTCAGCAAGACGGTGCTCGCGATTGCCGGGGTCGCGCAATTCGAGCGCGTCGGCGGCGTCACGCGAGAGGTGCAGGTGAAAGTCGATCCGGCCAGCCTGGCGTCGACGGGCGTGACGGCAGTCGATGTGTCACGCGCACTTCGTTCGATGCAGATGGATGCTTCGGGCGGCCGCGGGCGCTTCGGTGGGGCCGAACAGTCAATGCGCGTGCTCGGTACCGTGCCGCGGGTGGCCGATCTCGCGCGCTATCCGATCGTTCTCGCCGATGGCCGCTCGATCAGACTCGATCAGGTCGCACGCGTCGAAGACAGTTTCGCTGAGCCAACCCAGACCGCGATACTCGGCGAGAGGCAGGTCGTCGGCTTCAGGATCTACCGGGCTAAAGGTGCCGACGAGACACGCATAGCGACCGAGGTCGAAGCGGCGCTCGACCGCCTTCACGCAGCTGACCCCACGTTCACGTTCCTGCTGGTTTCCAGCGCCGTCGACTACACGAAAGAGCAGTACAAAGGGTCGATGGACATGCTCTATGAGGGCGCACTGCTCGCCGTGCTGGTGGTGTGGTGGTTCCTGCGCGACGGCCGCGCGACACTCGTGGCCGCTGCTGCATTGCCGCTATCGATCCTGCCGGCCTTCGCCACCATGCAGTGGCTCGGCTATTCGTTGAACACGCTGACACTCCTGGCGCTGGCCGTCGTGATTGGTGTGCTGGTCGACGACGCGATTGTGGAGATCGAGAACATCGAGCGGCATCTGCAGATGGGCAAGCACATCGTCCAGGCCACAACGGACGCCGTGACGGAGATCGCCCTGCCGGTGATCGCGACGACCCTTACGCTGGTCGCGATCTTCCTGCCGACCGCGCAAATGACGGGTGTCCCGGGCCTGTTCTTCAAGCAGTTCGGCTGGACGGCGGTGGTCGCCGTGCTGATGTCGCTGCTGGTCGCACGACTGCTCACACCGATGATGGCCGTTGCCATGCTCAGGAGCACGCCGCTTCATGGGCCAGTTTGCGAGCGGGCGCCATCGCGACTGATGCAGCGTTATCTGCTGGCCGTGCGCTGGTGTCTAGCCCACCGAAAGACAACGCTGGGGTTGACCGTGGCGTTTCTTGCCGGCTCGGTTGCGCTGATTCCGCTGATTCCCAGCGGCTTCGTACCGGCGTCCGATCGCGGTTTCATCGTGGCCAATGTCGAGTTGCCGCCGGGTAGCGCGCTCGACACAACGCTCGCTGTCGAGCATGATGCCCGCCGGGCGCTCAGTGGCATTTCCGGAATCGAGCGCATCTTCAGCGTCGCAGGCGGCAACGCGACGACGAGCTTCGATTCGGCGCAGACGGCCGGTGTTCGTTTCGGCACGATGACCCTGATGCTCGCGCCGCGACGCATCCGGCCGTCGCAGGCGAAGATCGAGGCAATAGTCCGGCAACGCCTCTCCGCTGTTCCGGGGGCGCGGTTTTCCCTCGGTGACGGCGGACTCGGTGAGAAGCTCGAGATCATCCTGGCCAGCGACAACATACCGGCGCTGACCGGGAGTGCAGCACGGGTAGCGCGTGAGATGCGCGGTATTCGCGGACTGAGCAACGTGGCTTCGTCTGCGAGCATGGAGCGGCCCGAAATCGAGATCCGCCCCGATATGGCGCTTGCCGCTGAACGCGGCATCAGTACCGCGGCGATCGCCGAGACTGCGCGCATCGCAACCACCGGAGACTTTGACACACAGCTCGCAAGACTCAACCTCGACGACCGGCAGATCTTCCTGCGCGTGCAGCTTGGCAATCGCGAACTGGAACGCGTCAGTTCGGTGTCCGGTCTGCGCCTGAAGGGCCGTGACGGTCCCGTACCGCTCGGATCGGTGGCGAGCGTCTCAGTGGGAAGTGGGCCTGCGGAGCTTGCGCGCTTCGATCGCAAGCGCTTCGTGCTGGTCTCGGCCGATCTCGGGGCGACCGCGCTCGGCGAGGCGCTGACGTCGGTCAGGGCGCTGCCGTCCGTCCGTGCGTTGCCTGCCGATGTCGAACTTCTCGAAAACGGTGACGCCGATACCATGGCCGAACTGTCGTCCGGGTTTCTCTTTGCGATCGTGACAGCCATTCTCTGCGTTTACCTGTTGCTCGTCGTACTGTTCAAGGACTTTCTTCAGCCAGTCACCATCCTGTCCGCGCTGCCGCTGTCCCTCGGCGGCTCGTTCGTGATGCTGCTCGCGACCGGCAGCGAACTCGACGTGCCTTCGATGGTCGGTCTTGTCATGTTGTTGGGGATTGTCACGAAGAACTCCATCCTGCTGGTCGAGTACACGATCCGCAATCTGCAACCGCTGAAGTTACCGATCGTCGACGCGCTCGTCGACGCATGTGCGAAGCGGGCGAGAGCAATCGTGATGACCACGGTCGCGATGACGGCGGGCATGCTGCCGATCGCGCTCGGGCTGGGCGCGGACGCAAGCTTCCGGCAGCCGATGGCCTTCGCAGTGATCGGCGGACTGTTGACCTCGACGGCGTTGAGCCTGCTGGTGATACCCGTGGTGTTCTCTTACATCGATGGATTCAGGCGTTGGGCTGCACGTCTGTCAGGCTGCTTCACGCGACGCGACGCGCGTTAGGCGACGGCCCAAAGGATTCGCATCTTGCGGCGCTCATGTCCTTCATCTTTCTGTTTTGCGCAATTTTGGGTAAGTAACGAGTAAGTCAGTCGGTCCTAAAGTCGATTGCGTCTCATCCATCCACTTCAGGAACGCCTGTGAAAAAAACTTTTCGCCGTGAGCACCAGCTAGTGCTGGCCGTTGCTTCAGCATGCCTGTGTTCGGGCGCGGCCTGGGCGGACGGTGTCAGCGCGGAACCACCCGACACCGACGACTCGGGCTTTACCGTGTTGAGCAACGCCACGAATGTGACCCATTGGGGCCTGGGAGTAGGAGCGGGTATCGAGCAGGCGCCGTACAAAGGTTATGGCACCAGATTCACACCGATCCCGCTGGTTTCCCTCGACAGTAAATGGGTGCATGCTTTCGGCACGACGGTTGATCTGAAGATCGGCAAGTGGAGCAGCGTGAGCTTCGCACTGCGCGGCAGGTTCGCGATCGGCGACGGATACAGGCAGTCCGACGCGCCGATCCTGAACGGCATGCAGAACCGCAATGGTGCCTTCTGGTATGGCCCGGCGCTCGCCTGGCAGACCGCATTCGGCACGCTTTCCGCTGACTTCCTGGCCGGCGGCAACAAGGGTGAAATGGCGAGCATCGACTTCAGCAAGTCCTTCGACTACGGCAACTTTTCGCTCGCGCCGCACGTCGGCGCCGAATGGGTTAGCAGCAAGTACGTGGATTACTATTACGGCGTGAGGCCGTCCGAGGTGCGGGCGGACCGCCCGCAGTACACTGGCAAATCGACCTACGACATGTCGGTTGGCACGCGCGTCGACTACCGGTTCACCCGCCATCAGATAGTGATCCTCGACATCGGCGTGTCGCATCTCGGCAGTGGCATCACCGACAGCCCGCTGGTAGGCAAGAGGTTCATTCCGCAAGCCAAAATTGGCTACCTCTATCAATTCAATTGAGCGAAACGTCATGTCGCGAGTTGCACTGATCGAAGACCACGAGCGCCTCGCCAGCATGGTGCGCAAGGCGCTGACGGGAGCGGGAATCGAAGCCGATCACTTTCGCAACATCTCTGAGGCGAACTACGGTGTGAGCCGCGCCAACTACGCGGTGCTGATCATCGACCGCGGGATGCCGGACGGAGACGGGCTCACTTTTCTGCGCGGATTGCGTGCCGCGGGCCAGATGACACCGTGTCTGATGCTGACGGCTCGCGATGCGCTGCACGATCGCGTGGACGGCCTCGAAAGCGGCGCCGATGACTACGTCACCAAGCCGTTCGCCATGAGCGAGCTGATCGCGCGGGTCCGTACGCTGATGCGCCGGCCGCCGGCTCTGGAGGAACTGGTGCTGTCGTTCGCCGACCTCACGGTGGATCCGCAGCAACGCATGATACGCAGTGGTGCCCAGTCGGTACCGCTTGCGCCTGCCGAACTGCAGATCATGCTATGTCTCGTGAAGGCAGCGGGCGGCACGGTTCGGCATGCTGCACTCGAGCATGCTGCATGGGGCCTCGGCGACGCGGTGACGCCTAACGCGCTGGAAGTGACGGTCCACCGCCTGCGCAAGAAGCTGTTGGCCATCGGCACGACCACGCGGCTCGCGAATACTCGCGGTGCGGGCTTCGCGCTGCAACAGGCCTCAGGACAGACTGATTCGCATGACAAGCCTGGCTTGACGAGGAGGGGCGCATGAAACAGACGGTTCTGGTGGTTGACGGCGATCCGTCCTGTCGCGACGCATTGCGCGCGGGTCTGCAGTCGAGCGGTTTCGATGTGGCAGTTCTGTACGAGCCCGACAAGGTTGCGAAGCGCGTCGAAGTGGAGCGGCCGGCGCTGATCGTGATGACGAGCGGGGCGACTTTCGGCAGCGGGCTGGCCGCGCTCCAGACGCTGCGACGCGGCGGTGATGACCTGCCGGTCATCATGCTCGGCGAACAGGACGACGTGACCGAACGCATCGTAGCGCTTGAATGCGGTGCCGACGATTTCGTCTGCAAGCCGTTCAACGTCCGTGAAGTGCTGGTCCGAATCCGCTCTGTGCTGAAGCGGTCGGGACAGGTTGCGCTGGAGGAGCCGGTATCGAGGTCACCCTTCAGTTTCAACGGCTTCGAGCTGGACTTCGCATCGCGCACGCTTACGCTGCACGGTGAGCCGGTTCCGCTCGCGCAAACCGAGTATGCGGTTCTCAACCTGTTCACGACGGCGCCAGGCCGGGTGTTCTCGAAAGAGGCCATTGCGCAGCGCATCTGGCCTGACAAGCAGCACCGGCCGGCACCCGTAGGCCTCTGGGTGCATCGCCTGCGCAGGCGCATCGAGCGAGACATCAGCGCTCCAGAACTGATCCAGACGGTACGCACAAGGGGCTACGTGTTTCGTCCAGGAATCGACACCACAAGTCTCTGCAGCTCGAGAATGCGCAACAACGCGGGCACTCCGTCAGTGATGTGGCCGATACAAAGCAACGCCAGGTAAATTGCTGACCCGGTACGCCCGTTCCACCCGCAGCCAACCTGTACGGTTTTCATCATGCTCAATCACTGGATTCGAAGTCTGTCCGCGCGGCTGTGGCTGACCAGCGTTGCTGCGCTTGCCCTCAGCCTGACTGTCCTCGCCACCGTCGTCATGTACGCGTTCAATCATTTTCCCGAGCAGACGCTGGGGCGGCATGAACAGCTCGAGAGCGCCACGGACGTTGCGAACGGAGTCGTCTTCGACAGCGCTGGCCGTCCGGTTTCGGTACGGCTCCCGGAGGAGAGGGCGTGGATTTTTGCGGTGGCTCGCACCGAGCTCATGTACCGCCTGCTCGACGAGCGGGGCAATGTGCTGCTCGCGTCGGACAACGCCCGGGAGGGCGCGCCGTGGGTGCCCGGTGATCTGGGGGAGGCCGTGGGCAAGACGGCGGACGTAACGATCGGCAACAAGGCATTTGGCGTTGTGACGCGTCAGGTTCCGCGCGGGGATTCGGTCTTCTATGCGCAGACTGCTACGAGCGCACGCCTCGTCGATGCGATGATTGGCGCGAAGGTCAAGCAGATTCCTGCGATCGTCAAAGTCACCATCCTGGTTGCGACGATCATTTTCGGACTGACGCTCACGATAACCGTGCATCGCGTACTCAAGCCACTGAGGGAAGCGTCAAAGGCCGCGGCATCGATCACGCCGCGCAATCTGACGACGCGTCTGTCGCTGCAAGGTATTCCGAGTGAAATCAAGCCACTGATCAAAGCCTTCAACGATACCCTTGCCAGACTGGAGAATGGCTTCGCGGTCCAGCAGCAGTTTCTGGCGTCGGCCGCGCACGAGTTGCAGACGCCGCTTACGTTGATCCGTGGCCAGATCGAACTGCAACCGGAGATCGAGCACAAGGAACTGCTGTTTCGCGAGATTGACCTGATGGCCCGCCAGGTTCGACAGTTGTTGCATCTGGCGGAGGTTAGCGAATCACAGAACTACAGCTTTGGGGAAGTGAGCAGTGTCGACGTCGCACGGGACGTTGTTTCCTATCTGGAGCGCAAAGCTGAAAAAAGGCAGGTGGAGCTTCAACTCGACGCGGCCGTTGCACAGCCGTTGATCTGGGCAGACAGGAGTGCGCTCTTTATCCTGCTCAAGAATATCGTCGAGAATGCGATCAACGTCTCGCCGCCGAATAGCATCGTATCGCTAACAGTTGACAACGTCTCGATTCAGGTTCGGGACATGGGCCCTGGGATCAGGCGGGAATACCTTCCGTTCCTTTTCAAAAGATTCTGGCGTGCACCTGATACAAAGCACGACGGCGCTGGCCTCGGACTGGCCATCTGCAAGGAGATTGCGATTGCTCACGAATGGCGGCTGACGGTGAGCAGCCTGCTGTCAGGCACGAATTTCATCGTCTGGCTTGGAAACCATGACAAGGCGGCAGGACGTGTCGCTTGATGCACGTCACCGCGCACATACATAAACGATCATCCTTTTTGCCGGTCAGGTTTGGGAGTTGTGCAGTGAAATTCTCACGTCGCCACTGCATTTTGCAGATAGCATCACTCGTCGTCGCTTGCGCTCCACAGGCGGGCGTCTTTGCCGAAACGGGCGCGGTCTCTGAGCGCGACCTGACAGCGCGATGGCTCAGTTACCGGGACGACGCAACATCTGTCGATGAAGCCAGGCATCCAAAGTACGTGAAAGGGCAGGTTTGCGCGAATTGTCGGCACTATAAAGGTCTTGCCTCTGACCAGTCAGGCCCCTGCACGATCTTTCTGGGTGAACGCGTCATGGCGAAAGGGTGGTGCAGCGCCTATGAAAAAATGGAGGGATGATCGGGCACCGCGTCACTCATCGACGGCGGGGCTTCGATTATCCGTACTTGAAACGGCGAGCCCGTCGACTGGTTCGCAATGCTCTGGTGCGCCATGGATCGCCCGCGCAATTCGGAGTCGGCCAATTTGAGGCCGTCCACGGCGAAGTCAATCGTGGCCAGCGCCGTGACGTCGGCGACCGAGTAGCGAATACCGGCCACGAACGGGACCTCGCTCAACCGAGAATAAAGATCGGTGAATAAGTTCTGCATGCCTAACTTTATGCTTCGCCAGCTACACAGCCATGAGAAAGAATCCAGGGACTTGTGGCAAGATTGAAAAAGCCTTTATTGGCTGGTTGGCATACTTCACAGGCATGGGATCCGCAATGGAGCTGCGACATCTTCGGTATTTCATTGCTGTCGCCGAGACGGGCAGCCTGACGGAGGCAGCCGAACGGCGCCTGCACACTTCGCAGCCTTCACTGAGTCGGCAGATTCGGGATCTGGAGGACCAGGTCGGGGTCGAGTTGCTGAGCCGCAGCGCACGCGGCGTGGAGCTGACCCCGGCAGGCAAGGCATTCATCGATCACGCCCGACTGGCGCTGACACAGGTGGAAGCTGCAGTCGAATCGGCCCGCAGGGCGGCGCAACCTGCGAAGCAGCACTTCTCTGTCGGCTTCCTCACTGGACAGGAAATGACCTGGCTGCCTGAGGTCATGCGCATTCTGCGCGGCGAGTTGCCGAACATCGACGTCATCGTGTCCAGCGACTATTCGCCAGATCTTGCCGAAGGACTCGCGCGCGGCAAGCTGGATCTGGCGTTCCTGCGTGCCGAACCAGACTTCAATCTCGCCTACCAGGTCGTGGGTCGGGAACCGCTCGTGGTGCTCATGCCTAGTGATCATCCGCTGACGTCCCGCGTTGCAATCCTTCCACAAGAACTCGTTGGTGAGCCTTTCATCGCTATGGGTAACAAGGCCAGGGTGCTGCGCGCAGTGATCGACGACTACCTGGATCGCTCAGGAGTCCATGTCACGTCAGCGCAGAGTGTAGACAACCCCGCGGTGGTCATGTCACTTGTTGCGTCGACGCGAGGCGTGACGCTGATCCCGGCCTATGTCGAAAACCTGATGCCTTGGTCGGTCGTTAGCCGTCCGCTCGAAGGCGGGGCGCCGACGATCGATCTGGTTATCGGCTACAGGAGGGCCAATACCTCTCCGATTCTGAAGCTGTTCCTCTCGAGAGTGGATGAGCTGATCGCGGGCGTCGCGAAGAGATCGTCGTGATCCTGCCGAGGCCGACGACATTCGGCGCTAAAGCCCAATCAGACTGATCGGGTAGAGCGGAAATGCTGCATGCTCCTTTCGTTCCGATTTCTCGCTTGACAAAGTAACAGACCAGTACCTATTATCGGTGTAACGTACAGGTCTGTTACTTTATGGGATATCACCAATGCGTGCGATCGAGGCGAAAGCTTTCTCAGGCTATGGCGCGCTGCGGCAGACCGAATTGCCCAAGCCGCAACCGGCAAAGGGCAGGGTGCTGGTCCGCGTGACGGCCGCCGGCGTCACGCCGCTCGAATACACGGTCCTGTCGGGTGGACACCCTCGAGCCAAGGCGCCGCTGGTGCTCGGCAATGAGGGTGCGGGTGTCATTGAGGACGCAGGCGACTCCGGGCTCGCGGTGGGAAGCCGCGTGATGTTCACGGGACCCTACGGCGTCGGTGAGAATGGCACCTGGCAGGAATGGCTGCTGGTGAGGTCTGAACATCTGGCGTTGGTACCCGACACGATCAAGGATGTCGTCGCGGCCAGCCTTCCGGTGGCCTGGCTGACGGCGCAGGTCACGCTGACGCAAGCCGGATTCAAGCCGGGCATGACGGTGCTGGCTCCGGGAATTGGCGGGTCGGTCGGCAACGCGACCTATCAGCTCGCGCGGGCGCAGGGCGCCGGCAAGGTGATCTCGACGGCTGGCAGCGCGGCGAAAGCCGCGAGGGCGCGCGAGCTTGGCTTCGAGCACGTGGTCGACCTTGGCGCAGAAGGTCTCGCCGACGGCGTTCGCCGGATAACGGCCGGCAAGGGCGTCGATATCGTCATTGAGAGCATCGGTGGGAACGTGACCAGTGAGGCGCTAACCAGCCTGGGTGCCGGCGGTGTCTTGATCACGTTGGGCTACTCCGCTGGACGCAGAACCATGCTCGATGTGACGGACCTCATCTGGAAGCGCGCCCGTATGGAAGGCTTCTCTCTGTTCGCCCAGTCACCGGCCGCGATCGCCACTGCGTGGAGGGAGATCATCCCGCTGATCGTGGGCGGATCCGTCAAGCCAATCGTCGAGCGCATCTATCCCCTCGCCGAAGCAGGGGAAGCCCTGCGTCACCTGATAGAGGACCGGCCGTTTGGCAAAATCATTTTAACGATGTGACCCACGACAAGCGGATATTCACAGCTCCCGCGCGCGCCTCTTCCATTGAGGCGATCCCCGTGCCTTGGCCCTAAGCGGGTAAGACGATGAGCGGACGAGGTTTCCTCGACGCGATGCAGCAATGAGGAGGTCGCTATGTTGAAATGGCAGGTGGGCGCGGTGAAGATCACCTGCGTGGTGGAGATATTGATGTCCCTCCCCTACGACCCGGAGGGCTTCTTCCTGCGTGACGCGACGCCGGAGGCGCTGAAGGCGAGCCCCTGGCTCTATCCGCACTTCGCCAACGAGGATGGTTCGCTCAACGTGTCCGTCCAGGCCCTGCTAGTGGAGGCGCCGGGGCTGAGGCTGATGGTCGACACCTGCATCGGCAACGACAAGCCGCGCCGTCTGGTTGGCGGAAACCCGCTGGCGACGCCGTTCCTGCAACACCTGGCGGATGCGGGCTGGAGCCGCGATGATGTCGACGCCGTGGTCTGCACCCACCTGCACGTGGACCATGTGGGCTGGAACACCATGTTGGTGGACGGCAAGTGGGTTCCGACCTTCCCCAAGGCCCGCTACCTGATCGGCAAGCGCGAATTCGAGCATTGGAGCAACGACGGCGACGCGGAACAGCAGGCGATCATGGGCGACAGCGTGCGGCCGATCTTCGACGCCGGCCTGGTCGACCTGGTAGAGATGGATCACCGCATCTCGCCTGAGGTGCGCCTGACGCCAAGCCCTGGGCATACGCCGGGCCATGTCAGCGTGATGATCGATTCGGAAGGGCAGAGCGCGGTGATCACTGGCGACATTGCCCACCATCCTTGCCAGATGGCGCACCCCAACTGGGCGACGAGCCTCGACAGCGACACCCAGGCCGCGACGGCCACCCGCGCGAAGTTGATCGCCGAATGGGCCGACCAGCCAATCCTGGTCATCGGTACCCACTATGCCGCGCCGACTGCTGGACGCGTGAAACGTGACGGCACGGCGTTCCGGTTCGAGGTCTAGCCGCCGAACCGCCACGGAGATGACCGACCGGCTGGCCGGCGTTGAGCTTCGCGTCGCACGACGCCGGTTGCGTTCGCTCTGGTGGGCGTACGAGCCGCTACTTGACGCTCTGGTGCAAGGCAGCAGGCTTGATCGTCAGCGTCATTCCTTCCTCGTCTTCGGTTGTTGGGGCTGCGGGTCACGTCCGCGTTGCGTCGGTGCCCTCGTACACGCATCCGGGGGCGTCACATAGGTCACGTCGTCGCAGCAGCACGCATAGACTGGAAACCCGTACGCATTCGTGCGGATGATTTTCGTTGGCCCGTGCAGCGGGCACACTGCGTTCATGTCGTCTCCTTAAACTCATGATCGACCGGCTCGACCTCGTAGCCGCGGCTCGTCAGTTCGCGCCGGCCAAACACCGGTTCGACTCGTCGATCACGTCGGGCGAGGTAGCGCTTGCCGGTCCGGCGCTCGAGGGTTCCCCGTCGGGTAACGTCAACAACGTGCCGTTGGCAGGTTGACCGATGATCTTCATGCGGCCTCCGTGAATGTCGCTCATTGACTCGCGATCCATCTCACTGGAAGTGGCGGGATTCTTGATTGTTAGTGTACTCATGATGCGCTCCCTGGCGTGTAAATGATGGACAACCTGACAAGCGTCCGGACGCTTGAATGCCGCAACGCATATGTCGTGCCATAGCCTGGGTGTATGTCGGTCAATATGGGCATTTGCGCCAGATCCGTCGACCCCCACGCGCAAGCTCAACCAACAGGCGTCCATCATGCATGCTCAAAGAAATCGGGCACCGTAGTGCTGAAGCCGGAGTCGGGTCAACGCTTTTGCTCCAGGCGTTTCGTAGATTGATCGATCGACGAAGTGTGTTTCATGCTAAACAGGTCGCGCTGCGACCAGATAGTCAGGATCCTTGCTCCCCTCCGGTAAAACCCGGACCCATGAGGTGCAAGGCGGATTCACCCTTGGAAAACAGGCAATGGACACGCTGCACATGATGCGGATATTTGTCCGCATAGCGGAAGAAGGAAGCTTTACGGGTGCTGCTTCGCGCCTGAACATCACGACAGCCAATGCGTCGCGAGCGGTCTCGCAACTGGAGTCGCATTTGCGCACGCGTCTGCTCAATCGCAGTACCCGCCGCATCGCGCTGACCGAGGCGGGCCAGCGCTATCTGGACCGATGCGAACGGATACTCGCCTATGTCGAGGAGGCCGAGGCCGAGGCGGCGGATGCGCAAGCGAGGCCCTCCGGACGGCTGCGCGTCCATGCGTCGCCGAGCTTCGGCCAGGCCTACGTGGTCCCGGCGGTCGTCCGCTATCGGGAACGGTATCCAGCGGTGTCAGTCGAGTTGACGTTGTCGCAGCATATGCCGGATATCCTCGACGAGGGGTACGACGTGATCCTTCAATTGAGCACGACGGAGCTACCGGACTCGGGACTCGTGTCACATTGGCTCGGAGATGTGCACGGCGTGTTGTGCGCGGCGCCCGCCTATCTGCGCGAGCGCGGTACGCCGCACACGGTGCAGGACCTTGAAGCTCATTCGTGCCTGCAGATTGTCGCGTCGGTTTTTCCGCACGATCGCTGGCATCTGGACGGACCTAATGGCCGGGAGACGGTCGAGCTTCCAAAGGCGGCCTTCGAAATGAACCTTCCCGACGCGCTCGGTGTCGCGCTGCGCGAGGGCGTGGGGATTGGAGCGCTGCCGATGTCGACGGTCCTGCCCGCGCTTCATAGCGGCGAGTTGGTCCGTGTGTTGCCCGAGTATCGGCTGCAGAAGCTTACCGCCTATGCGCTCTATGCGTCGCGCCAGTACCTCGACGCCAAGATCAGGACGTTCACGGAATTCTTGCGCGAGGCCGTACCCAAGGCGCTGGCTGAGGATGAAGCGGCTCTGTGTCGGTCCGCCCGACCGTAGCCCGCAGCCCGGGCGCTTGAGGAAGGCGCACGGTGCCGGGTAACCGATGTCATGTCCAACGCTGTACCGGCACGTGATCGCGGCTGCCTTGATCCGGTTGTTCTCGTCGATGCATACCCGGTCCGGTTTTCAGCCCGCTTTCCGCTCCGCCTCGAGTGGGCCTCACGTATTCGCCTGGCGAGTTTGGCGGCAGAAGAACCAGCGCCGCGGCGTCATCGGCTCTTGCACAATTTCGTCAACCTCACGCCACCATTTCTCACCGCGGTGCGGCGCGGTGAGATTCAGCCGCTCTCCCATGCGGGGCGTCGCGATCGGAATGCCGCGCGCGGCGGCGAGCCCGATCGCGCGCTCGTACGGTTCTTGCCAGCGATGCATCGCCAGATCGAACGTGCCGTTGTGAACCGGCACCAGCCAGCGGCCGCGCAGATCGACGTGTGCCTGTACGGTTTCGTCGGGCTGCATGTGTACGTACGGCCATAGAGCGTCATATGCGCCCGTTTCGAGCAGCGTCACGTCGAATGGACCAAGTCGCTCGCCAATGGTCTTGAATCCGTCGAAGTAGCCCGTGTCCCCGCTGAAGAACACGCGCAGACCGTCGTCGACGATGACCCACGAGGCCCACAAGGTGCTGTTGCCGTCGAACAGACTGCGGCCGGAGAAATGCTGGGCAGGTGTTGCCGTGAACGCCAGACCGTCGACCTCAACGCTCTGCCACCAGTCGAACTGGCGCACCTTCGACGCGTCGACACCCCACTCGATCAGGCGGTCGCCGACGCCCAGCGGCGTCAGAAACACGCCCGCCGTAGCAGCGAGTGCCAGCACTGTCTCGCGGTCGAGGTGGTCGTAGTGGTCGTGCGACAGAATTACGCCACGAAGCGGCGGCAAGTCTTCGACCGCGATGGGCGGTGCATGAAAGCGTTTTGGACCGAAGCGCCGGAACGGCGATGCACGTTCCGCGAAGACAGGGTCGGTCAACCAGAACTGACCGCGTAACTTGAGCAGCATGGTCGAATGCCCCAGGCGATACAGGCTCCGGTCAGGCGCGGCGTGGAGCTGTTCACGCGACAGCGAATCGACGGGCAGGGTGCTCGCCGGCGCCGTGCCGTCCGGTTTGTTGAACAACACGTTCCACGCGATCCTGAAGGTCTTGCCGACTCCTTCGACGGGACGCGGTTTGACGTTACGAAAGCGCTCGCCGTCATGCTGAGCCGACGTGTCGAACAATTCCCGCCCGCGTCGCGCTGCTGTCAGGCCCAAGGCGCGGCGAATAGAACCGGTGAACGATGTCATGTAAGGCGTCCCGATACTGAAAGTAGACTGTTCAGTGTAGTTTGTTTTCGGGAAAAGTAAACTGCCTGGTGTAAGATTTAGCGATGAATGCCAGTAATAGCCCCTTACGTCTGACCGACCGCAAGCGCGCGGCCGTGATCGCCGCGGCTATCGAAGAATTCCTCGCAGCCGGCTTCGACGCGACCAGCATGGACCGCATCGCAGCGCGCGCGGGCGTCTCGAAGCGTACGGTCTACAATCATTTTCCGGGCAAGGAAGCGCTGTTCGCAGCCATCCTGCGGCAGTTGTGGGATTCGAGTCACACGGAGGAAGCGCCTGCTTATTCCGCCCGGCATCCGTTGCGCGCGCAGTTGCTCCAGCTCCTGTTGAAAAAGCTGAGCGTGTTAAATGACGAGGCGTTCCTGTCCCTCGCGCGCGTTGCAATCGGGGCAGGCATTCATTCGCCGGAGCGCGCGCGCGACATGGTGGCCCGCATGGGTGAGCGTGAAGAAGACTTGACGGTGTGGATTCGTGCAGCCGCTGCCGATGGCCGCCTCAAGACGTCGGACCCGGTGTTCGCCTCACAACAGTTGCAGGGCCTTGTAAAAGCGTTCGCGTTCTGGCCGCAGGTGACGATGGGTCAGCCCCCCCTCAGCGCGGATGACCAAAGGCAAGTAGCGGAGTCCGCCGCCGATATGTTTCTTGCACGCTATGAATGACTTGTTTGCGACGCGCGTAACAAGGCGGCTTGTCGCCTAAAATGTACGAATGGCGAACCTTGCCGTGGGGGCTGCTATGGCTGAGTCTACGCTGGCGTATTTGATGGGACCGATCGCAATGGTCGTGGTGGGGGTTGCGCTATGGGTCGCAGGCCACTACAGCAGGCATGACGTCCGAGGACGATCAGCGCGCTGGCTTGATACTCATTATGTGGACCTGATGCACCACAAGCATTGAAGCACGAGGTTCCGGAAATTGGGGGGAGATCGGGAGGCCGTCGGAAAGCGCATCACCTACAATGTAACCATGGTCGCTGTCGAGCAAGGAGGCTGCCATGACTGAGTCAATGCTTAGCTTTTTAGTGGGTCTGGCGATCCTGTTGGCCGTCCTCGCATTCGCGTTGGCGCGCCGATATCTGCGCGAGCGGAAGGGTGAGGGAATGGCTCAGTGGCTTGATACGCATCATATGGGCTGGATGCATCATCATAAGCACTGACGCGACGTCCCAGCTATGCAAAGCCCCGCCAACGCGGGGCTTGTTGATCCAGCTTCGGCCGGCCGCGCGCGTGGCCGGCTAATGTCCGTGGCCACCCCCGTGGCCACCGTGTCCTCCATCTCCTCTGCCACCTTCCCAGTAGCCGCCTCCATGGCCATACCCGTGGCCGTAGTCACGGTGATAGCCGCCATGGTAGTCGCCGGCCCCCCACCCCAAATGTTGATACTGCCGTACCCGTATGCGGGCACATAATCAGGGCCGTATGTGTAGTCAGGAGTTTAATAACCAGCCGGATATGCAACGCAAGACGATAGGGCGGTGATAAACCCGAGAATTACGATCAGTCTGAACATGGCACGCCCCCTTTGTCAGAGCAAAGGGCGTACGCACTCCGGTTTCCTCGAGGAGCGCGCATCATGGTGCCGCCAAAAGGATAGGGCGTTCTTTCATTCTTTCGGGCTCCATTCAATCAGCGGTTGATCGCCGCGCACGTAGAGCGGGTGGCGAGGCGATCCGTCTTTAGTCGTGCCGAGACACCACAGGCGCGCACCGGCGCCAGCCAGGGTCTTCGCGACACTCGCCACACGCTCCGGTCGCGCGTTCGATCCCCAGGCGCACACCACGTCGCCATACTCGCGCGCAAGCCGCCGAAGGTACATGTCGTTATCCGGGCCGACTGGATCGGGATGCAACCACAGGCGGCCCGGGTCGGTTGAGCGAAGGGCGTAAAGATTCGCCACCGCAATGCCGTTGCAATCCCACCGGCGCGCGAAGCCGCGGCAGCGCCGAATGGTCGCATCGTCGAGTGCCGCATCCGCCGTGCCCGGGTTGAGCATCACGAAAAGCACCGTCGATTTCATGGGCGCCATCGAGTCGGCGGGGCGAGTCAGGAGATAGCGGTAGCAGCCGCATTCGCTGATGATGGCGCTCATGCTAGGATTCCTCTCATCATGGGAGACGGCCATGGCAACGCACCTGTTTCATGAGTTTCCGCAAGACGAGCAGGATGATCTGACGGCGGCTGCGGCTGCAGAAGGATTCGACATTGGCGAATTCACTATCACAGACGAAGACCAGTATCCTGCCCGGGGAACTGTCGGGGCGATCCGCCGGCAAGTCACAGTGACCCGGTTGATCAACAACACAGTCAAGATCTACGATGCCGGCCAGGGCACTGCCTGGACGGTCGAATTCGAGCAGGACCTGGCCGCCGGCGCATTCGGTCCTTAACCGATCGTTCAACTTCACGTCATCCACTTTTTACCTCGGTATGCGCCAGTTCGGTGAGTCGCTTACGTCGGCTCTCCGGCGCGGGATCATGCGGCGATCCCGTTCCTGAAGTTGTCCTGTTTCGCTATCCCTGCGATCCATACAGGTCTCTTGATCGGCCGCGCACTGGTCGAATGCTCAGTCTGGCAAGGTATGCGGAACAGGAAATCGGTCCGCGAATTCTGACGTGGAGGTCAGGCCAGAGCGGGCGCAAGCCATTTGCCAGATACAATTCGGCTGCGCCACACCTGCCCAATACCAACCCGATTCCATCCATGCCTAATCCCGCCCGGGCCTTCCTTCTCGGCCCGCTACTGAAAGGTGTCTCACGTTCTTTCTATCTGACGCTGCGCATACTGCCTGTCGGCATGCGCGATCCGATCGGCCTTGCGTATCTTCTCGCACGCGCCGCGGACACAATCGCCGACACGTCGCTGATCCCGCCGGAACAGCGCCTGGTGTTGCTCCTGTCGCTTCGCGATCAGGTGAACGGGGCGCGAGGCGACGAGGCCTTGATGAAGCGTATGGCCGTGGAAGTGGCGGGGCAGCAGACGCACTCGGACGAAAAGATCCTGCTCGAGTCGCTCGAACCTGCGCTCGCGGTGTTGGCCCAATTGGGCGACACGGATCGGCAGGCGGTACGCGAAATCGTGTCGACCCTGACCGAGGGCATGGAATTCGATCTGCGCACGTTCCCCGATGAACGTTCGGGGCGGATTGTCGCGCTTCGCGAATGGGAAGAGCTTGATCGGTACACCTACCTCGTCGCCGGATGCGTGGGGGAATTCTGGACCAGGATGACCTATGCGCACATGCCGGGCACACTCAAGGAGGAGTCCGCGACGATGCTGGAGCGTGGCGTGCGCTTCGGCAAGGCACTGCAGATGACGAATGTTCTGCGCGACTGCGGCAAGGATCTGCGTATCGGTCGCTGTTACCTTCCGTCTGCGATGCTCGAGCGCTTCGGCCTGAGTCCGCAGGATCTTATGGCGCCGGCCAATGCCGTTCGCGCGCAGCCGCTCCTGTTCGAACTTGTCCGGAAGACCCTGGATTACTACCGTGAGGCGGTGGATTACACGCTTGCCATTCCCGGTTTCTCGGTTCGATTGCGGCTGGCGTGTTTGTGGCCGATTCTCATCGGGCTGGAGACGCTACTGCTCCTCGTCCACAACGACGACTGGCTGGATCCGGAAAAAGTCTCCAAGGTAAAACGCAACGGCGTGTATCAGCTCATAGCGTGCTCAGTGCCGCTCGCGCCATCGAACGCGCTGGTACGTATCTGGACCGAGCGACTGATTGGAAGAATCGAAGCCCGCCTTGAAGCCTGACGGGCGGCCGGACCGCCGTGTCCCTACGAATGAGTCGCGGTAACCACGCGCAGGATGGCGAACAGCAGCGACAACAGGACCACGATAATGCCGGTGGCAAGCGCCAGACGGTCTGCGAGCAGGCGACGCATCGAAGTCTCCTAGACAAAACTGTAACGTTCGGAATGGTATTTAGAGATCGGCACCTGCATCTCGCCCAGTGCCGCCTCGATGGCATCCATCATGACGTTCGGCCCGCAGATGAAGTATTCGTGATCGGCGTACCGCGGCGGCAGATGTCGCCTGAACACTTCGGCGGTGATGCGCCCACGTTCGCCGGTCCAGCCTTCCGGTGGATTGGACAGCACGTAGACGATCGTCAGATCGAGTCGCGCCTTCTGCGCCTCCAGCTCTTCCCGGAACGTGAGCGATTCCCAGTCCTTGCCGCCGTAGAGCAGGATCAATGGGCGTTTGTCGCCGCGGTCGGCGAGGGTCAGGATCATGCTCATCATCGGCGTGATGCCGATGCCGCCTGCGATCAGCACATGCATGTCAGCTGGATGGCCGATCGTGAATGCGCCGTACGGCCCGTCGAGATAGACGCGCTGCCCGACGGACACCTTCGGGATGGCGCTCGTGAAATCGCCCAGGTTCCTGATCGTCATCTCGACGCGCCCATCCGCGGCCTCGGCGCTCGACGAGAACGAGAACGGGTGCCCGGTGATCCTGAAGGGGCTGCCCCACAGCGTCAGCCAGCCGAACTGGCCTGGTTTGAAGCGAAATCCCGAATGACCGTCGGGGCGCATCACGAGCGTCGCCGTGTGGCCGCGTTCCGTGCGCAATTCGGCGACGCGATAGGGGCGACGGAGCATGAACAGCGGTTTGAAAATGCGCACGTAGAGCAGGAGCCCGATCCAGAAGATCGTCATGCCGATCCACAAGGCCCGCTTCCACGGATCAACCAGATAGAAGCCCCAGCCCACCATATGCAGCATGCCCGCGGCTACCGCGACCACGGCCAGCACGATATGTGTGAGGTGCCAGATTTCGTAGCGGATGCGCAGCTTCGTGCGCCACAACGCCATCACCACAAGCGCGATAAGAGCACAGATCGACAGCATGGCGAAGCGGGCGCCCCACGGCACTTCCGCGATGGAATCAGGCATCGCGAGTTTGTTCGAGCCGATGGCGAACAGAATGAGCGGATGCGTGACGACGAGACCGACCGCCAGCAGCGAGATCCGCCGATGGAAGTGATAGATCACGTCTTCGCCCCATGGTTCGGTGACGTACCGGAAACGCGCCGTGAGGCCGAATTGCAGCCCCATCATCGCGAGACCCGAATAGCCGAGCGCAACGGAGAACTCCGTGCCGAAGTCGCGGCTCGGCGGCAGCCTGCCTGCCAGAAGCGCGAACAGCGGTGCGAGGATGAAGAGCAGATAGATCGCGGCCCAGACGGCCTTGTTCAAGAGATCGCGAAACGGCATCGAGTTCACCTTCCTCCGGGCGGCAACGGGGGTGCCGGACACTCGCTGATCAGATACACGTGCTGAGCAGAAGCGACGGCGCGAATGTGATGATGGTGGAAGCCAGTGCCGCGATCACAGTCCAGATGACCACGGTGCGCAGGAACGTGCCGGTCTGCCCGGAGTCGGGGTTCGAGCCGGGCGCCGCAAGATTGCGCCACATCCAGCCGATCACGACCAGATGCACCACCAGCACGACCATAAGGGTCAGGCGCAGCGGACCGGCCGGCCAGGCGAACGCACAGCCGATCGCGTGCAGCGCGTAGAGCACGATCAGCGCGCTGCACCAGACGGCGAAGCCTGCGGCGAGCCACCAGAGCCGCCGTGGCGGAACTGGACGGCCGTTCATGGCCGTGCTCCCAGCATCGCCACGAGCGCGGGCAGCGCGAGCACGAGGCCTAGCGCGATGATCCCGGTCGCCACCGTATAGTCGAGCCATAGGCGCGAGAGGCGCAGGTCCGTCAGCCGGCGCGGTGAAATGAAGCCGGCGCCAAGGCGCAGAAGGTTGCTGATGAGGAACAGCAGGCCGATGCCGGCGTGCAGCGCGACATAGCTGAGCAGCGCGGCGGCGGTCGCACCGAGCGCATGCTCGCGCGGATGCGGGGTGACGCCGGCGATCAGCCCGACGTCCGCTGCGATGGCCGCGACAAGCGCCAGCACGGCAAGTCCGATCCAGCCGTGCGGCGCCTTGCCGCCAGCGGCGGCGCGTAGCGATCCGCGTGCCGCGGCCGCCGCGATGGCGAGCGCCACGACAGCGACGAGCACGAGCAGGCGGCTGGGCGTGGGCGACACCGACGCCGGCCAGTTCGGCGCCGCGATCCAGAGATAGAACGTCCCGAATATCAGCGATGTGAACAGCGTGCCATTGGCGACCAGCGTGCAGATCAGCGCGAGCCACGCGGGTGCGCCTGCCACCTCGGTATGAGGCGGCACGTTCACGCCGCGGCCGACGGGTAGCGGGCCGTAGTCGCGCGCAAGACCGGCGCTCTGCCCGGCGTAGATGAACAGCCCCATCGTCACCAGCGCGAAGGCAAGCGAGAGCAGATAGAACTTGAACAGCATTGCCAACACCGCCATCGCCGTGACGAGTGCGGTGATGAGCGGCAGATAGGTCGCGCGCGGCAGCACGATCAGTTGATCCGGCTCGCCCGAGGTCATGTGCACGCCGAGCGTCTCCTGCCAGCCGTTGCGCGCGAAGCCGAGATAGCCTTCGCCGCGCGCCAGCGACACCGCGAGCTCGCCGGACGCGACGCGCCCGGTTTCGGCTCCGACATGCGGGATCGATGCGAAGGCATACGGCGCCGGCGGAATCGGCATCGCCCATTCCAGCGTCGGCGAACCCCAGGGATTGCGCCGCACGCGTCGCCCGTAGCGCAGCTGCACGATGACGTCGATCGCCACCAGTGCGAAGCCGATCGTCATGACAAACCCGCCCACCGAAGACAGCAGGTTGAGCCCGTTCCAGCCTTCGTCCCCACGATAGGTGAAGACGCGCCGCGGCATGCCGAGCAGGCCCGTCAGGTGCATCATGAAGAACGTCATGTTAAAGCCGATGAAGACCAGCCAGAAGGCCGGCACCGACAGCCGGTGCACGGCGGTGCGCCCGGTCAGCAACGGCAGCCAGTAGTAGAACGCCGCGAGCATCGGGAAGGCGAGCGCGCCGGCCACCACGTAATGCATATGGGCGACGACGAAATAGGTGTCATGCGCCTGCCAGTCGAACGGCACCATGGCGAGCATCACGCCCGTCAGGCCGCCGGCCGTGAAGACGAAGAAGAAGCCGAACACGTAGAGCATCGGCACATCCCAGCGCGGCCTGCCGTGCGACAGTGTCGCGAGCCACGCGAAGAACTGCACCGCCGTCGGCACCGCGACGATCGCCGAGCCCGCGGAGAAGAAGGCCAGCGCAAGATGCGGGATGCCCACCGTGAACATGTGATGCACCCAGATGCCGAAGCTCAGGAACGCAAGCGCAATGATCGCGACGACGATGGCCCGATAGCCGACGAGCGGCCGGTTGGCGAAGACCGGGATGATCGTCGACAGCACGCCCGCCATCGGCAGGAAAATGATGTAGACATCCGGGTGGCCGAACAGCCAGAACAGATGCTGCCAGAGGAGCGGATCGCCGCCGCGCCTCGGGTCGAAGAAGGGCAGGCCGAAGGCGCGCTCGACCTCGAGCAGGATCGAGCCGAGGATCAGCGGCGGAAAGGCCACGATCATCATCATGGCCGTCACGAGGATGTACCAGCCGAAGATCGGCATGCGGTCGAGCGACATGCCGGGCGCGCGCATCTTCAGGATCGAGACGACGATTTCCATCGCGAGCGACAGCGCCGAGATCTCGACGAAGGTCACGCCGAGCAGCCAGACGTCGGCGTTCAGTCCCGGTGTGTAGACGTTGGAGCTGAGCGGCGTGTACATGAACCAGCCGCCGTCGGGCGCGACCCGCGCGAGCAACGACACCGTCAGGATCGTGCCGCCGAGGAGGTAGCACCAGTAACCATAGGCCGTCAGCCGCGGAAAGGCGAAGTCGCGCGTGCCGAGTATCTTCGGCGTCAGGTAGACCGCGAAGCTTTCCACCATCGGGATGGCGAACAGAAACAGCATCATCGACCCGTGCATCGTGAAGACCTGGTTATAGGTCTCGGCGTCCATGAAGGCGGCGTGAGGCGTCGCGAGCTGAACGCGGGTCAGCATGCCGAGCACGCCGGCGATCGCGAAGAAGACGAACGAGGTGATCATCATGCGCATGCCGATCACCGAATGGTTGACCGCGGCAAGGCGCTGCACGCCAGGCCCCGTGGCCCAGATCGCGGCAAGCTGGCGGTGCAGCCGCAAGGCCTTGACGCCTTCTGACGGCGGCTCGATGGGCACGCTCATTTTTTTACCCCAGCAGTGGCGGCCGCTTCGGAGAGCGCGGCGGAGTAGTCTTCAGGACGATCGACGACGACGGTGAAATGCATCCCCGCATGCCCAAGACCGCAAAACTGGTTGCATAGCCCTTCGTACTGGCCCGGCTGATCGGCCTCTATCCGCAGGCGGGTCTCGTGCCCGGGCACCGCGTCGATCTTGCCGGCAAAGCGCGGTATCCAGAACGAGTGGACGACGTCTTCGCTGGTGACGACGATGTCCACCGGCGTGCCCGCTGGCAGGTGCAGGACGTTCTGCGTCGCTACGCCACCCTGGTCGGGATAACGAAAGGTCCAGACCCATTGCCGGGCTACGGCCTCGATGCGAGGCGGCGTCTTGCCCGGCAGCGGCAGGAGCCGCTCGCCGGCCAGCAACGCATAGGAGATCAACGGCAGCAGGATGATGGCCGGCAGTACGAGGCCGCCCAGAACGATCCAGCGCGCGGGCGAGATGCCCGAGCCCCAGCCCGGACGCCCGATCACCAGCAGGAACAGGACGAGCACCAGCGCGAAGAGCACGCCCGCGCCGGCCAGCATCACCCACCAGAGCGCCGCGATCGACGCTGCGGCCGGCCCGGTCGGGGCGAGCGTCGACAGGGGGCCGCTGCAGCCGCCAAGCGCTGCAAGCAATCCGCCTTGGACCGTTACGTGCAAGAAGCTATGATGGTTCAACGGATGCCGTATCCGATGGGAGGGGCTGGAACCATGGCGAAGAAAGGCGATACCGGCAAGGAACCCCAGAGTCAGGTCATGCTGGAACTGTTGCGGCTCGATGCCGGTTCGGCAGTCGCCCTCGTCGGGCATCCGATCCACGTGATGATGGTGCATTTCCCGATCGCGTTCGTGGTCGCCACGCTCGGCATCGATGTCATCTACTGGTGGTCGGGCGATCCGTTCTGGGTGAGGGCGGGCCTGTGGTCCGCCGGCTTCGCGTTCTGGAGCGGCGTGGGCGCGAGCGTCGTCGGCACAGCCGAGCTCCTGCTCGTGCGCGGCATCCGGCTGCGCGAGGCGAGCTGGTCCCACGCGGTCGCCGCGATGACGCTCGTTGCCATCGCGGCAGCCAACTGGGGTCTGCGCCTGATTGATCCAGCAAGCATCCTGCCGCATGGCCTCGCACTGTCGGCTCTCGCGTCGGTGATGACCGGCTTCGCCGGCTGGCACGGAGGCAAGCTCGTGTTCGATCATGGCGTTGGCATTCTGGTTTCGCCGAAGGACTGATGCAGCCATCGGGCGAGTCCGCCGGGCTCGAACAGATGCGGGGCGATCTGGTTCGAATCGATGTGCGGCTTGGCCAGCACCACCCAGATGATCGCGACGATCACCACGACATAGGCGATCGTCAGCGCCAGCCACGATAGCCGGCCGAAGTGGCCGTCGGGCAGGAACAGGTGCAGCAGCACGAGCCCGGCGACGACGTGCAGCATCGCCATGATGCCGACCAGCACCATCTTCAGGGAAAACCATTCCACGAAGGTCGCCTGCAGGAAGATGAGCGCCGTGCCGCTCGCGATGGCGACGAAGGCGGCAGGCGAGGTCAGCTCCACGTAGACGAGGCGCGTGATGCGGTGCAGGCGGTCGAGATCCGGTCCCGCCGGCAGTGTCCTGCGCTGCCAGAACAGGAATGGCAACACGATCAGGCCGCCCGACCAGAGCGCGATCGCCGCGAGGTGAACGAACTTGAGGAAGGTCGTCACAGTGCGGGCTCGCTGTGCCGGAGGCTGAACCAGGCGAGCCAGAGTCCCACGCCGAGATAAGGCAGCATCGCCGGCACCCACATCAGGAGTCCGGCAAGTTGCTGGTCGGCAAGCGGAGTGAGCCCCCAGGGGGCGGTGCTCGCGAAATGCACGGCATACAGCGGCTCGGGTGCGAAGACGATCAACGCGCCAAGCAAACCCATCTGTCCGATTGTTGCGACGAGTGCTATCAATGCGGCGCCGGTTGGCACCGATGGTGCAAGGATGGCCCGCCACATGAGCCAGGCACTCCCAAGGAGCGATATCTGCATCAGCCAGTAAGCTGGCACACTGGCGAGGCCAAAGGCGTAGGGTCCGGGCGCGTGCCAGAGCCACAGGATGAGCGCATGGGCGGTGACCAGCGCAACGAGCGGAGGAGAGCCGATGCTTCGTAGCGGAAAGGCCCGCACCAGCAGAGGGGCCACGACGGTGACGAGGAGGATATGGTGTGTCACCCGCGCCGAAAACAGTGCCGACGACAGTGCGCAGAGGGGCGAGACAAAGACGACGACCATCAGTGCAATCGCCACCCAGCCCGCTCGTGCATCGGCCGAGCGACCGCGACCGACCACGATTGCCACGACCGCGAGCGCTGCAATCAGCAGCGGATCGGTATTCCAGCGTACCCAGAAATCGTGCGGGACTGCGGCGGGGCCGCAGTACGCGATCATGGCATCTGGCATGACACGATGTCCTTTCTCCGGTGTCCAGCCTCGCCGCAATGCAGCGATCACCCGCGAGTTTGAAGAGACCTGTTAATTTGAAATGATAGTAGCAGACAGACCGGGCAAATGTGGAGATTGGTACGCCGAATGAGCTTGCAGTCTGATGAAGGCTGACAACCGGAGCCTGACAGCACGCCAGGACCGCCATCGAAATTACGCCGCAGTTAAGCGGTGTTTGAATACTGGCGGTGATTCATGGGCGGAACGCGTCGCACGACCGTGTCGTAACTGTCGACGAGGCCTGCAGTTGCGCCGCCGTTGTTGTTGAAAGCTGTTGGTGTCCAGGCGGAAATCGCGCCCGGTGACAGGTGGTCTGTCGTGCGTCCGTTTCGCAGTGGTCCGGGACCAGGTTGCCAGACAAAAAAAGCCCCGCTCTGCCGGAGCGGGGCCAACCACAGCGACTGAGGGGGGACTCCTCTGCGCCGGTCTACGGAGGTATGAACGTCGATAGTATCGACGTCGATAGTATCGGCAGATGCAGGGGTGCCCTTCTACAAGATGATTCCGAAAAATAGAGGATAACGAAGAAGTTACAGTTCTTTTAACTTTTCAATTCTTCCGCTCATGATTAACCATACGCCTCAACGCTATATGGCCTTGTACTCATGCTGACGCAGAATCACCCCAGCCGCTAGAATGCGAAGTCGGACCAGCACAACCTTGTCACCTATGCACTCGCACGAACTCGTACAGAAGCTGGATGTGATTCCGGCAGAGCAACTCTCCGATCATCTTCCTGCCCAGGTCGTGGCGCGCCTGCCGGCGCGGGAAGTCGTCGCGTTTTCGGTTAGCGACGACGCGTCGGATACAGCGGAATTCAGCGCGCGTTACGGCTTCGGCCTCGAGGACTGCGCTAACACGATCGTTCTTCGCTACAGGAAAGACGGCACGGAGCAGTACGCGGCCGTCGTGACATTGGGATCGTTGCGTCTCGATATCAATGGCGCCGTGAAGGCGTGTCTCGGCGCACAGCGGCTGTCGTTTGCGAAGCGGGAAGTTGCGGTTGAACACAGCGGCATGGAGTTCGGCGGCATCACGGCGTTCGGCTTGCCCGCCGGCTGGCGCGTTCTGGTCGACGCCGCGGTGATGGACCGCTCGCAGGTCGTCATGGGCGCAGGCGTGCGTGCGGCCAAGCTGCTGCTGGCGCCTGCCGTTCTGCGGCAGTTGCCTGACTGCGAGATCGCGAGTCTCACTTTTCCCGCTGCCTGAACGAGGTGGGGCGGGTTGGCGCCATCGCGTCCCATTGCGCGGCCAGCCGTTCCGGTTAGCCATTCGTAATGTGCCTTTTGGTAGCATGCGCATCCCCCGTTCCCGTTTGAAGGATGTGTAATGAAGAAGGTTTTGCTCGCAGTTGCAGTCGTTGTAACCGGTTTCGGTAGCGTCTCGCAGGCGTTCGCCAACGATTATCATCACCATCATCGCGAATGCCATGAGGTGCGCATCCATCATCACATGGAAAAGCGCTGCCACTAAGGCGAACTGCTGAACCGGCCCCGCCTCGTGCGGGGCCGCGTCGTTTCACCCGGTCCACCCGTTGTTGCCACTCGCCACCCATGATCACAGGTGGCCGCGATATTCCGTCAAAGCGTCAGGTGTTTCGACACAAAAACAACGTGCCCGAGAACCTGCCCGATACCCGGCCTGATAGCTGCATGACAAGCCAACCTCCTCCGTTGCCCGCCCAGGGTCGATTGATACGCTTCGTCGCGTTTCAGCGTTTCTGGTCCGTGCGCGTGCTCTCGTCGTTGTCGTTCCAGATGCTGGCTGTCGCGATCGGCTGGCATATCTACGCGCTGACCCACAGTGCCTTCGCCCTCGGACTCGTGGGCCTCGCGCAGTTCCTGCCGATGTTCGCGCTGACGCTCGTCGTCGGCCATGTCGCCGACCGTTACGACCGCAGGCGTGTTGCCGCGATCTGTCAGGGCGTCGAAGCGATGGTCGCGCTCGCGTTCCTGCTCGGCACGCTCGGCGGCTGGCTCACCGCGCCGGCGATCTATGCGCTGGCGGCGCTGGTCGGTGCGGCCCGGGCGTTCGAGTCGCCGTCGGTGGCTTCGCTGCTGCCAGGCGTGGTGGGGCGCGCCGAGCTTGCGCACGCCACGGCGTGGTCCACCTCGGCGAATCAGGCGGCGCAGATTCTCGGGCCGGCTTTCGGCGGCCTGCTGTATGGCGTCGGAGCGAGTGCGGTGTACATCGCCTGCATGGTGGCGTTCCTCGCGGCGTCGATGCTCGTCTGGTCGATTCCGCTACAGACGAAACCGGCCGCACGCGCGCCTGTCACGCTCAAGTCGGTGTTCTCGGGGATTGCGTTCATCCGGCGGCAGCCGGTGATCCTCGGTGCGCTATCGCTCGATCTGTTCGCGGTGCTGTTCGGCGGCGCCACCGCGTTGCTGCCGATTTTCGCGCGCGACGTGCTGCAGACGGGTCCACTCGGGTTGGGGTTGCTGCGCTCGGCGCCGGCGGTCGGTGCGCTCGCGGGCACGGTCTGGCTTGCGCACTTTCCGCTTCGCAGGCGCCCGGGCATGGCGATGTTCGGCGGTGTGATCGCGTTCGGCGCCGCGACCATCGTATTCGGGCTGTCGCATCATTTTCTGCTGTCGCTCGCGGCACTGGCGACGCTCGGCGCCGCGGACGTCATCAGCGTTGTCGTGCGGCTGTCGCTCGTGCAGTTGCGCACGCCCGATGAAATGCTCGGCCGTGTGAGTGCGGTGAATGCGCTTTTCATCGGCACGTCGAATCAGCTTGGCGAGTTCGAGTCGGGACTCACAGCCGGGTGGTGGGGCGCGAAGCCAGCGGTGCTGGTTGGCGGTATTGCGACGATCGCGGTTGCGTTGCTGTGGATGCGGATCTTTCCCGAACTGGCGCGTACGCAGTCACTGGAGCGGTAGGCCGCTCCTCATGCAACATTCAGGCGGGCTCATGCGCCGGTGCGAAATCGACGGATGAGTCGCACGTGACCGATCGCGCGAGGAGCGTTGGCGCTGCGCCCGCGTCGATTTCACTGCAGATGCCGCACGGGTTTCATTCAGGTCTCGCGTAACGCCTGCGCAGATCTCGCACAAATCCCGCGCAGCTCTCGTATAGAATGTGGCGCTTTGCCCGCGCTCATACCATGTGGTTCAAGAACCTTCAGCTTCACCGTCTTCCTGCCCCCTGGTCCGTCACGCCTGAGCAACTCGAAAAGTGGCTCGCGCCGCACGCTTTCCAGCCCGGTAGCAGCGTCGAGATGCAGCGTCACGGCTGGGCGTCGCCGCGCGATGACGGCGCGCTCGTCTACTCGATCAACCGCCAGATGCTGTTGACGTTCCGCTCGGAAAAGAAACTGCTGCCCGCTTCCGTCGTCAACCAGGTCACGAAGGCGCGCGCGCTCGACATCGAGGAGCAGCAGGGTTACAAGCCTGGCCGCAAACAGCTGCGCGAACTCAAGGAGCAGGTCACCGACGAACTGCTGCCGCGCGCATTCAGCATCCGTCGCGATACGCGCGTGTGGATCGATACGGTGAACGGCTGGCTCGTCATCGATGCTGCTTCGCCGACCTTGGGCGACGACGTGCTCGGGCTGCTCGTCAAATCGATCGACGCATTGCCGCTCGCGAGCGTGCGCGTCGCGCAGTCGCCGGTCGCGGCAATGACCGGCTGGGTGCTCTCAGGCGTTGCGCCGGGCGGCTTCACGCTGGATCAGGATGCCGAGCTGCGCTCGGCCGCCGAGGGCAACGCGACGGTGCGCTACGTGGGCCACGCGCTCGAAGCCGACGACATGCGCCGGCACATCGAAGCAGGCAAGCAGTGCATGCGTCTTGCGATGACGTGGAACGACCGGGTGTCGTTTGTTCTTACGCCGTCGCTGGCCATCAAGCGCGTGACGGCGCTCGACGTGATCAAGGACGCGTCGGATCCCACCGCGCAAAACGACGACGAACGCTTCGATTCGGACGTCACGTTGATGACGCTCGAACTCGGCCGCATGTTCGCCGACATCGTCGAAGCACTCGGCGGCGAGCAGGGCGATGCGATGCCGCAGGCGGCTGCGGCCTGAGCGTCAACGGCGGCCGGGCAGTCAGGCACGGACAGCCGCGACGATCTGCCTGCGTAGCGCATCGTTCGGATAATGGCCGAAGCCGGCGCGCACGTTGTCGGCCATGTATTCGGGACGGCCTGTCCCGGGAATGACGCACGTGACCGCCGGATGGGCCAGCACGAACTTGAGCAGAACCTGCGCCCAGCTCGTGCAGTCGATTTCCTGCGCCCAGCCCGGCAAGGGCCTCTCGCGTAGCCGCGCGAGCAGGCTGCCGCCGCCGAAGGGCTGATTGATCACCACGCCGATGCCGCGTTCCCTGGCCGTCGGCAGGATGCGTGCTTCCGCGTCGCGGTCGTCGGCCGAATAATCGATCTGTACGAAGTCGATTTTTTCTGAGCGCATGATCGCTTCCACCTCGTCGAACGCGCTCGGCGTGTAGTGCGTAATGCCGATGTAGCGTATCCTGCCGCTCGCTTTCCAGTCCTGCAGCGTCACGAGTTGCGTGCGCCAGTCGACCAGATTGTGAATCTGCATCAGATCGATGCGCGGCTGCTGCAGCTTTTGCATCGATGCTTCCATCTGCGCGATGCCTTCATCGCGGCCCTGCGTCCAGACCTTGGTCGCGACAAACGCCTTCTGATGCGCGGATAGCCGGGTCAGCAGCGCGCCCGTTACGGCTTCCGACGATCCATACATCGGCGATGAGTCGATCACTGAGCCGCCGGCGCCGAACAGCACGCGCAGCACGTCGGCGAGCCTTGCCTGAGCGGCCTCGTCATCGCCGACGTCGAACGTGCGCCAGGTGCCGCAGCCGACGACCGGCAGCTTTTCGCCGGTACTGGGAACAGGGCGGCTGTTCATGATCTGCGCTCCCAGAGCCGGCGCTTGCGCGAGTGCGGAACGGCCGAACGGCGATGCGAGCGCAGCGGCGCCCGCGCCAAGACGCAGGAATGCCCGTCGATCCTCGCAGAGCTCACGTCCGCGAGGCTTAACGGGCAGGGTGTCGCACCTATTGCTCATCGCCGGAATCGTACGGCAGCACCTGTTCGTTCTCGTCAGGCTGGTTGCGGGCGACGATCGCTTTGGCCGGTGCCGTGTCGCTCAGGTTGAACGGCTGATGCGGCACGCCCGGCGGAATAAACAGGAAGTCGCCGGCTTCGGTCACCACCGACTCGCGCAATCCCGGTCCATATCTCGTCTCGACACGCCCCTCCAGCACGTAGATACCGGTCTCGTAGCCGCAATGACTATGCGCTTCGGCATGGCCGCCCGGCGGCACGACGACGAGATACATCGACAGCCCTTGCGTGCCCGCCGTGGTCGCCGACAGCCCGACGAAGTAGGGCAGCCGCTGGCGCGTGAGAATCTCGCGCTCGGGCCGGACCTTGACGACGGTGGGTTTCGCATCATGTGAAGGGGTGTTCATGTGCGCTCCTGGTGGCCGGAAGCCTGGGTCGGAGGGTGCCGCGTCGCGCGCCTGCGCGGATTGCGGCTTTGACTCGCGGCTGACAAGGCGCAGCGGCGCTGCTCCCTCGCCTGCCGACACGAAATTCTACGCCGCAGGCCCGAGCCTGCTCCCTGGCTGCCTGATAAAGCGCGACTCATACGACGAATAGCAATTGCCAATCACCGTCATATGGATAATCAACTTCATCTATGAAGTGTCCGCAGACATACTGTCCTCACTTTCTCAACCACGCAAAAAGAGGACGCAGCAAATGCCGATCATCAACAGCCAGATCAAACCCTTCAAGGCAACCGCGTATCACAACGGCGATTTCGTGCCCGTCACCGAAGAGAACTTCAAGGGCAAGTGGTCCGTCATCGTGTTCTACCCGGCCGACTTCACGTTTGTCTGCCCGACCGAACTGGGCGACCTGGCCGATCGTTACGCCGAATTCCAGAAGCTGGGCGTGGAAATCTACAGCGTGTCGACCGATACGCACTTCACGCACAAGGCATGGCACGACACGTCGGACACGATCCAGAAGATCAAGTATCCGATGATCGCCGATCCGACGCTGGCGATCTCGCGCAACTTCGACGTTCTGATCGAAGAAGAAGGCCTGGCGCTGCGCGGCACATTCGTGATCAACCCGGAAGGCGAGATCAAGCTGTGCGAAATCCATGACAACGGCATTGGCCGCGACGCCGGCGAGCTGCTGCGCAAGGTGCAGGCTGCCCAATACATCGCGGCGCATCCGGGTGAAGTCTGCCCCGCCAAGTGGACGCCGGGCGCTGAAACGCTGACGCCGTCGCTCGACCTGATCGGCAAGATCTAAACGCATCAAGCCTGAAGCATGACGCGCCATCCGCTGGATGGCGCCTCTTCGTGCGGGCCGCCCTCGCGACTTTCACAGGCGCGGCCCGCAGGTTACCTGTTGCTTCTTCATGCCCCCGCGACGCGGACGAACGCACCCAACTCTCGCTACGGAATCGAATAGCCATGCTGGACGCCAACCTCAAGACCCAGTTGAAAACGTACCTCGAGAAGGTCAGCCGGCCGATCGAGATCATCGCTTCGCTCGACGACAGCGCCAGATCGCAGGAACTGCGGGCGTTGCTCACCGATATCGCTTCGCTGTCGGAGCGCGTGAGCGTGATCGAGCGTCGCGGCGATGCCGAGCGCAAGCCGTCGTTCTCGATCGGCGAGCCGGGCAAGGACACGGGCATCCGCTTCGCCGGCATTCCGATGGGCCACGAA
The DNA here is from genome assembly GCF_050435685.1 of Paraburkholderia sp. GAS448. Lineage (NCBI taxonomy): Bacteria > Pseudomonadati > Pseudomonadota > Betaproteobacteria > Burkholderiales > Burkholderiaceae > Paraburkholderia > Paraburkholderia sp. GAS448. The sequence continues at coordinate 72,187 of NZ_JBNDKT010000003.1, forward strand.
TTCACGTCGCTCGTGCTGGCGCTGCTGCAGGTGGGCGGCCATCCGGTCAAGCTCGACGATGCGGTGATCGAACAGATCCGCAATCTCGACGGCGAGTATCAGTTTGAAACGTATTTCTCGCTGTCGTGCCAGAACTGCCCGGAAGTCGTGCAGGCGCTGAACGTGATGGCGTTGATCAATCCGCGCATCCGTCACGTGGCGATCGACGGCGCGCTGTTCCAGAACGAAGTCGAGTCGCGCCAGATCATGGCCGTGCCGACGATGTTCCTGAACGGCGACGTGTTCGGCCAGGGCCGCAGCGGCGTGAAGGAAATCCTCGCGAAGCTCGACAGCGGCGCAGGCGCACGGGCAGCAAAGGAACTGGCGACGAAGCCGGTGTTCGATACGCTGATCGTCGGCGGTGGGCCGGCCGGCGCGGCGGCGGCGATCTACTCGGCGCGCAAGGGCATCAAGACGGGGGTCGTGGCTGAGCGCTTCGGCGGCCAGGTGCTCGACACGCTTGCGATCGAGAATTTTGTGTCGGTGCAGGAAACGGAAGGACCGAAGTTCGCCACTGCGCTCGAACAGCATGTGAAAAGTTACGACGTCGACATCATGGACGTCCAGCGCGCCGAAGCGCTGATTCCGGGACGCATCCACGAAGTGCGTCTTGCGAATGGTGCCGTGCTCAAGGCCAAAAGCATTGTGCTGGCAACCGGCGCGCGCTGGCGCGAAATCAACGTGCCCGGCGAGCGTGAGTATCGCAACCATGGCGTCGCGTATTGCCCGCACTGCGATGGCCCGCTCTTCAAGGGCAAGCGCGTGGCCGTGATCGGCGGCGGCAACTCGGGCGTCGAAGCGGCCATCGATCTGGCCGGCATCGTGCGCGAAGTCACGCTGATCGAATTCGGCGCGCAGCTGCGCGCGGACGAAGTGCTGCAACGCAAGCTGCGCAGCCTCGCCAATGTGACGGTTATCACCCAGGCGCAGACCACCGAAATCACCGGCGACAGCAAGAAGGTGAACGGCCTCGTCTACAAGGAGCTGCGTTCGGGCGAAACGAAGCGCATCGAACTCGAAGGCGTGTTCGTCCAGATCGGCCTCGTGCCGAACACGGAATGGCTCAAGGGCACGGTCGAACTGTCGAAGCATGGTGAGATCGTGGTGGACGCGAAGGGCGCAACCTCGGTGCGCGGCGTGTTCGCCGCGGGCGACGTGACCACGGTGCCGTTCAAGCAGATCGTGATCGCCGTGGGCGAGGGCGCAAAGGCATCGCTCGGTGCATTCGATCACCTGATCCGCAACACCATCGAAGACGAAGAGATGGTCGAAAGCGAGGACGAGGCGCTGGTGGCAGGCTGATCTGCCCGGCGAGTATTGCCAGAGTCTGGAGCCCCGCTGCAGGTCAAAGGGCGCGTGATGTGCGACGTTGAAAAACGTTGTGGATCACGCGCCTTTCTGCTTTTTGTCCGATGTAAGTTTGCAGTCGGTCAATGGTGCGTGAGACGTGCCTCGGCCTGTTGTCCGGCTGCCTGCTGAAGGTGCAATGCACGCACGCAGTCGCGCGTTTTCTGCACCTGTGTGTCGCACTATCGCACCGGCATAGTGAATATCCGGCAAAACTTAAAGAAGAGGTTAGAGACGCCGATATGCCTGACAGTCAAGCGGTTTTCCATTCTGTGCGGCCAGCATTGCGCTCTGGGGTTTCTTTCGTTGGAGGTCGGTTGTGGAACATTCGGGGTTGCGCTTGAGCGCTGATACAGCATCACGCGCGAGCGGATCGTGCATGCCGTCACCGGTCATCCCGGTGAGGACGCGGCCCACCCTATGAAGCGCAATCTGTTCTTCCGGCTGCTCGCTCGTCTTCGCGTGGGCAGAAAACTGCTGTTGATCTATCTGCTCGATCTGACTGCGGTCGTCTACATCAGCGGCATTCTCATTCACGAAAAATACATCGCCATCGATTTCTCGAACAAGGAAATCGTCGGCAATGCCTATGTCAGAACCGTACGCGATGCGCTCGTCGACGTGGCGCTTGCCGGGGCGGGCCAGCCTCCGTCGGCGGCCTCGTTCGTAGAGGCGGCAGACGGTCTTGCCAAAGCCGAAGGGCGCTACGGCGCGAACATGGAAAGCGCCGCGCTCAACCAGCGCGTGCGCGCGGCGCTCGAAGTTCTCGCGCAGCAACCGCAATCGGGCGCGGCCGCGGTCGATGACGCGCTCGACGCCTGCCGCGAACTCGTCACGCGGGTCGGCAACCAGTCCAATCTGATTCTCGACCCGGATCTCGACAGCTACTACGCGATGTCGCTGTCGATCCTGCGTTATCCGGCATTGCTCGATTCCGTCAACCGCATTGGACGGCAATTGCATAGCCGGCCGCGCGTGTCGTCGATGCATGAAGAAATGCGTACGCGCTATCTCGTGCTCGAAGGGCAGCTCGACGCGGTGCTGCAAGGGCTGCGCTCCGACCTTGACGAAGCGACCGCGGCCAACCACACGCTCGACGTATCGCTCCGACCCTCGGTCGAAGAGATGCGTGCCGCAGTGGAAGCGTATCGCGGCGTTGCGCGCGTAGTGGTGGACAGCGGCGGGGCCGCCGATCCTGCCCTGCTGCGCGCGGTCGACGACGCGCAGCAGGCGCTGGCGGGCCGTGTGCAGCAGGCCTGGAGCGACACCGGCGCCCAGCTGGACGAACTGCTGCATGCGCGGGTGCGCGGTCTGTTCCAGCGCATGTGGCTCCATCTCGGCACGGCGCTCTTTCTTCTGTGCGGCATTCTCAGCATGGTGTACTTCGTCGCCCAGCAGATTTCGCGGCCACTGCGCCATCTGGCGCGCGTGATGGATACGGTGCGCCGTACCGGCGACCATTCGCTGCGTGCCAGCTGGCACAGCCAGGATGAAATCGGTCAGCTGGTGACGGGCTTCAACGAAATGCTCGAACAGCTCGACCGCGAACGCGACGTGCAGAAGGAACTGGCCGCTACCGCGCGGGCGTCGGCGGCGCAACACGCGCTCGTCGAAGCGACGCCGGTGCCGATGGTGGTCACCGCGATTCCCGGCCATGAAGTGCTGCACGCGAACAAGCCGGCGCTCTACTGGCTGAACGGCTGCGGGACCGACCCGTGGGCTTTCGGTCTCGATTCGGCCGTGCGCGCGCGCTTTTTCCAGCAACTGTCCGATCGCGACGCGGTGGACGAATTCGAAGTGCGCTGGAAGGCCACGGCGGAACCGACGTGGGCGATGCTGTCGGCTCGGCGTCTGAATTTCCAGGGGCGCGATGCCGTGCTGACCGCGTTCACGCCGATCAACCAGATCAAGCTGATGGAGCAGCGGCTCGAACTGTGGGGGAAGGTGTTCGAAGCCTCGTCGGAGGCGATCGTGATCCTCGACGACGAACGCCGCTTCGTGACGGCCAACGCGTCGTTCCATCGCGCGACGGGCTATCGCGCCGACGATGTCGCCGGCAAGCCGCCGGCATTCATCATCGGCGGCCCGGGCGGCGAAGCGGTGATCCCGGGCGTCGCGGCGCTGGTCGACCGGTCGAGCACGTGGCATGGCGAGGCCCAGGTGCGCCGGCGCGAGGGCGGCGACTATCCGGCGTGGCTGATGATCAGCGCGGTGCGCGACAAACGGGGCAGCGTGTCGCATTACATCTGCACGCTGGTCGATATCACCGATCGCAAGAAGAGCGAAGCGCGCATCCAGTTCCTGGCCGAGCACGACGTGCTGACGAAGCTGCCGAACCGCGCCCTGTTCGCCAAACGGCTCGGCGTGGTGCTGGGCAATGCGCAGATTACGGGGCAGCGCGTGGCCGTGCTTTTCATCGATCTCGACCGTTTCAAGAACATCAACGACTCGCTCGGCCACCATATCGGCGACGCTCTGCTGCGCTCCGTGTCGCGACGGCTGCTGCAGGCGGTGCGCGCCAACGATACGGTGAGCCGGCTGGGCGGCGACGAATTCACGGTCATCCTGAGCAGCGTGAGCAACGCGGCAGATGTCGCGCGCACGCTCGACGAGCGCCTGATTCCGCTCGTGCGCGAGCCGCACGAAATCGGCGGCATGACGTTGCAGGTGTCGTGCAGCATCGGCGTGGCGCTTTATCCGGAAGATGGACACGACATCGAAACGCTGATGCAGAACGCCGACGCGGCGATGTATCAGGCGAAGGCGGCCGGGCGCAACCTGGTCAAGTTCTTCTCGCCGGACATGGCCGAGCACGCGCGCTATCGCCTCGCGCTCGAAGCGTGTCTGCGCACGGCGATCGAGCGGAACGAACTGCGGCTCGCGTATCAGCCCTGCGTCGATGCGCGCACGGGCGAGCTGGTTGCGGTCGAAGGATTGCTGCGCTGGAACAGTCCGCAGATCGGGACGGTTGCCCCGGCGCAGTTCATTCCGGTCGCCGAAGAAACGCGCCTCATCATTCCGATCGGCGCGTGGGTCATCGATGAAGCCTGCCGCCAGATCGCGCAATGGCGCGACCAGGATCTGCTGGAGATCCGCGTGTCGATCAACCTGTCGGCAATCCAGCTACGCGCGCCGGATCTGCTGGAGACGCTCGGGCGCAGCCTCGCGACGCACCGGGTGCCACCGGATCTGCTCGAACTCGAAATCACCGAAACCGTGCTGATGGATAGCGCCGAAAACTACCTGGAGGCGATCAGGGCGATCCGTGCGCTCGGTGTGAAGCTGTCGCTCGACGACTTCGGCACCGGTTATTCGAGCCTCAGCTACCTGAACCGCTTCCCGCTCGACCGGCTCAAGATCGACCGGGCGTTCGTGCACGACATGCTGGACGCGCCGGCGGATCTGGCGATCATCAAGGCGATCATCGAACTGGGGCATGAACTGGGACTGCGTGTCGTGGCGGAAGGCGTCGAAAGCGAGCACGAGGCGCAGATCCTGCGCGGTATCGGCTGCGACGAGCTGCAAGGCTTCCTGTATGCACGGGCGCTGTCGCCCGAGGAACTGTGGTGCTGGTCGAATGAGCGGGAGATGGCCTGACTGCGGGCCTGACTGCGGGCCTGACTGCGCGCCTGACTGCGCCGCTCCACTGCTGCCCCCGAATATTCGTCAACTGCTACTTCTTTGCAAGCTCCCGCAGATCCATCATCGAGACGTAGATGTTCCTGAGCGTGAGGTGGATCATGAATTCTTTTCTGGCAATGATGCGGATGGTTCTTTGGAGCTTTTTCGGCGTTCGCAAGAGCGCATCCCATCAAACCGACCTGGCGTCCGTGCCGCTGCCGCTGTTGCCGTTTGTCGCGGTCCTGCTGGCCGCGGTTTTCGGTGGCGTGCTCTTCTTCGCGGCGAAGCTTGCTGTCGCGGTGGCCCATTAGGACAGCGTGCAGCGCACTGGCGGCTGCAGGATGTCCAACCAGACTGAACGGCAATGTATCAATACGACGAACTCGACCGGACGCTGGTCGCGGAGCGGGTCAACCAGTTTCGCGACCAGGTGGCGCGCAGGATTTCCGGCGAGCTGAGCGAAGACGAATTCCTGCCGCTGCGCCTGCAGAACGGTCTGTACATGCAGCGGCATGCCTATATGCTGCGCGTCGCGATTCCGTACGGCACGCTGGCGTCCGCCCAGTTGCGCATGCTGGCGGCCATCGCACGCCGCTATGACAAGGGCTACGGTCACTTCACGACGCGGCAGAACATCCAGTTCAACTGGATCAGGCTCGAGGACACGCCGGACATCCTCGAACAGCTTGCGACCGTCAACATGCACGCCATCCAGACCTCGGGCAACTGCGTGCGCAACATCACGACCGAACAGTTCGCAGGCGTCGCCGCCGACGAGATCGTCGATCCGCGGCCGCTTGCGGAAATCCTGCGCCAATGGTCGACGCTGAACGCGGAGTTCGCGTATCTGCCGCGCAAGTTCAAGATCGCGCTGTCGTCTGCAGAGGAGGATCGCGCGGCGGTGCGCATGCACGACGTCGGGATGTATGTCTATCGCGGCGCGGACGGCGAATTGCTGCTGCGCGTCTATGCGGGCGGCGGACTCGGGCGCACGCCGATTCTCAGTTCGCTGCTGCGCGAGGCACTTCCCTGGCAGCACATGCTGACTTATCTCGAAGCCGTGCTGCGCGTCTACAACCGCTATGGCCGCCGCGACAACAAGTACAAGGCGCGGATCAAGATTCTCGTGCGTGAGCTTGGGGTGGAGCGGTTCGCGCGCGAAGTCGATGAGGAATGGCAGTTCATCAAGGACGGCCCGGCGACGCTTACCGCCGGCGAATATGCGCGCGTGGCAAGGAGTTTTTCTGCGCCGGACTATGACGCCGACGCAGCGAGCGACACCACCTACGCCCGTCATCTGGCGGAAGATGCGAGATTCAGGCGTTGGGCGCGCCGCAACGTACATCCGCACAAGGTGCCGGGCTATGCGTCGGTGGTGCTCTCGACCAAGCCGGGCATCGTAGCGCCGCCGGGCGACGTGACGGCCGACCAGATGGACCTGGTTGCCGCATGCGCGGACAGGTGCGGTTTCGGCGAGATACGCGTGGCGCACGAACAGAACCTGATCCTGCCGGACATCAGGGAAGGCGACCTGCACACCCTGTGGCAGGAACTCGAGGGTGCCGGGCTCGCGACGCCGAACGTCGGTCTGATTACCGACATCATTTCCTGCCCTGGCGGAGATTATTGCTCGCTCGCCAACGCGAAATCGATTCCGGTGGCCCAGGCCATCCAGCAGCGTTTCGACGACCTCGACTTCGTGCACGATCTCGGCGACCTGTCGCTGAATATTTCGGGCTGCATCAATGCGTGCGGCCATCACCACATGGGCAACATCGGGGTGCTGGGCGTCGACAAGGGCGGCGAAGAGTGGTACCAGGTCACGCTCGGCGGCGCACAGGGGCACGCGGCGTCGCTCGGGACGGTGATCGGCCCGTCGTTTCGCGCCGAGGAAATGCCGGACGTGGTGCAACGGATCGTCGACGTCTACCGTGCTCGCCGGATTCACGACGAACCGTTTAGCGATGCCGTAGCGCGGCTCGGCGTGGGTGTGTTCAAGGAGCATGTGTATGCCGGTCGTTGAGGAACAGGGAGCAGGGCGTCAGGTGATCCACCTGATCGACACCGCACCGGTCATCGTCGACGACGAGTGGCGCCTTGTCAGGGACGAAGATGAGGCGGCCGCGCTGCTGGCCGGGCACGATAGCGAACGGGCGATCGTGCCGGTCGATAGCTGGCTGGGCGCTGTAGCCGCGGGCGGGGCGTCCGCGTTGCACGGCGTCGGTGTATGGATTGCGCCGGATGCCGATTTCGAGGGCTACGCGTCGACGCTGATGGAGGTGCCGCTGATCGCCGTCGACTTCCCGAATTTCAAGGACGGCCGCGGGCTCTCTATCGGCTTCGTGCTGCGCACACGGTTCGGGTATCGGGGAGAGATCCGTGCGGTGGGCGACGTGCTGCGCGACCAGCTGGAAAACATGCGCCGCTGTGGCTTCGACAGTTTCGCCGTGCGCGCGGACAAGAACATCCGCGACGCACTCAAGGGGTTCAGCGAGATCTCCGTGCGCTATCAGGGTATGGCCGGCGATGCTCGGCCGCTGTTCCGGCGGCGCGACACCGACGAGGATGTGCGAGCCTCCTGATGAGAGGTTCTCAGGCGTGGTCCGCGAACGACGGCGGCCCGTGCCTGCATGATCACGCGCGCCGTGCGCTCAACTCACTCAGCAGTTCGCCCAACGTCCTGATCGCATTCTCGATGGGTGGCGCCCACGGATGGCCGAAATTGAGCCGCACGCAATGCCGGTACGCATGCCGCGCCGAGAAGATCGGTCCGGGCGCGAGACTGATCCCACGCGCGATCGCCAGCCGGTGCAGATCCATCGCATCGATCGCTTCCGGCAATTCGAGCCACACGAAATAGCCACCCTCAGGCCGCGACCAGCGGACATCTGGCGGTAGCCAGCGCGCAAGGGCGGCGTCCATTGCATGCAACTGCGCGCGCAACGCGCTGCGCACCTTGCGCAGATGTTTGTCGTATCCACCGTGCTGAAGATAGTCGGCGATACCGGCCTGCGCCGGAATGCTGGCCGACAGTGTCGTCATCAGCTTGAGGCGCTGGATCCTGTCGGTAAAGCGTCCCGCCGACACCCAACCGATCCGGTAGCCCGGTGCAAGTGTCTTCGAAAACGAACTGCAATGCATCACGAGCCCGCGTGTGTCGAAGGCCAGCGCCGGCAACGGATAGTCGGGCTGGAAATGCAGTTCGCCATACACGTCGTCTTCGATCAGCGGGACGTCGTGCTGTCCGAGCAATTCGACAAGCGCCTGCTTTTTTGCAGGCGATAGCGTCGCACCAGTCGGATTCTGAAAGTTCGTCATGAACCAGCACGCGCGCACCGGATGCGTCTTCAGTGCTTCTTCGAGTGCGGCGAGGTCCAGGCCGGATGCTGGATCGACCGGTATTTCCACTGCGCGCAGATCGAGACGCTCAATGGCCTGCAGCGCTGCGTAGAAGCCGGGCGACTCCACCGCAACGACATCACCCGGACGGGTCACCGCCATCAGGCACAGGTTCAACGCCTCGAGCGCTCCGCTCGTGATGACGATGCCTTCGATGGGTTGCGGAATGCCCATCGCCATGTAGCGCAACGAAATCTGCCGGCGCAACTGCTCATTGCCAGGCGGCAGGTCGACGACGGTGTTCCACGGATTGATGAGACGCGTGGCGTGCGCGAGCGATTTCGCCAGACGCGGCAGCGGAAACAGCTGGGGCGCGGGAAATGCGGAACCGAGCGGCACGATGCCTGGCTGCTTGGCCGCTTCGAGCACGGAAAAGACCAGTTCGCTGATATCGACCTTCGCGGACTCTGCGACGCTCGCTGGCCGCGCGGAAAGCGGCACGGGCACGCTTGCGCCGGGCGCCACGTAGTAGCCGGAGCGCTCGCGGGCGCGAATCAAACCCCATTCCTCCAGCAGGTAATAGGCGCGAAACACGGTCGACTGGCTTACGCCGTGCTGGGCCATGATCTGGCGTAACGAAGGCAGGCGCGAACCAACGGGCACGTGGCCGGAGCGGATCTCGTCCGCCATCGTGCTGGCGAGGGTTTCATAGCGTTTCATCGATCGTCCTCCGACGCTGCGCATTTTCTCGCATAGCGCAGGAAAGCACGGACTGCCGGCGCGCGCTCGTGCCTGCGCCACGCGATCGCCACTTCGGAAGGAATGGGCTTGCCGGCGATGGCACGGTACACGACGTTGGGCAACGTGATGCATTGGGCGAGCGTGTTGGGCACGACGGCGACGTCGCCGCCGAGCGACACGCACGCCAGCACGGCCGCGAGCGTTCCCGGGCGCGGACCGGGGTTCGGCGCAAAGCGGCCGCGGCGTGCGACTTCGAAGGTGCCGTAGTCCTGTTCCGGCAACGCGAAACGCCGGTCGCGCAACTGCGCGGGCGTGACGGTGTCCAGTGCCGCGAGCGCACAGTCGGCCGGCAATGCGAGAACGAATGTGTCGCGATAGACCGTGGTCGCCTGAATGCCTTCCGGATAGTCCATGGGGGGACGCACGTACGCGATATCGATCGCGCCATCGCAGAGCATCGCCGTGATGCGATCCATCGCCACTTCGCGGATCGCCACATTGACGCCGGCCTGTTCCCGACGAAAACCCCGCACGGTGTTCTGCAGCACGCCGGCGTAAGCGGCCGATGCCACGTAGCCGATTTCGACGCGGCCGAGTTCGCCGCGCTCGGCACGCTCCGCGCGCTCCTCGCCGCGCGCCAGATGTTCGAGCGCCGCCAGCGCTTCGGCGAGATACGCCTCGCCTGCAGCCGTCAGCGCGACCGACCGTTTGGTCCGCAGAAAGAGGCGTACACCGAGCAGGCGCTCGGCTTCCTGGATCTGCCTCGTGAGCGACGGGGCGGCAATCCCCAGTTCTTCCGCTGCCCTGGAAAAGTGGAGATGCTTCGCGACGCAGACAAAGCAGCGTATATGTCGAATTTCGACCTGTGGCATCGTATTGAGGAATTCGTCAATTATTCTGCGATTCTATGTTAATGACGGGCAAGAGGGGCGCAGCTAGTATCGACGGGTCTGATTTGCCTGAGTGGTTAGCCGCATGTCCCAGAAATCCGGTGAAGACGTTCTTGATCCGCCATCCGTTGAGCCCGTTCAGCCAACGATCGTGCCGGCTGGCGGGCCAGCGTCTGCGGTTGCAGACAATCCGGCTGGCGTAGACCGCACAGCCCATGAGCGCACCCTGCCGATGTCCGGTGCAGCGCGTTTTGTGCTGGGTACCGCTTCGGCCACCTGCGCGCTGATCGTGCTCGATACGAACGTGGTCGCGGTTTCATTGCCGTCCATCGCGCGATCGTTTCACGCGAGTTTCGCGGACGTCGAATGGGTGGTGAGCGCCTACATGGTGGCGTTTGCCGCGTGCCTGCTTCCCGCCGGTGCGCTCGCCGACCGGCTGGGACGCAGGACGATGCTGCTGGCGGGCCTTGGCGTGTTCATGCTGGCATCGCTCGGTTGCGGGCTGGCCCCGTCGGCCACACTGCTGAACGTTGCGCGCGCCATCAAGGGCGTGGGGGCGTCGATGCTGCTCACGTCCGCGCTTGCAGTGATCGCCAATACGTTCCACGAGGGGCCGGCGCGAACCCGCGCGTGGGCGGTGTGGGGCACCTGCATGGGCGTCGCGACGACAATTGCGCCTTTGATCGGCGGCGTCATTACGCAATGGCTCGGCTGGCGCTGGATCTTTCTGCTCAATCTGCCTGTGTGCGCCGTGCTCGCATGGTGCGTGAGGCGTTCGATTCGCGAGTCGCGCAATCCTCTCGCCGGTCCCGTCGATATCGCGGGCAGTGCGCTCTTCGGGAGCGCGCTGGCGCTCGGTGTCTGGGCGCTGATCGGAGCCCAGTCGGCGGGCTGGGCAAGCGCGCTTACCGCCGCGAGATTGGCCGGTTGCGCGGCGTTGCTGATCGCCTTCGTGCTGGTGGAGCGGACCCGCCGTCACGCAATGATCGACCTTGCATTGTTCAGGCAGCCGAAGTTCGTGGCGGCGGTGCTGGCGATGTTTGGCTATGCCGCGTGCGCGCAGGTCATGATGACGTTCCTGCCGCTCTATCTGCAGAACGCGTTCGGGCTTTCTGCAGTGGTGGCCGGCCTTGGCATGCTGCCATTTGCGATGGCGATGATCGTGGGGCCCTATATCGGCGCGGCGCTGTCCGCACGCATATCGGGCACCGCATTGCTGAGCGTGGGGCTGTTGCTGATCGCGGCGGGCAACCTGCTCACCGCATTCGTCGCGCGCGACGCGCATTATGGGCTTGTCGCGCTTGCCATGATCGTCACGGGCTGCGGGGCGGGTGTCCTCAACGGCGATACGCAGAAGGCGATCATGGCGTGCGTGCCCGTCAACAGGACGGGAATGGCCTCCGGGATCAGCACGACAACGCGCTTCACGGCCATCGTTACGTCGGTAGGCGTACTCGGCGCCGTGCTGGCGGCGAGCACGCGCACTGCGCTTCAGTCGGATACGACGCTTGCTCCCGCGATACGCGGCCAGCTCGATTCCAGCTTCATGTCGCGGGTGCTGGCCGGCGACGTCGCGCATGCGACAGCCCACCTGCCTTTCGACACGGCCGCGCAGCTCGCCGCCGCGGCGCGCGCGAGTTTCGCGAGCGGCTTTGCATCCGCCGTGTGCGTGGCCGGCGTTTTCGCCGGGTTGGTGGCAGCGGGCGTCTGGCTGCTGGGCAGAAACCGCACGATGGCCGCCCGGAGTTGAGCACGAAGCGATGAGCGGCGAGCCTCAGGCAGTCGACGAGATTGCATCGAGGGCAACGTCGCAGATGACGTTGCTTCGCTGGAGTGAATCGACAACAGAGTTCGACACAGGTTCGGTGGCCCTGGCGGATCGAAGGCGCAGGGCTCGACCGGCGCCAATCGGCCAGGTGCGGTCCTTCACGGTGCCTTTGGCGAAAGGCTGCTGATGCGCGACAAACGGCCATTTGGCGAAGCGACGGCGACTCTCGATTCGTCCGGTGAGAAAGCTTGATTTCGAAGCGCAGTACGCGGTAGCTGAGATCTCAGTACTTTGGACAGTCGTTTTTTCGGCCAATCTATTTGTAATGAAGGGCATCATCCTGGCTGGAAAGATTCTCCGGTGCTGATCCCGTATGATCCGACCCAAAAAAGCCGACCGGTTAAGGTCGGCTAAAGATTCTGGCTATTCCGAGGGCCGGGCCAGCACCTGAGAGAGGGTTAAGCTCAGGATCCCCGCCGGCCGGTTGAGGTATCTGGCACATCATGGCTTATGCAAACGCCAGCTTTGACTGGCGAGCGCCCTGACTCGCGTCGCGCGGTGCCGAGGGTTCAGGCTATTGGCGCGTGGCAGATTCCCGACTCAGTGCGGCGAGGATGGTATTGGTGAGCCCAAGCAACGCCGAGTGATATTCGCCGGGCAACGCTACGTCGTCCATCCGCGCCATGGCGTCTTCAATGCCCTGGCGAAATGACCGGGCGACCTCGGCGCACTGCGACGTCGAGAGGTGCGGCAGGGCCGCGTCAAAAAAAGCACCCAGCACCATGGCCCGCCCGCCAAGCATGCTCATGGCCTTCGTGTTGGTGGTCACAAGCCCGGCCATCTTGCCCAGCGCCTCGCTAGCATTGTCCATTTTTCAGACTCGCTCAGAATGTCTGCCAGTGCTCAGCACCGGTATCTGTCGTAACTGCGGCATCCCTGTCTGCGGTCATGGTTGGCGTCGTCTTTGTCTTTGTCGACGTTGCAGGAGGGGGCGTGCGACCTGTCGGTGCCGGCCGACGCGGTTCGCTCCGCGGGGCGACCACCCGTGACGCGGATGGCCCCGCATCTTCAATCCTGAACACAGCCACGGCCTCACGCAGCTCCTGGGCCTGCTGGGCCATCGACTGCGTAGCAGCTGCGGCTTCTTCGACCAGCGCGGCGTTCTGCTGGGTCACCTGATCCATCTGGCTGACGGCCGTGTTGACCTGCTCGATGCCAGTGCTCTGTTCTTCCGACGCCGACGAGATTTCGCCCACGATATCGGTCACGCGCTTCACTGACTTGACGATTTCGTTGATCGTGCTGCCCGCTTCCTCGACGAGCTTCGAGCCGGCGTCCACCCGATTCACCGACTCGCTGATCAGATCCTTGATTTCCTTGGCCGCGGTGGCGCTGCGTTGGGCGAGCGTGCGGACCTCGCCGGCCACGACGGCAAAGCCGCGACCCTGTTCGCCGGCGCGGGCCGCCTCGACCGCGGCGTTGAGCGCGAGGATGTTGGTCTGGAACGCGATACCCTCGATCACGCTGATGATCTCGGACATTTTCGCCGAGCTGCCAGAGATCTCTTGCATCGTGTCAACGACACGTCCGACCACTTCGCCGCCACGCCGTGCAGTTGCCGACGCGTTGCTGGCCAGCGTGGTCGCCTGCCTTGCGTTATCCGCGTTATGACGGACCGTGCTGGTCAGCTCTTCCATGCTCGAGGCGGTTTCCTCCAATGACGCTGCCTGCTCCTCGGTGCGCTGGGACAGATCGGTGTTGCCTTGCGCAATCTGGCCAGCCGCGACCGAGATTGATTCACTGGAAGCCTGGATGCCCCGCACGATCGTCGTCAGCTGATCCCTCATGACACCCAGCGAGAACATCAGGCTGCTGCGATCGCCGGCCGTCAGCCGGACCACTGTGCGCAGGTTGCCGTCCGCGATGCTGCTGGCGAGCGCCGCCGCGTCGCGTGGCTCCCCCCCAAGCTGCTGTGCCAGGCCGCGTGCAATGACCAGCGCCAACGCCAGTGCAATTGCCGTTGCGATGACGATCAGTCCGACCACCAGGGCAACAGCATGCGAATACGCCTGGTCTGCCGCCTCGCCTTCCCGGGCCGCGCCCGCGACGTTGACGTCGACGATCGTCTTGATGTCGTTTTCGATGGCGTCACTAATCGTGGCCGACTGACCTGTCATGAGCACCATCGCGTCCACCTGTTTGCTAGCTTTCGCCAGCGCCCGGACCTGCTGATCGAGGTCCAGGTACTGCGGCTTGAGCCTCTGAATGTCTGCGTAGGCGGTTTTCTCCTCTGGCTCAGTGATCAGCTTCTGGTATTCGGCATCTGCGTGCCGGTAGTTCGCAAGTCCCGCCTCGATCCGGGTTTCCGCTTCTTGGGCTTGGGCTGGCGTCAGGGACGAGGCGGCCCGGTATTCGGCGAGGCGAATCGCGCGGAGGCCGGACTGCATCTGCAGGCTGCTGCGTACGGAAGGTAACCAGTTGTCGCGCAACTGCGAAACGTGATTGTTTTCAGCGCTCACCTCGAACAGGCTGAATGCACCCAGGCCGATCAGCAGAGCGATCACAGTAGAAAAGCCCAGCATCAGCTGGGTCAAGACCCTAAGATTTTTCAGAGATGGCACAGTCAAGTCCCTCGGTATTTGATTTATTGAGAATCGGACAACTTGTATTAAGTGGGTCTATCGGCAACTTTGGGTAGTTTCCGCCCCCCCTTGATGGGGGGGCGACAATCTGTCGACCCGCTGAAATCTCAAGCCGGCCAGACCGTGGACGACGGCGCCGATCTAAGCAAGTGAGGGTCGAGCGCCGCGCGGGCAGGACCACCGGTGCTCGGGTGACTCAGATGAAAGGCTGAACGACCGCCGTACCTCGGAAGCAGACGGAGAGATGCCGCGGATTGAATGTCGTTTGTGGGTCCCGTTGCGGCCCGTCGACGCAGCGCGACATCTACGTCGGCTTTCAAAGTACAACGGCCGTTCGTCGAATCGCATCGGCAGATGGGAGTTCGGCCTAAGCTGCCATTCGCTGATCGGCGCTGGGACGGCCGCTATAGACTGCTGAAGAGCCATTCACCACTCAGTTACCTCGAACGTACGGTACCGCATTCAGCGGATACGCATTTTCGATCAGTAAGAGGTAGCTGCAGTTGTTCGGCGAATGCTCGTCCTTGCTTCTGCAGTGGGCGAGCACTTAGCGTTTCCTAACTCGACGTCGATCAAGGACACGATCGTTTGACAAAGTCGTTCCAAACGCGGATCAGCATCCACTACTCATGCAGAAGCCGGTCGGCTTGCAAGATGCTCCGAATTATTGTTTCTAGCCTAGATGCTCCATCGCAGCTGTGACAGTCATTACGCCATGCATCAGTTATAAATGCCGCCGTCGATGGTAATCGCCTGGGCAGTGAGATACGACGACTCATCCGAGGCCAGGTAGACGAAAAGAGGTGCGATTTCGGAAGATTGACCTTGTCGTTGCAGTGGGACGACTCGCTTGACGAACTCCTCTTGCGACGCCCGACCGCCCATAAAACTAATGGCTGGCTCGTTAAACGCAGTATCGACCCAACCCGGACAGACCGCGTTTACACGGATGTTATCGAGAGCCAACTCAAGCGCGAGGGCAGTGCTGAAAGCGATGACTGCGCCTTTCGATGAGGAATAAGCTGTCGTACCGGGGCCTCCACGCTTGCCTGCGAGCGACGAGGTGTTAATGATTGAGCCCCGCCCCGATTTACGCAGATGAGGAACCGCGTACTTTGCGCCGAAGAAGTGCGCCCGCGAGTTTACGGCGAAGATGGCATCCCAATCCGATGCAGCAAAATCCGTCACCTTACCGAGGCGTTGAAGTCCGGCGTTCTGTACGAGTACGTCGAGTCCGCCCAGCTCCTCTACGGCGCTGTCAACGAAGTCACTGACGCTTTCTTCCTGCGTCACGTCGACTTTAATGAAATGGGCCCCGATTTCCCTAGCCGTCTGCTGGCCAGCTTCTTCGTTAATGTCCCCAATGACGACTTTCGCCCCTTCATCGACGAAGCTCTTCGCCGCTTCCTTGCCGATGTTACTTACAGCCCCAGTGATGATGATTCGCTTTCCCTGAAGTCGATTAGACATATGACTCTCCATTCACTCGCTTTGTGGAATAACAGCGCTCTTTGCAACCTTGTCCCGATGCGCACGCAACAGAATCCATGGTGTCGCCGTCCTCGTCGACTGGCCGAGAGAGATACCTTCGTTCACCATTGACCCGGATGTAGGTCTCCTCCATTCTCCAGCGCTTCAGCCCCCTCGGCCGGGGAAAATGCTCTTCCTGATAATGGCGTGCACGCCCCAATTTCCGTTTACGACTTGCGTTATGCCGAAATCCGCCGCCACCGACATGAGCGCGATCGCTTCGTCTTCGCTTAAGTTCTGGGTCGTCATCAGGAAGTGCCGCATCTTGTGATAGGCGTCACGCATCGCAAGGTCGACCGAAGACTTCTCAAAGATTGCACTCTGCGCATCTGGGCCCAGTTCTCCCAGGTAATTGGCATAGCTGAAGCCATGTACCAGCCACTCATCCTGCGTCTCAAGAAGCGGATAATGGAGATCGGCGAGAGGGGTTCCGGGCAACGAGGCCTTCTTGTGCAAAATAAGCTGGAAAATGCCCGTGAGTGAACATTCGATCGCCGTGCCGCAAAGTTCGGCATCGCCTTGCGAAGCATGCGGATCGCCGACTGAAAACAACGCACCCGGCACCGCTACCGGATAGAAGATTGAGGCGCCCTTACCGATACGCCAATTGTCGATGTTGCCGCCGGTATAACTCGGTGGAACAGAGTTGACGAGATCCGCTTCCGCCGGCGCGACACCCATGACGCCGAAGTGTGGACGGATCGGCACCCGGATGTCTTTTAGTACATGGTGGTTTTTCTTGATCGTCGCATGATCGACCGGGACCCCGGGATAGTCCATAATCGAATGCTTCACGCCGAACGGGTCCGTCTGCGGCGTCCAGCGAAAGTTATAGAGAGCCCGCGCCCAGTTGCGTTCGCCGGTTGCGTCCAACTCGAAGATGGTGACCACCTCCCGCTTTTTCGGTTCTTCCAACGTGTCACCATAGTGAAACCCCCACCACCCCGCTGCATTGCTGCCGAAGGTTTTCCCCTTATATTGCGGATTGCCACTCGGGCGCGGCATGACGTCCAGAATACGCACTTCGAGTATATCGCCTGGCTCGGCGCCCTTGATCGCCACCGGCCCCGTGCAGATATGAGCGCCGAGACCGCCGCCGGCGCCTACCTTACTGTCCATCGGACCGATACCGCGACGATCCACGTTCTTCTTCTTCGCATCCCAGTAAAATACACTTTCGGCGCCGGGATCTCCGCGAACCATGCGTTCGGCATCGTCATTTGCCTGGTGGGTCAGCGTCTCGATGGTGACAATGTCACCTGATTCCACTTCGATCAGGGCAGCTAATGAACGGCTGAAAAATCCCCAATGCACTGTCTTGTCGCTCGCCGTGACGTAGTAATGGCTAGTCTTACTGGAGCCTCGGTCCGTACCCGGGATGGCGTTAACACTCTGAGCCGACGCGTTCGACGTGATGCCGAGCGATCCGGCCGATACGTCAGCATCGCCAACCGCGAAATCCGTCATGACGCCGCGCCGCGCCTCCTCGAACTCCTCTTTCATTTCCGGATTTGCATTGTGTGAATGGTGGCTGCAACCCGTCGTGCAATGATGACCCATCGTAAATTTTCCGTTGCTGCCTAGTTGCGTTGTTACTACCCGCCCGGCAAGGGGAAGGAATGGTTAGCCGAAGGCCAAGGTTTCCCGGGCGAGTGAGGGGGCCGAAGGAGGCTAGATGATTGATGTAGGCCGACACCAATGTACGAACCCAAAAATAAAGGCAGTTGTATTGAGACGAACAAACTCTTGTTCGAACGGTGTTCTCAACTTGTTGGCAGTCTGGCATCACGCGCCCAAGCCTTCGGCACGTGGGAAAGCGTGACGTGCGTTCCGATGCTGGAGCGACTTGCCGCTTAAGTTTTCTATCCGTAAGTATTACGCGTTCGGCCACATTTCGACCAGCACGTTGACCGCACCGTCCAGACAATCCGAGTCGGTACATAAGCTGAGTGACGCTGCACTGAGATTCGCCCACGCACAAGCTTTTGTACGCAGTCACCCAAGTGTATCTATTCTGTCGCTCGTACGATCTGTCATCGGTCGCGTTGCACCGATCGCACACTCTTACGGAGCTTTAGAAAGCATGCTGCACGACCTGCCTGCCATCCAGAAAAATGTTCACTGGGGATATTTTGACGCGGCGCTAGCGCCCGCACTGATCGTCGAGAGCGGCGACTTCGTTCGCGCCGAAGCGATCACACATCATGCAGGCGACGCCCCCGAGCTCATGATGGATGACAAGGTGCGCGCGCTCTATGACACGATTCCCGAATCCGATCGCCAACCCGGCGTGCATCTGATGACGGGACCGATCTTCGTGAAGGACGCGAAGCCCGGCGACCTGCTTGAGGTGCGTTATCTGCAAATGATTCCGCGCTTCAACTATGGCTCGAATCTCGCGGCGCACTGGGGTCATCTGTTCACCGACTTCGAGAAGGAACGCGTCACTATCTACGAACTCGATCAGGCATCGAACACGGCTCACGCGCTGTATGCGTATGACTATCCCGGCAAATATCTCGTGCCGGGCAAGCGCTCGGAGATTCGCGACTGCTGCCGCGAACTCGCGCTCGAAGGCATTCGCGTGCCGGTGCGCCCTCACCTGGGCACAGCAGGCGTCGCGCCTGATGTGGCGGGCCGCGTGAGTACCGTGCCGCCGGGCGCGCATGGCGGCAATATCGATAACTGGCGCATCGGCGCTGGCTCCACCATGTATTACCCGGTCGCCGTGGACGGCGGGTTGTTCTCGATCGGCGACCCGCATGTATCGCAAGGCGATGGCGAGATCAGCGGCACCGCGATCGAGGCGTCGCTCAATGTGATGTTCCAGATCGTGCTGCGGCGCGACTTCACATTTCCCTCGCCGCTGCTGGAAACGCCGGACTACTGGATCGTCCATGGCTTCGATGAAGACCTCGACATCGCGACGAAGAACGCTTCACGCGATATGTTGTTGCTGCTCACTGAGCAGCAAGGCCTGTCGCGCGACGACGCGTATTCGCTAATGAGCGTCGCCGCGGATTTCTCCGTGACCCAAGTCGTTGATGGCCGTCAGGGCATTCACTGCAAGATCCCCCGCAGTATTTTTCCTCCGAAGAAAAAGCCTCGCGCGTGAGTTGTGCGCGCGCACTACAACGGCACGTCTACGCACAGTTGTAGTGCAGCGCGGTAGCGGTGCGTCCACGCACCGTCGTAGCGCAGCGCAGCAGCGCTAACGGCGTTGTTATCGATGGCACGGACATTGCGTTTGACTCACTCGACTGACGTTCGTCAGGGTCCGGGAGCCTGGGTTGGACTTAATGCATTTCACCACCGAGTCGTACGCCGAAGTAGATCGCCTGCGAGCGTGGAATGAGGCGCTCGAACGGCTTGGCCTGCGCTGCGGCGCGCCTCAGGCAGCCGCACGCCACTTGCATGGAACCATCAAGTCGCGCAAGTCGAGCAACGGTTTTGAGCTGATCGCGCTGGCCGCGTTCGCGCAAACCATCGAGCTCAAGGTCGACGGCGCCGACAGTCTCGTGATCATGCTGCATCTCGACGGCGGCGTGACGCTCGTCGCCGACGGCGTGCGCGCGCGGGTTGCTACCGGCGATATTGTTTATGCTTCGTCGCGCGAGGAAGCGCGCCTGTCGTTCACGTCCGACTTCCGCGCATTCGTGATCCGCGTGCCCCGCTCTGCCATCAACGCACGCCTTCTTACGCCGTTCTCGTTGCGTGCCGGGCGTTTGCCGGGCGAAGCCGGTATCGGTCACGTGTTCTCCGGCTTTCTGCGCTCGATTGCTGAAAGCGTGGAGACGTTGTCACTCGATGAGCTGCGTCCCCTCGAACTCGCGCTCGCGGAGTTCCTGGTCGCGAGTCTCGCCGGTCACGACAAGGAAGGCAGCTTCAGCGGCCTCACGCCATCTCAGGCCGCGCTCTTTTCGCGCGTATGTCGAACCATCGAAGGCAATCTCGCCGACCCCGATCTCGGGCTGACATCGATAGCGGAAGAAGAACGCGTCTCGCCGCGTTATCTGCAGAAGCTGTTTGAAGCGGTTGGACAGAATTTCTCGACGTACTTGCGCTCACGCAGGCTGGAGCGCTGCCGCGCGGATCTGGTCAATCCGCTGTATGAAAAGGTTTCGATTGCCGATGTCTGCTTCCGCTGGGGTTTCAACGATCCCGCGTATTTCAGCCGCGCGTTTCGCGAGCAATATGGCGCGTCGCCGCGCACTTTCCGGCATGAAGCGGGTCTTGAATTAGCCCGCCATCTCGTGCGGCGAATCTCGCGCGGCTTGCCTCTCAATGCCGGGAGTTTGCTCGTGCATGCACAGCTCGCCGAGCAGGACGCGGTTCATGAAGTTGCTGACGAGACCGGCTATGCAGAGCAGCCTGAAGCGCCTTCGGCACCACCGCCGCGCGAGTCCGGCAAGCCGCGTCATCATCTGTTGCGCGCGACGGCCAACACGATTCACTGGGGCTACTTCAGCCACGATCTCAAGCCCGTGCTCGAAGTGAACACCGGCGACACGGTGACTATCGAAACACTCACGCAACACGCGGCGGATGACTGGGAGCGCATGGTGCAGGGCGATCCTGGCGCCGAAAGCGTGTTCCACTGGACCGCCAACCGCAAGAATGTCAACCGCCGCGGCGCGGGCCCCATGGACGCGTCCATCTATGGACGTGGCGCAGGAGAGGGATTCGGCGTGCATATCTGCACTGGGCCGATTGCCGTGCGCGGCGCGGAACGCGGCGACGTGCTGGAAGTGCGCATCCTCGACATTCACCCGCGCCGTTGCGCCAATCCGAAATTCGCCGGCCGCGCGTTCGGCAGCAATGCCGCTGCGTGGTGGGGCTTCCACTATCGCGAGTTATTGACCGAGCCGAAACCGCGCGAGGTCGTCACCATCTATGAACTTGATGCCGACGCCACCGCTGGCGAAACCGCCTGCGCGCGCGCCGTCTATAACTTCCGCTGGACACCTCAGCGCGATCCCTTTGGCGTGGTGCATCCGACGATCGATTATCCCGGCGTGCCAGTCGATCATTCAACGGTCGTCGAGAATCACGACATCCTGAAGAACGTAAAAATCCCGGTGCGTCCGCACTTCGGCGTGGTCACCGTCGCGCCGCAGCAGGATGGTCTGATCGATTCGATTCCGCCGTCGACCTTCGGCGGAAATCTCGACAACTGGCGCGTAACGCGCGGAACGAGCGTGTTCTTGCCAGTCGGGGTGCCCGGCGCTCTGCTCTCCATTGGCGACCCGCATGCATCGCAAGGAGACTCAGAACTGTGCGGCACCGCGATCGAGTGTTCGCTCACCGGCGACTTTCAGCTTGTGGTTCACAAGAAAGAGACGCTTGGCGGCCAGGCGTTTGCGGACCTCACCTATCCACTAGTCGAAACCGCCGACGAATGGGTACTTCACGGCTTCAGCTATCCGAACTATCTGGCCGAGTTCGGCACAAGCGCGCAAAGCGCCGTGTATGAAAAATCGACCCTCGATCTCGCGATGCGCGACGCGTTCATCAAAACACGGCGCTTCCTGATGACGACCAAGGGCCTTTCCGAAGATGAGGCAATCTCGCTGATCTCGGTCGCAGTCGACTTCGGCGTGACGCAGGTAGTAGACGGCAACTGGGGGGTGCACGCGATCATCCGGAAGTCGCTCTTCACCGCGTGAAGTAGCGAGTGGTGACCTTCAATGCGCATGCGTACAAGAGTTTGTTCGCAGCAAGCTCGATGCGGCTATTTTGGCTTCCCTACCATGAGTTCTGACGTGAACACAGGCGTACGCGCCGTTCGACAGGACTCACTGGACCATGGATTCTCCCGCACATCGCGTGCTGCCCGGCCACGGGCGCTTTCAATATTCGCCGATCAACGGCCGCCCTGTTTATCGCTGGCCTGACGGTTCCCGGCTAGCGGTCTATATCGGCTTCAACATCGAGCACTTTGCGTTCGGCGAAGGACTTGGGCCGACTATCGGTCCGGTGATGCCCGAACCCGATGTGCTAAATCACGCGTGGCGTGAGTACGCATTGCGCGTGGGCGCATGGCGCTGTCTCGGTCTCTTCGATGAACTCGCGCTGCCGGCCGCGGCCATCATCAACACGGCGCTCTACGATCACTGCCCTGAATTGGTCGCCGCGTTCGCTCAGCGTGGCGATGAGCTCGTCGCGCACGGCCATACGAATTCGGAACGACAAGGAACGCTGACTGAAGACGACGAACGCGCGCTGATCGTGGCATGTCGCGAGCGGATCGCGGCGGAGAGCGCGCAGCAGCCAGCGGGCTGGTTATCGCCTTGGCTCTCGGAGAGTCATGTCACCAGCGATCTGGTGGTCGAAGCGGGTTACCAGTACACGCTCAACTGGTGTCACGACGATCAGCCCACGCGCCTGCTTACGCGAAACGGTCAGCCGCTGTGGGCGATTCCGTATCCGGAAGAAGTCAACGATATCCCGATGATCCTTGCGCGCCAAATGGACGCGAAGTCGTTCGCCGATCTGGTGATTGATCACTTCGAGGAAATGCTGCGGCAGTCCGCGCGAGAGCCGCTGGTGATGGGCATTGCATTGCATGCGTACCTGATGGGACAGCCGCATCGTTTGTGTCACTTGCGGCGGGCGCTCGAGCATATTGCCCGCGCGCGCGACGAAGGCCGGATCTGCATCACTACGCCGGGTTCGATTGCAAGCCACATGGACTTCCTCGGCCGTTAGATCACTTCATTCTCACTTCGCCGTAACGCCTCTTCCGCTTCTATTTCGTTCAACCTCAATAGGATTCGCCATGTTCATGTCAAAGGCAATCAAGCTGCTGTTATGCGCAGTCACCGGCCTCCTCCTCGCACAAGGCGCGTCAGCGCAATCGTGCGAACCGTCCAAGGTGGCCCAGAAATATCCATCGCTTGCGGGCAAGACCATCAAGATCGGCGTGGACCCGGAGTCGCCGCCGTATGCGTTTCGTGACAGCAAGGATTTCAACAAGATCATCGGCGCCGATGCCGACATGGCCCGCGCCGTGTTCGCCTGCGCGGGCGTGAAGACGGAATTCTTCCCCGCCGGCTGGTCGGGCTTGCTGCCCGCACTGCGCGCCGGACAGATCGATGTGATGTGGGACTTGCTGTACTACACGCCGGAACGCGCGAAGGAGACGAGCTTCGTCACCTATATGCAGGCCGGCACGGGCGGTCTGGTTGCAGCCGGCAACCCCAAAAAGATCGATGACATCTCCAAGCTCTGCGGCCTCACGGTCACGGCAGGCGTCGGCACTGTCGAACTGACGATGGAACAAACGCAGGCCGCCAAATGCAAAGCAGAGAAGAAGCCTGATGTAACCATCATGCCGTCCGCCGATATGGCGTCAGGCGCGCGCCTCGTCGCAAGTCATCGCGCCGATGTGTTTATGACCGACCTGGCGCTCGTCGATGGTCTCGCGAAACAGGGGCCACAGCTCTACATGCGCGGCTTCATGGTGAAGAGCGGCAATAGCATCGGCGTGGGCGTAAAAAAAGGCAACACCGATGTGATCGCCGCCGTATCCGATGGACTCAAGATCATGCAGGCCAATCAGACGCAGAAGAAGACTTTCCTGCAGTACAACGTCGATCCGTCGCTGGAAACGCCGACCACACTGCTTACTCAATAATGGCTGCCTGCGCGGCACACCCTGTGGTGTGCCGGTAGCGTCATCGATCAGGTTCGGAAATGAATGCATTGCGTATCAAACACAGAATTGTCGGCGTGCTCGGCATGCTTGCCATGCTCGCCTTGCACCCGGCGATGGCCGCCGGTCTCGATGGCGTTCAGGTGCTCGATGGTTTCAAGGAGCTGGTCGGTTATGTCGGCTCGCCTTTCCTGCTCGGCGGCGCGTGGATCGCGGTGAAGATCACGCTGATAGCGATGTCAATCGGGCTGGTGCTCGGGCTCGGTCTGGCGTTAATGCGGCTGTCGCGGTTCAAGGCCTTGAACTCAGCGGCGTGGGGTTATATCTGGTTCGTGCGCGGCACACCGCAACTGCTGCAACTCGTGTTCATCTTCGACGCGTTACCGCTGATCGGTTTGCGTTTTGATGAAATCACGACTGCGGTTATCGGCTTTGCATTAAACGAGGCGGCGTTCAGCGCTGAACTGTTTCGTGCTGGGATCTTGTCGGTAAACCGCTCGCAATCGACCGCGGCCGCCGCACTCGGCATGGGACCGTTGCTGACGTTACGCCGCATTATCCTGCCGCAATCGATGCGCGCGGTGATCCCGGGTCTCGCCAACGACACCATCGGCATGTTGAAGCTCACGTCGATCGCGTCGGTGATCTTCGTCAACGAGCTGACGTTTCGCTCGCAACAGGTCGTTGGGCAGAACTTTAAGTTCTTTACCGTGTTCGGTGCGGCGGCGGTGATTTATCTGTTCCTGACGAGCGGGATCTCGCTGATTCAGGTGAGGCTCGAGCGCTTCTTCGATCACGAGCGTGACCGGAAGATCACGTTCTCTTGGTTCGGACTGCGCGCATCGACGAGTGATGTCAAACCGGTGGGCACGCCGGTTGTTCTACCTGTCACCGTCAACGAGCCAGACGCGAACGATCACGCATGGATCGGTACGCTGCTGCCTGCCGAAAGTCGTACGCCGCGGCATCGCAATGAACCGTTTGTCGCGTGCAGGAACGTCTGGAAATCGTATGGCAAGCGCGAGATTTTGCGCGGCGTCAACCTGTCGATCGCGCATGGGGAGGTGGTCGTCATTCTCGGCCCGAGCGGTTCCGGTAAAAGCACGCTGCTCAAGCTAATCAACCATCTCGAACCACTTGACTGGGGAACGATCAAGGTCGATTCGCAGTATGTGGGTTATCGCGAAGTACCGGGTGGCGGCGGCACGGTGCGGCCCCTGCACAACCTCGCACGTGCACGCGCCGAAGCGCGCGTGGGCATGGTGTTCCAGCATTTCAATCTCTTCAGTCATTTGAGTGCGCTGGACAATATCGTTGAAGCACAGCGGCAGGTCTATGACGTGCCGCGCGCAGAAGCGGAAGCGCTCGGGCGCGAGCTGTTGAAGAGTGTGGGCCTGGCCGCGCATGAGGATTTTCTGCCGCATCGGTTATCGGGCGGGCAGCAGCAGCGGGTGGCGATTGCGCGTGCGCTCGCGATCAAGCCCAAGTTGATGCTCTTCGACGAACCGACTTCGGCGCTCGATCCAGAACTCGTCGGCGAAGTGCTTGGCGTGATGCGCGGGCTAGCCGATGCCGGCATGACGATGGTCGTGGTCACGCACGAAATCCGCTTTGCCCGCGAGGTCGCCGACCGCGTCGTCTTCATGGATGGTGGCGAAGTGATCGAGCTGGGGACGCCGCAGCAGGTCATCGACAACCCGACACACGAGCGCACCCGAAAATTCCTTAACGTCGTCGCCAGTTAAATATGAGGCTCAAATGACGGACTTCGAAACTTTCAATCTTGGCCGCGTCGTGCTGCAGTCCGGCGCGACGCTGCCTGACATGCTGCTCAGCTACAAGACGTATGGCCGGCTGAATGCAGCGCGCGACAACGCGATTGTCTATCCGACGTTTTATAGCGGCAGCCATGTCGACAATGAGTGGCTGATTGGCGAGCACATGGGGCTTGATCCGCGGGAGTACTTCATCATTGTGCCGAATATGTTTGGCAACGGCGTATCGAGTTCGCCGAGCAACAATCCGCCGCCTTATGATCGTGGCCGCTTTCCGCATGTGACGCTCTACGACAATGTCGCGATGCAATATCGCCTCGTAACCGAAAAATTTGGCATCGAGTCGCTCAGGCTCGTCACCGGCTGGTCGATGGGCGCGATGCAGGCGTTCCATTGGGCCGCGATGTATCCGGATATGGTCGAGCGCATTTTGCCGTTTTGCGGGGCGGCGCGATGCTCGCGGCACAACTTTGTGTTTATCGAAGGGCTTAAGGCGCCATTGCTGTTGGACCCAGGGTTCAAAGACGGTTTCTACGATGCACCGCCGACGCGTGGAATGCGCGCTGCTGCGCGTGTGTTTGCCGGGTGGGGATTTTCGCAGGCGTTTCTGCGTCAACGGCTCGACATGGAATCGATGGGATATGGTTCTCTCGAGGACTTTATTACCCAGTTCTGGGAGGGCGATTTCTTGAAGAAGGATGCGAACAATATCTTGTCGATGATGTGGAGCTGGCAGTACGGCGATATTTCCGCGAATTCCCTTTATAAGGGAGATTTCGATCGGGCGTTGGGCAGGATCACTGCAAAGGCTATTGTGATGCCCGGGCGCACGGATCTGTATTTTCCGCCGGAAGATAGTGCGTATGAGGTTTCGAAGATGTCCAATGCACAGTTGCGGCCTATCGAGTCGGTTTGGGGGCATTTTGCGGGCGGGCCTGCGGCCAATGCTGTCGATGTCAAGTTCATCGATAGTGCGGTGAGGGAGATTTTGGCGATGTAGTGATTGGGCTTTTTGCGCTCGGAGCTGCTTGCGCCAGATTGCTTGCGCGTGGCCCGAGTTAGATGTTGGATTTTATTTCAGGAGCGTGCATGAGCGAATCACATCTATTGACGTCGTCGCCTGATACGGTGCACTGGGGTTTCTTTGATTCGGCGCTCGTGCCGGTACTGACGATTCGATCCGGCGACGAAGTCCGAATTGAAACAGTCAACGGGCAGCCTCGCGACCTGGTCGGATTGCAGTTTGAGATGCTACCGGAGCATCAGGCGATTCATCGTGATTGCACGCCGAAACTGGGGCCACATATTGTGACGGGTCCGATCGCCGTAGACGGTGCCCAGCCCGGCGATCTGCTGGAAGTGCGGGTAGTCGACATCGAACTTCGGCAGGACTGGGGCTGGAACGCTATTCGCCCGTTGCGGGGCACCCTGCCCGACGACTTTCCGATCACGCAGTTACTCCACGTGCCGATTGACCGGTCGCGCAACGTGGCGACGCTGCCTTTCGGGCCGCGAATTCCGCTTCGGCCGTTCTTCGGGATCATGGGCGTCGCCCCGCCGCCAGCGTACGGCGCGATCAGCTCGATCGAACCGCGCGAGCATGGCGGGAACATCGACAACAAGGAATTGGGTGTAGGCGCGATCGTCTACTTTCCGGTCCATGTGCCTGGCGCCCTCTTTTCCGTCGGCGACGGGCACGCCGTACAGGGAGACGGCGAGGTTGATCTAAGCGCGCTCGAAACGTCTTTGACCGGCGTTTTCCGCCTGACGGTCCATCCCGGAATCGAGGCATTGCTGCCGTTCGCGATCACTCAGCGGCACGTCATTACGATGGGTTTCGACGAGGACCTCGACGAAGCCGCGCGCAAGGCATTGCGGGAAATGATTCAGCTAATCGGCAGGGCCACTGGCTGGCCGCATGCGTTTGCGTATGCATTCTGCAGCATGGCGTGCGACCTGCGGATTACGCAGATGGTTGACGGAGAAAAGGGTGTTCATGCAATGGTCGAGCATTCGCTGCTCACACCCCATCTGTCGAAACCGTTTCTGGCGTTGAAGCCTCAGTCGCCGGATGCATAGCTGGCTATCGTGCATGCGGACTGGCAAACGCCACCGTATGTCGCCAGCGACAGTGCCGATTTTGAAGTGAACCCCGCCGACGCGATGATGTACAACCTTGGTCTGGTCGGCTCGCGGGTAACCCTTACGTTGTATCAGGAGGTACCGATTGAATGATCGAGAACTCGAGCGGCAAGTGGTGCTGATCACCGGCGCCGGATCTGGGATCGGCCGCTCGCATGCGCTGCATTTGCCGACGCTCGGCGCGGCGGTGATCGTCCACGACGTCGACGCCGCAAAAGTCCGGACGACGGTCGACGCCGTACGCAACGCAGGCGGCCGTGCGTTCGGCATCGTATGCGATGTCCGGGACTCGGCACGGTTTCGCCGGGAAATAGACACGGCAGCGGCCGAGGCCGGACCGATTGACGTCCTTGTGAACAACGTCGGGATTGCTGCGAACGGCCCGATCGAATCGCTGACAGTCGACGAGCTCGACGCCGTGTTCCGGGTGAACGTCTACAGTTTCGTCGTCGCATTGCAAGCGGTATTGCCGGCAATGAAGCAGCGACGTGCAGGCCGGATCATTAACACGTCGTCGAACTGGGCGTTGACCGGTCAGGAGAGCGCAAGCGTCTATGCCGCGACAAAAGCGGCCATTCTCGGGCTTACGAAGTCATGGGCACGCGAGCTGGCGCCATGGAGCATCACCGTCAACTGTATCGCGCCAGGTGGCATCCATACCGAGCTGCTGGAAACGAGCGCCGAACGGCTCGCACGCATACCGCTTGGCCGGCATGGCGATCCGCTTGACGTATCGCATATGGCTGGCTTTCTCGCTTCGCATCGATCGAGTTACATGACCGGTTGTGTACTCAACCTGACCGGTGGCGAGCTGATTCCTGGCTGCTGAACGGCCATCGGGCCAACACCTGCAAAGGGGCAAGCATGAACAGAGCGCGCAATTTCATCGGTAATGGCGAAACGCCGCCCGATCCCTCATGGCCGGACGGCGCACGCATTGCGATTAACCTGAATCTCAACTTCGAGGGCGGCGGCGAGCGTTCACTCGACAACGGCGACGATACGTCAGAGGGCATGCTGAACGATATCGGAATGCCCGCCTATGCGGGATTGCGTAGCCCGCTGGCCGAATCCGTATTTGAATACGGCTCGCGCGCAGGCGTGTGGCGAATCCTGCGCGTCCTGCGATCTTTCGGCGTGAAGGCGAGCATCCTGGGTGTCGTCGCCGCACTGGAACGCAACCCGGAAGCAGCCCGCGCATTCGTGCGGGACGGACACGAGCTGGTTTGCCATGGATACCGGTGGCTGGACTACCAGGTGATGCCCTTGGACAAGGAGCGCAAGCACGTTGATGCGGCCGTTCAGTGGTTTGCATCGCAGTTCGGCATGACGTCGCTCGGATGGATGACCGGTCGGCCGAGCGTCCATACGCGCGAGCTGATCGCTTCGACGGGACGCATCCTGTACGACCGCGATGAACTCAACGACGAACTGCCGTACTGGACGGTAGCCGCCGGGAAACCGCATTTGATCATCCCGTATTCGTTCGAAACGAACGACAACCGCTTTAACGAAAATTCAGGCTTCAGCGTAGCGCGGCATTTCTCCGAATACATGACGGACTGTTTCGACACGTTGTATGCGGAGGGCGGTCATCGGCCGACGATGATGTCGATCGGTCTGCATGACCGGCTCATCGGCCGTCCGGCGCGCATCAAGGGTCTGGTCGATTTCCTGCGCCACGCGCGCGCGCACCGTGGCGTCTGGTTCTGCACCGGCGCGCAGATCGCGCACCACTGGCGCAAAAACTTCGCGCCGACCGATATGGCGGGTTTCTGGTAATGAGCAGCGGCAACGGCTCCCGGGCCCATTTACCCGACGCACAAGACTACCAAACCGTGCTTGTCACGGGTGCGAACGGCTTTGTCGGCCGGCTTGTCTGCGAGCAGCTACGCTCGGCGTATGGGCGCGTCATTGCGCTGGATCGCGCGTTCGCGCTGTCCGACTCGAGCGGTCCGCACGCCGATCACAGGGTGGTTGCCGACCTGTCCGATCGCGCGATGATAAAGGCGCTGTTCGAAGACGAGAAGATTACGGCAGTGGTTCATTGCGGCGGCATTTCGGGGCCGATGCTCGCACGTGACGATCCGGCACTGGTTCACCGCGTAAACGTAGTTGGCACGTTGAATATGCTTGACTGCGCGTCTCGCCATCATGTGCAGCGCTTCGTTCACGCGTCGTCGATCGCCGTCTATGGCGACCATCCGGCCATCGTGGCAATCAATGAATCCGCAGCATTGCTGGCGGTCGATCCCTACGGCACAAGCAAGATCGCGTCGGAATTGATCGCCCGCTCATATCGTGCCTGTTCGACGCTCGACGTTGTCGCGCTGCGCTTTGGGTCGATCTATGGTCCGGGCCGACGCACGAAGTGTGTCGTGGGTGCGTTATACGCGTCGACGCTTACCGGCCAGCCGGCGGTAGTCAGCGCCGCGTCAACCAATCCGCGACAGCTGGTCTATGTCGACGATTGCGTCGACGCGATCATCGCTGTGCTCACCACGCCACGGCTGCCGCAGTTCGCCTACAACATTGCGACGAACCGGATCGTATCGGAAGCGGCCGTCGCCGCGCTGGCCGCGGCGATCGACTCACGGGTGAAATATCGGATCGATACCGCCGAGCAGTTCAGCGACGGGCGGATCGGTCCATTATGTATCGACGCCGCGCAACGGGACTTCGGCTTTGTCGCGAAGGTCGACATCGTCGAAGGACTCAACCGGTATTGGCACCACCGCGGCGACAGTTAGCGCCTGGAAAGCGGAAGGGTATTGTCAACTCGTCCTGCGCAGCGCTGTGTTTGTGCAGGTGATATCCGTTGGGACTCACATCCAATCCAGCCCTTCGCACGGCATTGTCGCGTTGTCAAAGCGGTCAAGTAAGATGCCGCCATGAAAAAGACGAAATCGCTCTTCTATGGGGTATTGAAAGTCAAGCCCTGTTGAATGGAAAAATTCTATTATGTGAAGAAAATCTCCTGAGACTGCCGGTTGTCTACTTGCTGGCCTGCGGGGTCGCCTGCAACTGGTTTCGGGTTTCGGTCGAAATCATGGTGTCACGTATTGAGGATATCGAATGACGTGTGGAATGGAGTGCTGAACAGTGTACGAAGCGATGATATGTTCTGTTATGCGCAGATGCATGAATGGCGCGGACGAGCGGGATCGCGGTGCGCGGCGCCGGCGATGAAGCACAGGTCTCGAGGTGTGATCAGCTTTGGCAGTAATGCCGCAGATTGATCATCGTATAGGCAACGTTTTTGAGCGCGTAGTGCAGGTGGCTCAGCCGCTCGAAGCGCAGCAGCAGGTGCCGACTCGCGAATTACGCCCACGGGTTCATACGGCAGTCCAGTTCAATGAACCGACTGAGTTCACGGTATTCATTCGAAAGAATGCCGGAAACACTCGGGGCGACCACATTTACCTGAACGCCTACGGTTGGCTTGGCCGTTGACTTGCCGACCGACTCACCCGGATGAACGGCGGTTGGACCATGGAAGCAGCCGTTGCACTGGTGCCGGTCCGAACGGCAGAATTGGCCGATGAAGTAGCGTTCGTCTTTGACTATCGGATGGCCGGTTACGGGGTTGAGCCGACGCCTGAATGTCCGAGCGACGGTGCGGGCGAATGCCGGTTCATGGCCGGAAAGCGACTTTCGATGAGCGTCGCAGTTCGACTTGCCAACTGGGCCGTATTGCCCGAGTGGCGGATTCTCAACTCGTGTGCTGGCGTGGTGCTGACCCAGCGCGATGCACAGGCGATGGCCCGGCCGCGACGGAATAGCGCCGCCTTTGTGGCTGACCTGGTTGAAGGGGATGTCGCATCCGGCCACTCACTCTCTTCATTGGCTCAGGTTTGTGTTATCGCCACAAAAGATTTCCCGATTGCCATCCGCCGGACTGGTTCGGACGCTAATCGCATATTGGGTTGCGCGAAACGTTTCGAAAGCCACGGGTATGCTTTGTGATAGCTGAACTGGTCCACGGAACGCGCCAATCGCCTGTGGCCCAATGATTGATCGAGCCAGCACATGATCGGTCAGCGCATAGCGCGCCTTCAATTTGTGGTTGCGGCATGTCCCTTCGTAAATGTACGGGTAAAGATGGATTGGCAGGGTAGTGCCACTTGGCACGCCGCTAAGCATAAGGTGGACATCAGTCTTGTCGCCCTCCGGCACCAGGATCGCTTTGCCGATCTTCCCCACGTTGTACCCCGTGCCGACGAGTCGGATCGAGTCAAGGCTGGACTCGGCTGCGTTTGTGGTTGCCACCGTAGCTGGCATCACCGCACAGTAAAGCAGCCAAACCGAAGATGCCACGAGAACGTTGCGCGAAATGACCAATGATCGTCTCCTGCAAACATTTGTCGACGCCACGCCACTATTTTTGGAGTCGACCAGGCAATGAAAGGTTCACCATCGCCGGCATCTACGGCATCCATGCGTGCGAGACGAGTATGGTGACGTGGCTCCAGTACGCACGCGATTCAGAACCCACCGGCATTTGCGATGTCTACGGCCCTACAGGCGGATTCGCTCAACCTCGTTCAGGCTGATGTAATCTCGTCGCCGGCCGTACAGCTGCGTGGAGCGCGTCGAAGCATGATTGGCCATCGCCGTGCGTTCTGGAGCATGGCGCCGTTTTTCAGATAGGTGGTGATGCCGGTCGCGCGGAATGTGTGATCGCCGATCTGTTGCGCAACTGCCGCGCACCGGCGTCTTGCCGTGGCGCGCCGTGTGGCTGGGCCGCGCACCGACGCGGCCCCTATCCTCTGACCGGAGTCGACCCTGAACAGCCGTTCGAGATCGCGCCATCGCGATGGCTGCTTCGAAGGGTGCAACCGCCATTCGATCAATCAACCTGGCCGGCGAGCGATCGGTGCCTTTACGGCCACTCGAGTCCCCCGCCATACCACTGCTGAATGACCGGTATCCTGAGAGATCGAGGAGGAACATGCATGAAGTCAATCAACGCTGAGTAAATCTGCAAGCGGCTTCCTGATCAGCCGCCAGTATGGCCGGCATCGTATCCCTCAGATAATCCACCCAGGTGCGAATCTTCGCGTCAACGTATTGTCGCGATGGATACATCGCGTACAGCCCCATCTCCTGCGACCTGTATTCGGGTAGTACCCAGGCAAGTTCACCGTTGCGCAATCCGCTGATCGCCGAGTAGATCGGAATCAGGCCGATTCCTAGTCCTTCCCGTACTCCAGTGGCAAGAGCCTCCGGTGTATTGACTTCCAGCAAGGCTGGCCGGAATCGAACGGACTCCATTCCGTTTGGCCCATCGAAGGTCCACACGTTCATTGGAAATTCGGGTGTGTTCAGGTGGATGCACAAATGCGCTTCGAGGTCGTCTGGCGTGTGCGGAACGCCACGGGCCTCGATGTAAGTACGTGATGCGCAAACAATGCTGAATGCACTACCGACTTTCTGTGAAATGAGCTCTGAATCCGATAATGCCAACGCCCCGACAATTGCAACGTCGCAGCCGTCTTCGATGAAATCCGGCATGCTATTGGCGAGCGTCAGCCGGACTTTCACTTCCGGATATAGCTTTTGATACGCGCCGATCGCCTTGATGAGGTAGTGCTGTCCAAACCCGACGGGAGTGCGGACCCTTAGTTTCCCAAACGGACGCGCATGTGCGTCACCCGCTTCCGCCTCAGCCTCTTCGATCAGGGCGAGGATCTGCATGCAATGCTCGTAATATCGCTCACCGGCTTCGGTCAGCGCGATGCGTCGTGTGGTTCTGTTGAGCAGTCGGGTTCGAAGATGTCCCTCCAGATCCGAAACGGCGCGTGAGACCTGGCCAGGTGTGATGTCCATGCCGTTCCCCGCCGCGGTGAAGCTCCCGGCGTCGACGACGCGCACAAAGATGCGCATGCTTTGAAGTATGTCCATGCAGAGCTCCAGATGCGAGTCGAAACGGGGGAGCGCGATAAATGGCGTATCGCCCATCCCTTTGCAGGCGTAACAGTGTGCGCCGGCCGACCGGCGCTTACGTTAAATCATCTCGATGGCCATGGCAGTGGCTTCGCCACCGCCGATGCAAAGGCTGGCAATTCCGCGGCGTCCGCCCGTCAATCTGAGGGCCGCAAGCAAGGTGACCAGAATGCGCGCTCCGGAAGCGCCGATAGGGTGACCGAGGGCGCAGGCGCCTCCGTGTATGTTGACCTTGTCGTGATCGAGAGCCATGTCCCGCATGGCGGCCATGACAGCGACCGCAAATGCCTCGTTGATTTCCCACAAATCTACGCTGGACGTCGTCCATCCAATCCTGGACAACAGTTTCTCCATCGCGCCCGCGGGCGCGGTGGTAAACAGTTTCGGCTCTTGAGCGTGGGTGGCGTGCCCGACAATAGCGGCCAGAGGCTTGAGCCCAAGTCGGTCGGCGCTTGAACGACGCATCAGCACCAGCGCGGCGGCACCGTCGGAAATCGAACTGGAGTTGGCCGCAGTCACCGTGCCATCTGTCTTGAAAGCGGGTTTCAAGCTACCGATCCTGTCGAGTTTGGCCCTGGACGGTTGCTCGTCGTGCTCCACGAGGACTTCGCCTTTTTTGCTGGAGGTCATCACGGGGGCGACTTCCCATGCGAAGGCCCCGGACCGAATAGCGGTCTGGGCACGGGTGGTGGATTTAATTGCATAGGCATCCTGATCGCCTCGGGAGAAACCGTAAGCCTCGGCGCACTCTTCAGCGAAGGTCCCCATGGGACGGCCATTATCGAAATAAGCATCTTCCAGGCCGTCGAAGGACATATGGTCGAGGATCTGTCCGTGACCCAAGCGGAAGCCGCCGCGCGCCTTCGGGATGAAGTATGGAGCGTTAGTCATGGACTCCATGCCGCCCGCGACCATGACCTCGTTGCTGTTGGCCATGAGTAGATCATGGGCCAGCATGGTGGCTTTCATGCCGGAACCGCACACTTTGTTGACAGTGGAGCAGCCCACCGACAGGGGCAGTCCGGCGGTGATTGCCACCTGGCGCGCCGGGGCCTGGCCGAGGCCGGCAGGCAGCACACATCCGAAGATGAGTTCCTGCACCTTGTCGGCGCTAATGCTGGCTCGCTGGATAGCGGCCGTTACGGCAACGGCGCCGAGCTGCGGCGCTGTGCAGCTGGAGAGATCCCCCTGGAAGCTGCCAATTGGGGTACGGGCGACAGATACGATAACTACGGGATCTTTGGACATGGTTTATTCGCTGAAAAGATGGTTGCGGTTTATTTGGCGGCCATACGGATGGCGCCGTCGAGGCGGATGACCTCGCCGTTCAGGTATTCGTTCAAGAGGATGTGCTCCACCAGAGCGGCGTATTCCGCTGGCTTGCCCACTCGGGCTGGAAACGGCACCGTTTTGCCCAGCGCCTCCTGTATTTCAGCGGGCATGCCGAGCAGCATTGGGGTTTCCATGATGCCTGGCGCAACTGTCATGACCCGGATGCCGTAGCGGGAGAGTTCCCGCGCGAGTGGCAACGTCATTGCGACGACGCCGCCTTTGGAAGCAGCGTAGGCCGCCTGCCCGACCTGTCCCTCAAACGCGGCCACAGAGGCTGTGCAGATGATGACGCCGCGCTCACCGGAGGTCTCTGGCGTGCAGGCGCTCATCATCTCCGCCGCAATGCGGATCATGTTGAAACTGCCTACCAGGTTGATATTGATCGTCCGCGCGAACGAATCCAGCTTGTGGGCTCCTTCACGGCCAATGACCTTTTCGGCGGGAGCAACGCCTGCGCAATTGACGAGTCCCCTGAGCAGCCCCATTTCCAGAGCCGCTGCAAAAGCTGCTCTGGCGCTGCGCTCACTGGCGACGTCGGTAACAACGAATCGGGCATTCGCCCCTAGCCGTGCGGCGATGGCCTTACCTGCTTCGGGGTTGACGTCCGCCAGGACCACCTTGCCGCCACGTTCGGCGATCATCTTCGCCGTGGCCGCTCCCAGACCGGAACCCGCCCCGGTCACTACAAATACGTTGTCTCTGATCTGCATGTCCGTTTTCCTTTCATGTGACGCTGCGCTGATGCATTCGGTACGGCAGCCGCTGACTCGCGTCTGGATTCGCTTCCGATGCGCGCCGCTACTCCGAATAAAACGTGGTGAACGAGCCAACCTCCGCTCTTTCCGTGACGAGGCTGTTCTCGATGCGTGAGGCATCCTCAAATCCAAGACTCATACCGACCACGAACCTCTCACCGGTCTCCAATCGAAGTTGATCGGCAATGACCTTGTGGTACTTCATAAATGCCGCTTGAGGGCATGTGCTCAGGCCATGAGCGCGGGCAGCGATCATGATGTTCTGCAAGAACATGCCGTAGTCGAGCAGGCTACCCTGCTGCATGACGCGGTCGATTGTGAAGAACAGGCCGACGGGCGCGTCAAAGAATTGATA
This sequence comes from Paraburkholderia sp. GAS448, assembly GCF_050435685.1. NCBI lineage: Bacteria > Pseudomonadati > Pseudomonadota > Betaproteobacteria > Burkholderiales > Burkholderiaceae > Paraburkholderia > Paraburkholderia sp. GAS448. The sequence continues at coordinate 108,063 of NZ_JBNDKT010000003.1, forward strand.
GTTGCGGCTGTGCTGGGCCTGCATTCGCTCCTTGTCGCCCTTTTCGATTCCAAGCAACCCATATAGCTTCCAACCCACGGTCCGCTTTCTTTCAAGGTATGGCGATATCCACTCGCGCGGGTAATAGTCCCACTCGTCCGTGCATGTCTCGTCTAGTGCCGAATCTTCATTAACCCGCTGGATCGCGGCACAGATGCGGTCTTTGGCGTGCCCCGTGACGACGTGTACGCGCCAAGGCTGGATATTGACGCCCGTGGCCGCGAACCGCGCCACGTCCAGTATCGATTCCACCGTCTCTCGAGGAATCGGCGTGGGCAGAAACGCCCTGATGCTGCGACGCGAAAGGATGGCCCATTCGACGGCCTTGCGTAGCACATCGGCATCCATTGCCGGGGGTGTGTCACTTCTCTTCATCTGCCACTCCATCTGTCTCCAATGTCAGCAAGTCCGCGCAACTCGGTTGCACGGCAGCATTGCCTGATGAGCAAGATTAGCGGTGCAGAAAAGGACCGGTTGTCTCGAACATGACAATCAACATCGGCTTGCCAATCGTCCTCTACGAACCGAGAAGTGTCCTGTTCGGGACAGTTTCGGGCCAGCGCAACGTTTAGATTCGGTGTGGTACAGCAAGGTTTGAGCGTGCCGATTCAGAGGCCATACCCTGGCACCGCTTGTACCCGGACCGTTTTCACATCAGACGAGGAGACACGACATGCCCACCCAAATCTACGAGCACGGACTCGATCGAAACGAAGCCAACCATGTTCCGCTGACACCGCTGCACTCACTGGATCGATGTGCCGAATTGTTTCCGGAGCGGATCGCTATCGTGCATGGCGCGATGCGCCAGACCTGGGCGCAGACGCGCAACCACTGCCGCCGGCTGGCCAGTGCGCTCGTCCGGAGAGGTGTCACGCGCGGCGACACCGTATCGATTCTTGCGCCTAATACGCCCGCGCTGGTGGAGGCACATTTCGGGGTGCCACTGAGTGGCGCTGTGCTCAACACGATCAATTGCAGACTGGATGCCGACGGCATTCGATTCATTCTGCTTCACGGGGAATGCAAGGTTCTTTTTGTCGATCGTGAATTCGCGGCCCTCGCCGCGGACGCGCTCGAGCACGTTCCCACCAGGCCACTCGTGATTGACATTGCCGATCTCGAAGCACCGCCGGGATCGGCAATAGGTGAGCTGGACTATGAGCAGTTGCTCGGAGAGGGCGACCCAGACTTCGAGGGCGTGTGGCCCGCGGACGAATGGGACGCCATCGCGTTGAACTATACGTCCGGAACGACTTCCGACCCGAAAGGGGTCGTCGTCAGTCACCGTGGGGTGCAGCTTATGAGCATGCTCCAGTTGATTGACTGGGGCATGCCGCGCGGGCCGGTGTATCTCTGGACCCTCCCAATGTTCCATGCCAACGGATGGTGCTTCGCCTGGGCAGTCACAGCAGCTGGAGGCACCCATGTCTGCCTGCGCAAAGTCAATGCCGCAGGAATATTTAGAGCCATCCGCGAATACGGCGTCGATCATTTTTGCGCGGCGCCAATCGTCCTGGCCGCATTGGCTGACGCGCCTGCCAGCGAGCGCAGCCCATTGCCTCGCGCCGTTCGCGTGCGCACGGCGGGTTCACCACCGCCGGCCACCGTGTTGAAATCTGTAAGCAAGCTGGGATTCGAGGTCGAGCACGTATACGGCATCACCGAAGCCTCCGGCACGCCGGTCAGTTGCTTCATCCAGCCAAACTGGCGCGCACTGGCCAACGAGGAGCAGGCGCGCCTGAAGGCGCGGCAAGGTCAACGGGCCTCCGGACTTGAGGCCATGCGAGTAGCGAACTCCGCCACGCTCGAGTCAGTTCCTGCGGACGGCAAGACCGAGGGAGAGATACTGCTGCGCGGCAATGTGATGATGAAAGGCTATCTAAAGAACGAGGACGCAACCCGGAACGCCTTCGAGGGTGGCTGGTTCCACACTGGCGATATTGCCGTGGCGCACCCGGACGGATACATTCAGATCACGGATCGTTCCAAAGACGTCATCATTTCGGGTGGAGAGAACATTTCATCGGTAGAGGTGGAGGGCGTATTGCACCAACACCCGGCAGTCCTCATCGCGGCAGTGGTGGCACAGCCCGATGACAAGTGGGGCGAAGTGCCTTGCGCATTTGTCGAATTGAGACAGGGTATCGATGCACCTTCTGAACGGGAGCTAGTTACGTTCTGCCGAGAGCGGCTCGCTCACTACAAGTGTCCTGTGAGGATCGTGTACGGGACACTGCCAAAGACAGGCACAGGAAAAATTCAGAAATTTCGACTTCGAGAGCAGGCTGGCAGCCGGGAAGCCATTACGAAGCTGTCTGACGCATAGTCACGTCTCGCGGGTGCATCGACGCTTACTATTGCGACACGATTTTCAGCCACTGCAGAATCAATCTTCGGCGTGAGCAAAATCGCGAAGCCCTGCCAGGTCAAGAATGCGGACTGAGCCATACTCGATCATCAGAAACCCCGAATCGGCGAGCTCGCGAAGCGCCCGGTTGGTGTTCTGTCTGGAAAGGCCGGACAAACGTCCAATTTCTTCTTGTGAAAGACCCAACGTTAAGTCCGTAACACTAAATAGTTGCGGATTGAACAGTTCAGCGAGACAGAAAGCGACTCTTGCAGACGCTTTGTGCAAGCGGAGGTTTCCAACCAGACCGACGTAGTATCCACACCGTGCATTGAGTTGATCGATAACAAATCGACTGAACGAATGGCTATTGTCAAGCAGCCACTCAAATGTGCTGTGCGGAATAAACCCGACTTCGCTGTCGCGCAGCGCTACCACCGAGTACGGGCGAGGCTCATCTTTCAATAGGGCTCCCTCACCAAACCAGGAACCCGCCGGGACGCCGGCGAAGGTCGTGGCCCGCCCACCTTTCGAGACCGTATCGACTTTGACTAACCCTTCGATCACGCCTATCCAATGATCTGCAGGGGCTCCGCGATGACAGACCAGGGTGCCGGCAGAATACGACCGTTGAAACGCATCTTTCTGGACGCGAACGAGTTGTTCCTGTGTCAAATTAGCCGACCAGGCGGAGCGCGATATGAAACACTGCAACTCAACTGATAGGGGCATAGCCAAGTTAGGTTCGAAGGGTCCGGAGGCTCTAGTTTAACCATTTGCCAACCGACGTTGCCCAATGGCCCGATCGGCTGATATCTGCTCGAAGGTCCGGTCCGGAGTAGCAGCCGACGTTCGACCGAGCATTTGATGGCGTGGGCCAACGTCCGTAAATGGCCGGAACCAGGATCCAGGCGCCACCAGCGATTCTCCCATTCCGCGCCCAGCATCAAACTTCCGTGGCCGACCATACGCTCCCAATCAAGCCCCCGCGGCGCGAACGGCTCGTTGGAGTAAATCGGTCGTTTGGGAATCTTCGACTTTACCGTTTTAACTCTGCGCCTAAGACTGACGATTGCAAGTGCTACGGGAGCGATTTTTGCTGTGCCGGGGTATCGTCGGGCGCATCACACGCCGTAAACATCTGTTCGCGCTTTGTCGATGACTTGTGTTAGCGAGTCTTAGGCGGAAGCTGAAAACGGCCGGTAGTCCGACGGGCGGAGCGATGTTGCTAATTTATCCCACTCCGACGAGGAGACGACAATGATGACGATGGCTTTGGGCCTGCGGTTAGCGTCGGCAGCTGTGTTGGCGATCGGCCTCGCCGGGTGCCGCGGTGGTGGCGATTCGGCCGGTACGGAGGCCGGTGCATTGGCAGCATCGGCAAAGGCGTTAGCGGCCACGTCGAACCCCACCGCGGACACGTCCAAGATCGGAAAACTTCAACGCTACCAGATTGACCCGACGAAGGTCTTCGTCGCGGGTATCTCATCTGGCGGTTTCGCGGCAGTGCAGATGCACGTTGCCCACTCTTCGACCTTCAAAGGGGCCGCTGTATACGCTGGCGGGGTGTACTGGTGTGCCGCCGCCGGAGGAGCCGCGACAGCTTTGGCAAACTGTGGCGGCTTGACGCTTCCGTCGAATCAGGCGTCGTACAACAGCACGCTTGCGGCATCCGAGACGTACCTGGACGCGCAATCGTCCCTCGGCACCATCGACCCGGCGACGAATCTGCGTGGACAGCCCGTCTACCTCTGGTCCGGCACGCAAGACCAAGTCGTTAATCCGCTCGAGATGGCCGACCTCAACTCGGAATACCAGCGTTATGGAGCCAATGTTCACTTCGACAATTCGTATCCCGCCGAGCACGGCTGGCAATCGCCTGACGGCGAACTTGCATGCGGCACGCTCGGGAGTCCATACATGGTGCGCTGCTCGGCGAATGGCGCAGTCTACGACTCAGTGAAAACGTGGCTGACGATGTTCCTCGGCCCATTGAAACCGCGCAACAACGGAAAGCTGTCGGGTACGCTGTCCGCATTCGATCAAACGGAGTTCGGGGCGTCGCCAAACCTTTCTATGAGTTCGACTGGGAGCGTTTTTGTTCCCAAAGCCTGCGCGCAAGGGAACAAGTGCGGATTCGTGCTCGCCCTTCACGGCTGCCTGCAGGAGGCGTCACTTATCGGAAACCGCTGGGTCACCGAGGCGGGCATCAATGAATGGGCCGACACGAACAAACTGGTGGTCGTGTATCCCGACACGATTGCGTCGTCTGCGCCAGGGCCGACGAACCCGAATGCATGCTTCGACTGGTGGGGCTACTCCAATCAATACGACCCGAACTACGCACTCAAGAGCGGCTTGCAGATGTCGGTGCTCTACGCGATGGTGCAGCGCGTGACTGGCCGACCGTAGGGCCGTCGTGGCACGGTTAGAATCAGGCGGCCGGCCGCCGCGGGAAGCACGGCTTATCAGGGTGCCAAATGGATGAAGGTAGGGCCGTCGAGCGCCGGCTTTTGACGTTCAACAAACGGAGGTCTCGGCGCATTCCATTCCCTCCGGCCACTGTATCGTCAACCGCGATCATCCGCAGAGACTGATGAAGCAGCGTTAATCTGCGCCCAACGAACGACCGTTTGCTGGGGCGGACCCGACATTTGAACGTCCGAGGGTCCTGACGGCGAAATGACGCTTAATGGCCGCACTGAGACAAAGCAGCGCCATGCTCAAGAGGCGCGCGAGACCGTGGCGGCCGCCCAGTGGCGGTATTCATCACACCACGGAAACCGCGGTAGGGTGTTGGGTGAATAGCAAGGGTGACGGGTCTCCATGTGCCCCATTCGGTACCGCAAGTTATGGAGGGCTTGCCGTGCTTTTGGGAGCTTTCGCGGAAGACGGTTCCTCGTTCGGCGGGCATGAGCCTGTGATGAAGGCGATCAACGCGCGCGTTGACCGCCGTGCGAATCTCAATGCGCAAGGCAGGCCCATTCGCAGATGATTTCGGATGCTGTCAACCGGAGCACCATATCGCGTGGCTAGAGAGATTGGTAGTGGCCTCCTTCGCTGAGCGCCCGCCAGCGGACTCCGCGTCAGTGTCTGATAACGCAGACGGCCACGATTTCGTATCCGGGGTCGGCGTGCTCGTTCGCCGCTTTTTCCGCTTCCTCATACGAAAGAAAGGACGTGGCATTTTCAATCGCCGATGCCATGCCGATGTCGCCGTCCTCGGCGGTGCATAGGAACTGCTCACCGGTCTTCACCACGTAGACGGACATCATGTCACCCTCCATGGTTTGCATGGGTAGCTTCCAGTCTAGCAGGCGGGAAGGGTTGCGGGCGGTTCGCTGAGTCCTTCCCGTAATGCCTCCCCGAATGCACTCACGCCTCGATTGTCCGTGCGTCATTCCGCGATTCAGTACGCAACCCGGCAGTCAAATTTCGCAAATCCAGTTCCGGACGATTCAGCATCCCCCGTTATCGCAATTACGTTAGAGGCTCTCCGTCGCGCGCCAAAGGGAAAGCTCAGCGATAGGCGGTTGACGGACCCACTTCTACCGTTCAGATAAGCGCGTCGACTCGAGGTACTCCGCCCCTTTACGAAGTCGTCATCGCAGACATCGCTGACCATGGTGTAGATTTCGTCGACGTCACCGCTGCTGTGGGTCGTTGCTAACAAACTGCGCCTTCACACCGCGTGAGCTTGAGGTGTTTCTAGTGCGATGAAAATAGCACAGTCGTTTTACAGCAGGATCGGGCGATTTTTCGGCGGGCGTTTCCCTGCTGACAGCCAACGCGAGCACGTCGGCCAAAGCCGCCGTTCGGCTGTCGGCGTTTGTGAGGTAGCACCAAATTACATTTGCGACATTCGCATGCCCGTGCTGGCGAATGTCGCACTCGCTTTGAGCGAATGCGTACTCTAGACCCATTTCGGTCGTCGTCGGAATGGTTGCTGGACGGCTGCTTCGGCCGATCAGCGGGCATCACGGGCGGGGCAGGAGGGCGAGTCGGGTGTGGCCGTTTGATATAAAAACCGTTGGCGAACGTTGACATGACATACATGCATGACTTCAGTATGTGTATCGTGTCGCTAAATCGCGGCTGGCGAAATTCAGCTTCACCTTCTCGGTTCCGTGTTGAGAGGTCATCCAGAGATAGAAGGATCGTTATACAGTGTCGCGTATGCAGCCGCACTTACTGCACCCGAGCGATCCGCGGATCCGCGTTGCGGACGATATCATCGGGGCTCGATTTGGCCAAGCCGCTCCGTCAGCGATTGCGGGTGGCCATCAAACAGCGCCGCGTAGTAAACCGTGTTCGACAATACATTCTTGACGTAGTCGCGGGTTTCGTTAAACGGAATTGTCTCCGCGAAAATCGCGCCTTCCACCGGTCGCGGCAGGTTGGCCTGCCACTTACGCGGGCGCCCAGGGCCGGCGTTGTAGCCGGCGGTCGCGAGCACGGCAGAACGGTCAAGCTGGTTGTAAATCATCGATAGATAGTACGTGCCAAGCAGGATGTTCGTGTCGATGTCGTTCATCCTGGCCCGCGAGATCGTACCGAGCCCGATCTTCCTCGCGACCATCTCAGCGGTGTTCGGCATCACCTGCATCAGGCCGCCCGCGCCAACCTCCGAGCGCGCATTGATAATGAAGCGCGACTCCTGGCGAATGAGGCCATACGCCCATCCGACGTCGAACCCGGTGGACCGCGTATCGCGCTCGACAATCGTGCGGAATGGCGCCAGGTAGCGCAGCGAAAAATCATGTTCCGTCTGCGTCCTGTCGGCAGTGCTCACAGCCCGGTCATAAAGCTCGATGCGACGCGCGTACTCGGCGACTGCGAGCAGTTGTCGGTCAGTCATGCCGCGCAGCTGCCAGTTCCACTCACGGTTGCCTTCCGTACGCAGGTGCAGCGCGTAAAAGCGTTCTGCCAGCTCGAAGCCTGGTGTCCGGCCAGCCCGCTCAACTTCTTCGTCGGTCACCTTGGTCTGCGGCGGGATCACGATCTGCCGGCCGAGCGCCTCGGAGGCCAACTGGCCATAGAAGGTGTAGTTACCCGCGATCGTTCGGAATTCCTGGTCGGCTGCCGCCACCTCGCTGCTCTGCTTCAACGCGCGCGCGTACCAGTAGACCCATGCTGGCTGTGCGCGCAGCGCGGCCGGCATCTGCTCGATCGACCAGCGCACCATTGTCCAATCCCCGGCCAGCAGCGCGCTGCGCGTGCGCCACTCGTAGGCCTGACTCGACAGGGGCGCGTTCGCCGACAGCCGGTACCAGTTCACTGCGCCCGGTAGCTGCCTGAGCACCGCCTGATAGGCGATCGTGCCCCAACCGATAGCCCGTTCTGCCAGGGTGAGCGACGGTGCGATTACGGTGAAGGTGGCCTCGGCGGCCTCCGGATCGCCGACCGCCAACTGTGTGATGGCGAGCAGCGCGAGTTGATGGGACGCTGCGTCCAGCTGGATGCCTTTCGCGAGCAACAGGCGTGGCTGGTTCGTCGCCTGCTCGAGGAGCAGCTGATCCGGGCGCGCCGCGCCCAGCGCATCGACCAGTCTGCCGCCCGTCGTCCTCGCGCCCTGTTCATAGGCCTGGCGAATCAGCTGCCACCCATCGTCCGGAGTGAACTGCTGGTTACGGTCGAGCGCGGTGATCAGATCGACGCAGCCGTCACCGTACCAGTTCGGCTCGACGAGCAGCGCCCGCGCCGCGTCGGCCACATTTTCGCCTCGCGTCGCACGGGACTCGAGCGCATAGCACTTCACCTGCGTGTCGTCGTCCAGGACGAACTTTGAATATTGCGAATCGAAATCGTGCCAGTCGTGGCGCGCCCCGAGCACGCGAAGGTAATCGTTGCGCAGACGGTCGGCAATCGCCTGTCCGTCGTAGCGTTGCAGAAATGACAGCACCGGTGCGTCCGGCGCGTCGAGATTCGCATGCCCCGCGCCGTTGAACAGACGCGGCTTGATCTGGAAATAGCTGAGATAAGCCGGCGCCGGATAATTCGGAATCAAGCTTGCCAGGTGCGCTGCGCGCGCGGGATCGTTGTCGCGTGCAGCGTCATGCAACTTGATGAAAATCTGATCGTCGGCGGATAACGAGGTGAACGGGGTGGGATGTCTGGCTAGCACCGTGCCAGACATGACCAATGTCACGGCGGCAAGGGCAAGGCCGACCGTGCGAGACACCCGGTGAAGTCGTGTGGACATCGCTGTTTTCTCGTTGTTTCAGTGCAGAACATTGAACCAAAGCTTAGGCCGCTACCCGGCGAAGCGAAGCTTCGAATAACACAGGACTCAACCCGCAATTCAGCTCTTTGCGAGCCGGATGCCTGGGCCACATCGGCACTTGCGTGTCCGCTGTTTCGTAGCGTGGGTCGGGAGCTGGATTCGGCAATGCGATCCAGAAGGTCTTGAACGCGGCGTTGGTCGTTCTGGCCGGGATGCTCGCTTCTGGGTGGTTTTGGAGCGGAGGGTCGTCAAAGAGCAGCGAGGACTAAATGAAACGGGCACCCACCTGGGTGGAGATTCCTCCGCTTATGTCGAGAAAGACTCTTGACTGACCAGCGCGGCTAGAGCTCACGAGTGCTGCGAGTGAGGTAGTTGTTGGACCCAACCACGGTAGCCAGGCAGCGAGCGCGGGGGGCACGGCCGAGACCTTGGCTAGTCGGATGGAAGTCGAGATCGACGAACGTGGCCGAGTTTGTGGTCTACATCGTCAAAGGCCGTGACGTTCGAAGCAAATCTTTATACGACCGCTTTGCGCGCTGCGTCAGTATTTAACGGAGCACGGTGGTCTGCGACGATCGACGGCCAATTGCAGCAGTTCGCTCTCGTCGGCGCGTGGTCATTCGACCGGCGATTCAGCTTTGGTAAGAGACATTGAGACGGCCGAGCGTCGAGCGGCAGAGAAGGGTCGCATGCTGCCGATCGCGGTAGCTGTTCGCTGCCTGACGCGTGTTTTCTCAGAGGTGGAGGGCGATGGAGAAGTTGGCCCCCTGCCATGTTTGGCTTGCAGTCCAGAAGAAGGTGAATGTAAGAGACGACCCCGCTTGGGCTGCTTGCGTGGGCAGGTCGACGTAGTAGATGGCGACCGCGGTGGCGGCGGCTGTCGTGTCCTGCCATGTGTTCCAGTTATCGATCGACCAGCGCAGACGGAAAGGTGCGTCCAGAGGAATGCGAACTGTCTTGCCCGCCGCCATCGATGGTAACTGACGATCGAAGTTCCAGACCTCGAGCGTGCTCGTAGCGCGCGGAGTCCCGCCCGCCGTCGGCTGGTAGCGGTTAGCGACTACATCCAGCCGGTCGAAGACACGATTATCCGAAACGGATCGAACAAGCTTGATATATTCGGCGTGCGCCCATGCCAGGGGCATGGCAGAGCCGGTCGGTCCTCCGGTGACGAACGGAGTGTTCGGCAGATTGGGCATATCCCACACTTGCTCCGGAAGCAAACCGCGCGAGCCAGCGAACGCCTCAAGATACTGAATGTAGGGTTTGGGGTCGTTGCCAGCGGTCAGTTCGTAATGGCCGCGTTCGCCGGTGAGCAATGGCCAAGGGCGGCCTACACCGAAGGAGCAGCCAACGTACCAGTCCTGACCAAGATCCCCCTGACCATAACCGTCGTGGTTGTACCGGTAGAAACCAGGCCCCTGCGGCAGGCCTTTCTTGATGATCGCATCGACAACCTTGACGGAATTGACAATGACAGGATCGTCCGCGCCGCGCACGCCATATCGCACCAGTTCCAGAAAGCCCGCGTCCACGACGTCTCGTGCGCTGTACGTCTGATTCCAAAGGGTCACCTGGACAACGTTGGGATCTTCCGGAAAATCGAAGTCTCTTGCGCCGCCCTTGACGTGCGTCGGCAAAATCCGGACGTAGTGTTGCGAAACGTCTGGCAGTAGTGTGCCTTGTGTGGTGACGCACCATGCCTCGAGATGCGCCTCAAGGAAGTCAGCGTATTCGAGCAGAAATTGAGCCGTAGTCGGGTCCGCCCATTTATCGGCGGCGCAAACTAGCGCTGCTATGTTCGATGCGAGAGTCGATGGCGAATAACCTTCGAGCTCTTCCCATCGCTCCTGCTGGGTCATCGGGCCATTTATGATCAGCGCCCTGGTGGCAGCCAGCACCATCCCCGTCGGGTCGAACTGTTGGAGCAAACCGGCCTGGCTCAGGTGATAGGCCAGGATGACAGGAAACGAATATTCATCAAGCTGCGAGCAGTCCCCTGGCCACGGCTGGCCGTCGATGAAGAACTTCTGGTGGAAGCTGCCATCCGCCGACTGGGAGGAGGCCAGAAACATGAGCCCTCGCAACGGCGCATCTTCTTCGCCCGCGGCAAGGAGCGCGATTGCGCTCTGGCACATATCACGCGGCCAAACCATGTGATAGCCGCAAGCCAGGTCCGTGATCGTCTGCCCCCACGGAATGCTTAACGAGGCCACTAGCGCTCCGTCAGCCGCTTTGTCTTCATGTGCGAGCAGGATGTTCCGACTTTTATTGAAAAGCGAATCACCGTCGCCGGTGGTCCCTGGTTTCGGCACGAACGGCTTGGGAACTGCTGCTTTCCAGCCCTGGTTAAATGCCTGCAGATGGCTGTAAGTGCGAGCCGGTCCGTCAAAAGGATACGATAGCGCCTCGGAGATGGCGGTCAGCGCGTTGTTGGGGGAGGTCTGAGTTATCGGGGTTGCTTCATCGATGCAGAACGCCAGTGCCAGTACAAATTCATTTTGCCCAGGTGCGCGTTTGATCTCCGCCGTCAAAGCGACGTATCCGCCCTTGGCCGAATCGTAATTCCAGACCGGCAACCGTTTGTTGGCGATGATATCGGTCCAGCCGTCGTTGACACCCACGAATCCGCAGCTGGTCATCCCAAAGCCGCAGTCTGCTCCCAAGGCCAGCCAATAATTTGCGCGCGTAGCCACCAACCGATCCCCATTTGGGGTGCTTACGCGGTAGGCAGCGTTTTCGGCTCCGTATCCCGCCATATGAGGCGCCAGAAGCGCATAGACGTGTAGCTTATCCAGGAAAGATTGGGCTCCCTGCAATGTCGTACGAACTAACAGGCAAGATGCACCCGGTTCAGCGATCACGTCCTGCACGACCCTGTAGGGCTGTCCGGTAGCCTGGGAGGTCAGCTGGAAGGACAGGGCTTTTGGCTCCGGAAATGTGCACTGGTATGTGAAATCCTTCTGCGTATCGTGAAAGAAGGTCAACCCGTCGGTGATGATGAGCTGAAAGTCACGTACTTGCGGGGTGTCAACGTCTGGAAAGTAAATTTCGGTGAGGATGCCCCCTGCGGTCGTGTACCACACCTGGCTGGACAAGGAGTGCGCGGTGCCGATGGCATCCTTGTCCGCGCGGCTCCAATTGAGCGGATTACCTGGCGCGCCGGGAGCCGGGTTGGATTGAAGCAGGTTTGCCATGGCGTTTCACCCCATTATTTCACTACCGTTATAGGGCGCAGAAATAGCGAATGCGAGCTTCTTTGACTGGAGGCGGCGTATGCTTTGCTCGTAATGACGCTTGGCGGGGCATGCAAGCCACACAGGCCAGCGCGCTTTGCCGGGAAATGGGCATGAAGCTATGGCTGGGTTGACGTACGTTATCCGCATTGCCAGCGGCGAAGCGGAGGGTTGGCGACCGGTGCGGACTTCGCTCCCCGTCGCACACGTCGAGGAGAAGGCCGACGCAGCCATTGGATCTCGAGGTTTCATAGCCGTGCTCGACTCGCTGATGGCCAACGTTGCCATGACCGCGACTTCACGTACGTTTGCTTGCGCAGCCGCGATGCGAACCACGGCGAGCAAAGTCTTGGTTCATGTCGGACCGGGGCCGGCCATAAACGGTCTTTCGAATGTGCCTTCGCGAGGTACGAAAAGGCCGTCAATGCCGATCTGGTGGGGCCAACTGGGCGATATCAGTAGGGCGGGCTAGTGGACGGAAAAAACCACGGCGCACCGTGTGCATTCGTTGAAAAGGAGACCCGTGGGGCGGTCTTCAGCCCACGCTGCAAGGGATCAGCGCTGCGCTGCAATGCGACGCGCGGTTGCTGCGCGCTAAGTCCGAGGAGGTCCGTAGTGGCTCCGGGGGCTTCTCACTTGGGATGCGACTGCTTGCATTGCGATTCGAACCAATGGTCGACCTGGCGCTGCGCCGCGTGTAGATTCGCTGGGTAGTGTGGGTCGTCGTGCCATGGTGATGGGTTGTAGCCCGCTTTCCTCAGGGCCGAAAGCTCGCTTTTGTTTTGCGACTTCGTCCGAGGCGCGTTGCTCCTAATCGCGGCCAGGTCACGGCACTCCGTTGGGCTCAGATGTGGCCCGCTTTGTGGCACGCCGGCGGCATATCCAGTCAGCAGGAACGCCAACGCAGCAAGCGTCGAGCAGTTTCTCGTGAGGTTTTCCATAGCGCATCTCCACGCGTCCGATTGGAGCAACGCGAGCGGTGCGATGCCGCCGGTCGCGCGTGACTTCCGCGTTTATTTTGCCTTAGTCCAGTCACCGGAAGAAGGCCACTGTACAAAGAGAAGAAAGTCAGGCGCCAGCGCCTCGAATGACCATCGCACTTCCGAAAAGAGAAATACGCCCACCGGTTGTCGAGCGTCCGAGAAGGGTCGAAGAACGAAACCGCTCACGTCAGACGGAGCACCAATCGAACGTGTCGATGCAAGCCGAGGCATTTGATAGCGCCCTGTCGCCAGGTTGTGTCGAACCGTTTTGTTCCTTCACAGCTGGAGTGTCAGCCTTCGCGCGCTGCCCCGGCGGCGAGGCTGATGCAATCGGCCAACTGGCTCGCCGCCGCCTGCCGGCTATGACGGGGCCGCTCCACCAGTCCGATCTCGCGATAGAACGTATCGTCCCCGAGGTCGAGCGCGGCGACGCGCTTCGGCAGTCTGCCGAGCCCCGCGGTCCGCGGAATGAGCGCGACACCCAGACCGCGCGCGACCAGTTGCACGATGCCCTGCAATTCATCGAGTTCGATCGCGTCGCGAACCGTGAGGCGCATGCGTCGCAGAAAGCGGTCGACCAGGCGGCCGCCGAACGATCTGCGGTCATAGCGGATGAAAGGCTCGGAGCCAAGCAGTTCCCGCCAGGGCTTGCGTGCCAGCGCTGCCGGCACGAGCAGCGCAAAAGGTTCGGTCACGAGCGTGCGCCATTCGAGATCGGACGGCAGCGCGAAGGGCGGCTTGATGATGACGGCGATATCGATTTCGCCCGCGTCCACCTGCCCAAGCAGATTCAGCGATACACCCGGCACGACACGTATGCGCCATCCCGGCAGCTCGTGGCGAAAACCTTCGAGCGCGTCCACCAGAAACGAAACCTGCGCGGAAGCGATCGCCCCAACGTTGAGCATGCCGCTCTCTTCGGCGATGCCACCGTGCTCGCTGAGCCGCGCGTAGACCGTCATGAGTTCTTCGGCCACCGCCAGGGTCTCGCGCCCGGCCGGGTTCAGCGTGGCGGAGCGGCCCGTTCGATCGAACAGCGCGAAGCCGAGATGCTCTTCAAGGCGCTGCATCTGCGCGCTCACGGCCGATTGGGTCAGACCGATGCGCGCGCCGGCGCCCGCAAAGGTGCCGTGGTGCGCCACGGCGATGAAGGTCTTCAGTTCGCGAAGCATCGCTGATTCATCAAATTTCGTTGGGGTGAGATCCAGAATATATCGTTTTTCAGCAATTTATTTCATGCTTAGACTGGGCTCCGCTGACCTTATTCATCACTTTTCCGGACCTGTCATCATGAGCGAAACCCCCGCCGTCATTCCGCCGTTCCACCTGGCATTCCCCGTCCACAGCCTGGCCGCTGCCCGCGAGTTCTATGGCGAACTGCTCGGCTGTCCCGAAGGGCGCAGTTCGGATGCCTGGGTGGATTTCAACTTCTACGGGCACCAGATCGTGGCTCATCTCGCGCCTGAGGAGGCCGGCCATCGTGGAACCAGCGCCGTCGACGGCGATGCCGTGCCGGTGCGCCACTTTGGCGCCGTCCTGTCGATGGCGCAGTGGCAGGCGCTGGCGGACAGGCTCAAGGCCGCAGGGATCGGATTCATCATCGAGCCGCACATCCGTTTCAAGGGCGAAGTCGGCGAACAGGCCACGATGTTCTTCCTCGATCCGTCGGGCAACGCCGTCGAGATCAAGGCGTTTGCCGATATGGCGTCGCTCTTCGCGAAGTAATGGACAGGTTATAAACGCAACTAACGGTCTATCCTGACGCCTCTCTTCGAGGTCGTGCGGTGGTGCGCCACGAAGCCGGGCGAGCAGGGCAGGCGCCACGGCGTAAGCGTAGGCAGTGATGCGCTCCTGCGGGGAGCGATAGCCTCGCCGACGTGGACAACGAGAGAACACTGGCGTTGCCGTCACGTTACGCGGGTGAAACGTTTACGCACGCTCGATCGATTCGTCGAAACGGTCTCGTCCAGAGGGCGCGCGTATGAGGCGCGCGCCTGCTTGCTCGTAGGCGCGCATGCGTCGCCTGGTACGGAACATGCGTTGGTATGGGAACTGCCAAAACACTCGACGTCCCGGTCAACGCGTACCCATGCAAGTAAATGACGACCACGAGAATGCTCCGGCATACCAAAGTGCCGCAGCTATTCCGTTTACCGATCTCGAACGGCGGGTCTCGCTGGGACTTGCCTCGGGCGAGTTTCATCTGGCGTTTCAGGGTATCTACCAGATCAGCACCGGCGGCCTGTCGCGCATCGAAGCGCTCATTCGCTGGATGCATCCTGACTACGGCCTGCTGTTGCCGGAGTCGTTCCTTGTCGTGCTGAAAAACCCGCAGGTCGCGCTGGAACTGACCTGGTTCGTGATCGACAGTGCGTGCTGCCAGCTGGGCCGCGCGCTGCGCGAAGGGCAGGCTGTGTGTCCGGTCGCCATCAACGTGCCCCCAACAGTCGCCGCTTACGAGCACTTTCCCAAGGAATTCGAGCGTATCGCGCGCTCACACGGCGTCTCGATGGACCTGCTCGAAATCGAACTCGCCGAAACGGAAGACGCCGCAAAAATCCTGGCGACGAAATCACTGACGAAACCGCTGCGCCAGTCCGGTATCAGTCTCGCGATCGACGACTTCGGCACCGGCTATTCGTCGCTCGCGCTCCTGAGTGCCTTCGATGTCGACACGGTCAAACTCGCGCGCGAGCTGCTTGGGGCAGCGCCTGGTTGCCACCGTGCGGAGACCGTCGTGTCGGGGATTCTGTCGTTGCTCGAAGGGCTCGACGTGTTCATCGTGGTCGAAGGCGTCGAAACCGCGGCGCAGGCGCAGTGGCTCGCACAGTGGCCGAACGTGCTCGTGCAGGGATACTACTTCTCGCGTCCGATGCGCGAGCTGTCGCGCGTTCCCGGGCACGTGGCCAGCTTGGTGTGAAGCCGTTGCTCGCCACACCTAGAGGTCGAGTTGCAGCCGCACCGGCTCACCGTCCTCCGCTTCGGCAGGAACCGCACAGCAGATGAGCGCTTCGTCGTTCGCCACGTGGGTCGCGGGCGCCACGGGATACGCGACGGCACCTTCGAGAATGCGCGTCCTGCAGGTTCCACAACTGCCGCCGCGGCAACTGAATTCCGGCGCCAGGCCACGCGACTCGGCGAGTTCGAGTAGCGTTCCCGAACCGGGTGCCCAGTGCGCGTCCTTTCCCGACTTCACAAATGCGACTGGAACGGGCTTGCTGGCAGGCAGACGCGCCGGCTCGACCGGTGCGCCGGCGTCGCGCGTGCGCCGCAGCGAGGCGGGGCCGAACGCCTCCGCGTGGATGCGCGCGTCCGCGACGTTCAATCCGCGCAGTCCGTCATACAGGTTCTGCATGAACGCCGACGGGCCGCACAGGTAGAAGTCGTAGTCATCGAACGGCAGCGCCTGCTTGAGCAGCGCTAGATCGACGTGGCCGGCCACCTCGTAGTCGCGATCCTCGATCGCACCCTCGGTCTGGCTCAGGACGCGAAGCACGTGAATCGCGCCGTCGGCCATGTTCATGAGCGCGGCGATCTCTTTATCGAAAGCACGCTCCGGGAGGCTACGGGCCGCCTGGATCAGCCAGGTCGGACGGATCCTGCGCGTGCGGATTCCTTCGTGGACGATATGACGCAACATGGCCAGCATCGGCGTGATCCCGACGCCCGCTGCGAGCAGCACGGCAGGCCTGCGTTCGGCCGGATCGATCGTGAAGTCGCCGGCCGGGCCGCGCGCCTCGATCGTGTCGCCGACATGCAGCGTGTCGTGCAGATGCCGCGAGACGCTTCCCTCGCGTTTGACGCTGATGCGATAGACCCGGTCGGAGGGCGCGACCGAAAGCGTGTAGGTGCGCAGCACCGGCCTGTCGCCGCCGGGCAGCGTGACGCGCACGGGCAGATGCTGGCCCGCCGCGTGCGGCACCAGTCCGGCGTCCTCTGTCGCTTCGAGATGGAAGGAGCGGATGGTGCTGCTTTCGTCGACGACCTTCGTCACCCGCAGCGCACGCCATGCATTCGCTGTCGCGGCAGCTTTTAGCCGCCTGGCTGCCTCGTCCCAGCTACCCGTCATCAGCGAGTTCGGCGAGGCGCCGTCGCGTCTCGTCACCCAGCGCAGCGGCAGCGCGCCACGGCGAAACACCGCTCGCCGGGTGCGGAAGCGCCACAGTCGTTCAGCGCCCTGAAACGCGGCGATTTCCGGTGAATCGAGCACAACTTCGGCGTCGCCTGTCAGTTGCAGCAGATCGCCGCTGTCGAAGTCCGGGAAGACGAGGCCTGCCTTCGGATTCACCAGAATGTTGCCGAGCGTGTTGAAGAACAGATTGCCAGCGAAATCGGGAATCGTCAGCACACCGTCGTCGCCGATGCGCACAAAGCCCGCTTTGCCGCCGCGATGCGAGACGTCGATCTGGCGGCCCGCGCCATCGTCACGGTCGACGTACGAGGCGACAAAGAACGAATCGGCCGCGCCGATCACCGTGCGGGCGCGTTCATCGAGGCTGTCTGCGTATTCCGGTTCGTACGCCGACGCCGTGGCGGGGTTGCGGGTGAACTCGAAGTCGCGCAACTGGATGTATTGCGGGCAGTTGCCATAGCTCTGGACGACGCGCAGATCGAATGATTCCGGCCCGTCGCGGCGGATTACTCCGTTCAGCCGGTTGCGTCGCCGCGTGATGAGATCGATGCCGAGGAGAGCAACCGCATCGCCGTCCTCCATGCCGCTATCGGCCGGGTCTGCCGTATCGCGTGCGCTGCCGAGGCGCAGGCTGCGCGGATCGTCTGAATGCAGAAAACCCGGCTGACCCGCGCGCAGTGTGGCCCACACGTCGCCGGCCCGATCGACCGAGCCGAGCACGACGTAGGCGAGCAGCGGATAGAACTTGCGATGCTGCTCCGGCATATGGTCGCGGACCACGCGGCGGCCCACCTCGTCCATGCGTTTGTCGACGCCGACCTTCTTCTGGAGCGTCAGTTCGCCGGCATGCCAGGGCGGCGCGGGTTGGATGGGTGCAACATCAGTCATGACGACGGCTCCGGGATGTGTGGCAGCGATTGCAGTCTAGGGCACGCGGTCGCCGGTTTGAATCCGTCGCGGGGAGAATTCAGCATTCGCGAAACGCGAAGAGTGGGGGGCAGAGCGGATTGAGGCAGGCCGCGATCAGTTCAGCGACGTATTCGCCTGCAGCCGTTCGATCGCAAGATCGAGGAAGGTTCGTACTTTTCTGGTCACGTGCCGTCCTTCCCGATGAAGCACGTGGATCGGCAGGGGCGGCGGTTCGAAGTCGACCAGCACCACCTTCAACGTGCCTTCGCCCAGCTGTTGCGCGACCTGATACGACAGAAGCTGTGTCAGCCCCAGACCGGCGACGACGGCGCTGATCGCCGAATCGTTGGTCGTCGTGGTCATTCTCGGTTTGACGCGCACCGACTGCCTGCGCTCGTCGGTGCCGAAACGCCATTCTGACAACGCAGACACGCCGCTTGCCGACACGATTTCGTGCTGGGCCAGCTCGTCAGGCGTCTCGGGAATGCCATGGCGCTCGAGATAGGCCGGCGACGCGCACACCACCCGGCGAACCCGGCCGACGCGCACCGCCTGCATCGACGAGTCGGGCAACTCGCCGAGGCGAATGGCGACGTCGATACCTTCGTCGACGATATTGACGATGCGATCCAGAAACCAGCAGCTGATGTCGACTTCGCTATAGCGCCCGAGATACTCGGTGACGATCGGCGTGACATACATCTTGCCGAACAGCATCGACGACGTGATCGACAGCAGCCCGCGAGGGTTGCCGTGCATGCTGGTGGCAGACTGCTCGGCTTCCTCGATATCGGCAAGGATCCGGCGGCAGCGCTCGGCGTATTCGGCGCCGGTGTCGGTGACGCGCACCATGCGGGTCGTGCGCGTGAGGAGCCGCACGCCCATGGCGTCTTCCAGCTCGCCCACCATGCGCGTGACGACCGAAGGCGAGACCTTCAGCTTGCGAGCCGCCGACGCGAAGCCGCCCGTGTCGAGCACGGTCAGAAATGCGGTCATGGCTTGCAGGCGGTCCATACGGCTCGTGTGGGTTCGCGTCGAAGGCGCCGGACGGCGCCGATGCGAAGGATATAGCAGGGTGCCGCCGCAGGCGCAATGCGGTGCTGCATCAGGAAAGTCCGCGGGTGGCTTCGTGCTACGATTTTCCGACCGCAGCGCAATACCGGAGAGCGGAGAGCCCCGTGACAAAGGACGAATTGTGGAAGCAGTGGGACACCGAAGGGACGCCCGCCGCGCGAGCGCATATCGAGTCCGACAGATCCAGTCCCGAATCCCGCGACTGGACCCGCGAATGGATGTACCGGAAGCAGGAGACGCAGCAGGCGACGGAGGACGACGAGCGGCGCCAGCTCTCGTACCGCGCGCTCGCTGCGTCGGAGCATTCGAGCCAGGAGGCGCGCGAGGCGGCGCTGGCGTCGCAACGGTCGGCAGACGTGGCGCGCAGATCCGCCTTCTGGACCATGGTCGCCGCACTCGTTTCGCTGCTCGGCATCCTCGTGAATGCCGCCGTCAATCTCGGCTGGCTGGACTGGGCAAGGCACGTTGCGGGCTGATTTTTCGAGGTGATTTTTTCGACGGCATGCAAGGCGAAAGCAGGCCCAAAGCCACTAACGACACCACCATGAATCAGGATTCAGCCGCCCGGTTCGACCGGGAGTTCGCGCCGCGCATCGCCGCCGTGATTGCGGGTCTGTTCGAGCAGCACGTTCACGTCGAAGTCGTGCCGTACGCGGGCACGGGGCATCCCACGCGGGTAACCCTGACCGGCGCCAGGCTCGGGAGCCCGCACGGCTATGTGCATCCGCTCAACGTGTCGCTGACCTGGGATAGCGACGCGATCAACGGACTGATGCAGCCGGATGGCGAGGCGCGCTTTGCCCGCTATCTGGGCGCCATCCCACGCAAGCTGCAGAACTGGGAGGGCGGGCGCCCGGTCGATTTCGGCTCGCGTGCGCAGGCAGAACCGTCCATACTAATTGGCGGCCTCGATTTCGAGGCATGACGCCCTATTTGTCTGCCCGTTTGGCTGGGGCGACCGCCGTGCTACGATTTTGAGGTCAGGACGATGGAGGTGGTTATGGCTACGTACGCAATCGATGCCGTACGCATCAACCCTGCTAACGACCGCGTGACGCACGTGCGCTGGGCGCTCGTTAACCCGAAGACGCACGAGTGGCTGTCCTCGCAGGAGATCGTGGAGGTGGCTGACGTGGTCGCCGCCCTCCGCACAGGCAACACCGTCTGGTCTCTCTTTACGCTCGGCGGCATGCGATTGCTGGGTCCAAAAATCAAGACCGTCTCGCACACGGACGGCCACGACGGGATCGATACCGACGTCCCCGGCGGAAACGTCGAAAAGTTCATCGACGATCTGCCGCGGGTTTGAGCGCCTGGCTTCATCGCGGGCGTAGCCGCCCGCGATGAAGCGTCACGCTGCCGACAGGTCGCGAATGTCGCGGATATCGGCGGTGGGTGTCTGCCCGAAGGCGTCGCTCAACACGTACCCGATCATCTTCGCGGCGCTCGCTTCCGGCGTGGCGAGCTGACCGCTGCGCTTGAGGTCGTCGAACTTCTCGCGCAGCGGAAATTTCTCCGTGCCCGTGCTGCGGATTTCCGCCTGCATGCCCGTATCGACGACACCCGGCGCCAGGCTGCAGATCCGCAGCGCGCGATTATCGTCGAGCGCGACGGCGCGTGCGTGATGATCGAGCGCGGCCTTGGTCGCGCAATAGATGCTCCAGCCCGCATACGCGTTGCGCGCCGCACCGCTCGACAGATGCACGATGCGCCGGTCGCTCGCCTCGACGCTCGCGGCGGCGACGGCAGCGGCCAGCATCAGCGGCGTCGCCACATTCAGGCTGACCGCGTTCGCAATCGCGTCTGCCTGCTGGTCTTCGATCGGACCGATCGGCTGCACCGTGCCCGCGTTGTTGATGAGCAGCACGCGCGCCGCGCCGGCAAGGAAGCCGCGCAGCGCGTCGCCGGCGATCCATGCGGCGACGCGGCCGGTGTCGGCCAGATCGAGTTCCACATCCTTGAACGTCTGCGGGAAACGTTTCGCCAGCACCGGATTCAGCGAGCGCGACACGCCGAGTACTTCGATGCCCTGGTCGAGCAGCTGTCCGGCGAGCGCGGCGCTGAGGCCGCGCGTGTGGCCGGTGACGATGGCGCGGGTGAGGGGAGTCGTCGTGGTTACGGTCATGCGCAAGCCTTCTTTGCTTCGAGACGGAATCTGTGCAACAGCGGCTCGGTATAGCCGCTCGGCTGCTCGCGGCCTTCGAACACGAGCGCGCAGGCTGCCTTGAAAGCCAGCGATCTGTCGAAATCAGGCGCCATCGGCGTGTAGTGCGGATCGCCCGCGTTCTGCATATCGACGACCTTCGCCATGCGCTCGAGCGTTTCCTGCACCAGCGCCCGCGTGACGACGCCATGACGCAGCCAGTTCGCGATGTGCTGGCTCGAAATGCGCAGCGTCGCACGGTCTTCCATCAGGCCAATGTTGTTGATGTCCGGCACCTTCGAGCAGCCGACGCCCTGATCGACCCAGCGCACCACGTAGCCGAGAATGCCCTGCGCGTTGTTCTCGACCTCGTGGCGGACTTCGTCGGCCGACCATTGCGCCTTTTCGACGACCGGAATCGTCAGCAGGCCGGCAAGCAGTTCGTCGCGCTGACTCGCGTAGTCGATGCGTTCCATGTCCTGCTGGACCGCCTGCACGTCGACCTGGTGATAGTGCAGCGCGTGCAGCGTCGCGGCGGTCGGCGAGGGCACCCATGCGGTATTCGCTCCGGCCTTCGGATGGGCGATTTTCTGTTCGAGCATCGCGTGCATCAGGTCGGGCATCGCCCACATGCCCTTGCCGATCTGCGCGCGGCCACGCAGGCCCGAACTCAGGCCCGCGAGCACGTTGTTGCGTTCATAGGCCGTGATCCACGCGGACGATTTCATGTCGCCCTTGCGCGTCATCGCGCCGGCTTCCATCGCCGAATGCATTTCGTCGCCGGTGCGGTCGAGAAAGCCCGTGTTGATGAAGGCCACGCGCTCGGCCGCTGCGGCGATGCAGGCCTGCAGGTTCACGCTCGTGCGGCGCTCTTCATCCATGATGCCCATCTTGATCGTGTTGCGCGGCAGGCCGAGCAGCGCTTCGACGCGCGCAAACAGTTCGTTCGCAAACGCCACTTCTGCCGGACCGTGCATCTTCGGCTTGACGATGTAGATCGAGCCGGTGCGCGAATTCAGCTTGCGTTGCAGGTCGTGGATCGCACAGAGCGCCGTGATGACGCCGTCGAGAATGCCTTCGGGAATCTCGTTGCCGTCGCGGTCGAGCACCGCGGGATTGGTCATCAGATGCCCGACGTTGCGCACGAAAAGGAGCGAGCGGCCGTGCAGCCTGAACGCCGAGCCATCGGCGGCGAGGTACTCGCGATCGGCATTCAGCGCGCGCGTGAAGGTCTTGCCGTTCTTCGTGACCTGCTCGGTGAGATCGCCCTTCATGAGGCCGATCCAGTTGCGGTAAAGCTGGACCTTGTCGTCCGCGTCGACGGCCGCGACCGAGTCTTCGCAGTCGATGATCGTGCTCACCGCGGCTTCGAGCAGCACGTCTTTCACGTGTGCAGCGTCGGTCTTGCCGATTGAATCGGTGGCGTCGATCTGGATCTCGAAGTGCAGGCCGTTGTGCTTCAGCAGTACGGCCGAGGGCGCAGCCGCATCGCCCTGGTAGCCGACGAATTGCGCTGGCGTCTTCAGCCCGGTCGAGCCGCTTTTCAGCGCGACGACGAGTTGTCCGCCCTCCACGCTGTAGCGCGTAGCGTCAGTGTGCGAGCCATTGGCAAGCGGTGCGGCCTGATCGAGAAATGCCCGGGCGTAGGCAATCACGCGCGCGCCGCGAACCGGATTGAACGACGCCTGCTTTTCCGCGCCATCCGTTTCCGGGATGGCGTCGGTGCCATACAGCGCGTCATACAGGCTGCCCCAGCGCGCGTTCGCGGCATTGAGCGCATAGCGCTGGTTCGACAGCGGCACGACCAGCTGCGGGCCAGCCTGTTCGGCGATTTCGCGATCGACGTTGGCGGTGCTCGCCTTGACGCTGGCCGGCGCCCGCACGATATAGCCGATGCCTTCGAGAAACGCACGGTACGCACGCAGATCGCGAACCGGGCCTGGGTTCGCGCGATGCCAGTTGTCGAGCTCGATCTGCAGGCGGTCGCGTTCCGCCAGCAACGCACGATTCTTCGGTGCGAGGTCGTGCACGAGTGCGGCAAATCCTTCCCAGAACCTGGCGCTGTCGACGCCGGTCCCCGGAAGGGCTTCGTTTTCAACAAACTGCTTGAGGTTGGCCGCAACCTTCAGGCCGTTTTGGTCGGTCATCTGAGTCATGAACTGCTCCGTCTTTCCAGGTCAGGCTGTAGCCCGTTTCAGGCATGGATACTTTGTGCGCCGGCTTTCGCGACCTGTGCGTCCTGGTCTGCCTTCACGCCCGACACGCCCACTGCGCCGACAACCTGTCCGTCGACGATCACCGGCACGCCCCCTTCGAGCGTGCCCGACAGCGGTGCGCTGAGAAACGCCATGCGGCCGCCGTTGATCATGTCTTCATACTGCTTCGACTCGCGGCGCCCAAGCGCAGCGGTGCGCGCCTTGTCGGTGGCGATATAGGCGCTGATTGGGGCGCAGCCGTCGAGGCGCGAGAGCGCGAGCGGATGGCCGCCGTCGTCGACGACCGCGATCGCGACAGCCCACTGGTTCTTCGCGGCTTCCGCACGGGCGGCATCGAGAATCTGCGTAGCTTCTGCAACGGTCAGGACGGGTTTGCTGAGCATGATGGATTTTTTTCCTGGTTGATGAAAGGGGTCTTTCTGGAGGTTCGATTCTTGGACGCAGGCCGGTGTTGTTTGCACCTTCCGGGTGCGTCGAATGGGGCTGGGATAGCAGAAAGACAGGCGCGTGAAGTGTGAGTTTGCAGTGTTGAGCGCGCGTCGTCCAGAAGGCCCGCGAATATCGGCGTACCCGCGTGCGCGGCTCCTTCAACACGGCAGGCTTGCTGCAGAGCGCACCGGGATCGTGACCGGGCAGCGCTCGAGATCGCCCTGCGCGGCGCGCTGCAGCCTCGGCGGGATTCGCACATAATCGCGAACGTAGCCGTTCAGGACGACGGGCGGCGGCTACGCAGGAACCTTCATATGTGTTCCCGGCGCACGCGCTCTCGTGCGCGGCGCCACGGGCGATCCCCGTTGCGCCCACGCCGGGAGTTCCTTTCAGTTCAATAACATCAAGATCATGACTTCATCCGACCAAACGCAGCGACCCTGGGTCAAGGTGTTGCTGCTGATTCCCTACATCGCGCTCCTCTGGCTACCGTTCTATAACCACATCGAGCCGCCGCTCTTCGGTTTTCCTTTCTTCTACTGGTATCAGTTGCTGTGGGTGCCGCTCACGTCGCTCCTGCTGTATGTCGTCTACCGGAGCGTCAAATGAACGAAGTGAAATCGGTCGACAGCATCTCGATGAGTGTCTTCATCGCCTTCTTCGTGCTGGTGACAGTGCTTGGATTCGTGGCGGCGCGCTGGAAACGCGGGGACCTGACGCAACTGCATGAGTGGGGACTCGGCGGGCGTCAGTTTGGCACGATCATTTCGTGGTTTCTCGTCGGGGGCGACTTCTATACCGCGTACACCGTGATCGCGGTTCCGGCGCTGGTGTTTTCGGTCGGCGCGTATGGCTTCTTCGCACTGCCGTACACGATCATCGTGTACCCGTTCGTGTTCGCGGTGATGCCGAAACTCTGGCAGATCGCGCATGACAAAAACCACATCACCGCCGCCGACTACGTGCATGGCGAATACGGCGGCAAGCTTTTGCCGGCGGCCGTCGCGCTCACCGGTATCGTGGCGACGATGCCGTATATCGCGCTGCAGCTCGTCGGCATGCAGGTCGTCATCAAGGGGCTTGGCGTGAACGGCGAACTGCCGCTCGTCGTCGCGTTCGTGATTCTCGCGGTCTACACGTATTCGAGCGGCCTGCGTGCGCCGGCGATGATTGCGTTCGTCAAGGACATCATGATCTACATCGTCGTGATCGCGGCGGTGTGGCTGATTCCGTCGAAACTCGGCGGCTACGGCGCGGTGTTCGATGCGGCCGACAAGTTCTTCACGGCCAAGGGCGGTGCAACCGGCATCATCTTGAAGCCGACCCAGTTCACCGCGTATGCATCGCTGGCGCTCGGGTCGGCGCTTGCTGCGTTCATGTATCCGCATACGATGACGGCGGTGCTGTCCTCGGCGTCGGCGAAGACGGTGAAGAAGAATGCGATCTTCCTGCCGGCCTATACGTTGCTGCTCGGCTTGATCGCGCTGCTCGGCTACATGGCGATTGCAGCGGACGTCAAGGTGCAGTCGGCCTCCGATGTGGTGCCGGCCCTGTTCAGCAAACTGTTCCCGGCGTGGTTCGTCGGCTTTGCGGCCGCGGCCATCGCGATCAGCGCGCTGGTGCCGGCGGCGATCATGTCGATCGGTGCGGCGAATCTGTTTACGCGCAACCTCTGGCGTCCCATGGTGAACCCGGACATCACGCCGGAGAAGGAAGCCTCGACGGCGAAGATTGTGTCGCTCGTCGTGAAGTTCGGCGCGCTGCTCTTCATCGTGTTCCTGCCGACGCAGTATGCGATCGATCTGCAACTGCTCGGCGGCGTGTGGATCCTGCAGATCTTCCCGTCGATCGTCTTCACGCTATACACGAAGCGCATGTCGACGGCAGGGCTGCTCGCCGGCTGGCTGGTGGGTATCGTGACCGGTACGGGCCTCGCGATTTCGCAGGGGCTGAAGCCGGTGTACGCGCTGCATGCGGGCGGCGGGACCTGGCCGCTCTATATCGGCCTGATCGCGCTGGTGGTGAACATCGTCGTGACGTTCGTGGTGTCGGCGGTGCTGCCGAAACGTGGCGCGATGGGGCAGGTCACGGGCGCATGATGCGGTAGCGGTCTTCAAGTCTGCAGGTCAAGACCGGTATGCTGAAGCAGGAAAGCCGACCTCGCGTCGGCTTTTTTGTTTGACCGTACGCGGGCGGTCAGGTCTGCACGGTGAGCAGATTCGCATCGCGCGCGAGGAGCCATCGCCCGTCCAGTTCCTTGCGCAGGATCGTGAGCGTGTAGCCGCTGCGCCGCACCGGCGCGGCACCGCCTGGCGGCGTGATCGTCAGGTCGAGGTAGTTGCGCAGGAAGGCCCAGTCGCCGAGGATCTGGAGTTCCCTGATGTCGCTCGTGCCGTCGATCAGGACGTTTTTCATCCCCTCGGACGCGGCCGCGAAAGCCTCCTTGCCGAAAGGCTTCTGACCCGGGACCATGAAGACCACGTCGTCGGCCATCAGGGTAAGCACGGTGGCGGTGTCGCCATTTCTGCTGGCACTCATCCAGGTGTCGATCAGGGTGCGGATGGCGCGTTCATCGTCGCTCATAGAGGTTTTCCTCGAATGGAATCGGTGGTCCCGCCCGGCGCGGAACGGCCGCGGATACCCGCGCGACGCTCGCAGCGTCCCGGCCTGGCCGTTGCTCCGGCGATCCGGCAGGGGTATTGTCCCGCGTCCCCGCTGGCTTGCCGGGCATCCACCCAGATCTTGTGCGATATCCATGCCCGGGGCAGTGCACGCCGGGGAAGGGTGCCGCCAGGTGTTTGTGCGTACGCCGGGTGGCATGAGCCTGGTTTTTTTGTCTATTTCTTCGGAAGAAGACGTCCGGTAGTATCTCCTGCGGAAACGTGAGCCGGGCCGGTCTTTGAGAACGTAATTCTTTCAATGATCTTTCTATCTGGCCTGAATCGGGTCCACAGCTTTTTCCGTTTTGCGCTGTCACGGTGATGCAAGACTTGCCTGACAGAATCCTGCACATAATGAAAAAATGCACGTCCCGGGGTAGATACGTGACCAAAAAATATAAGGTGCTGTTTCTCTGCAGAGAGAATTCGGCGCGCAGTGTGATGGCGGAAGCTTTGTTGCGCGAGTTGGCTGGAGACCGGTTCGAGGCGTTCAGCGCGGGGGCCGAGCCCGCCGCCCGCGTTCATCCGTTGGCTATCGCGCAACTAAGGCCGGGCATTTCCGAACTCAGCCGCCTCAATCCCAAAAGCTGGCTGGAATTCACGGGCAACTGGGCTCCCTGCATGGACCTCGTCATCGGGATGTGCGACCGCGTGGCGGAATACCATGCGCCGTCATTCCCGGGTGAGCCCGAATTCTGCCAATGGAATTTCCCGGATCCGCTCGGTGAAGGGATGACCGATGACGAGCGAGCCCGTGCCTTCGACAAGGTCTTCTGGCAGATCCTCCGGCGGGTCACCATGCTGATCGCGTTGCCGCAGTATGCGATAGCCGGCCAGGAGTCCGTCGTCGAGTCGCGGCTGGCGTTTCGCGGAACGGAAATGGTGCTCTCCAGCTAGGGTGCAGGCGCGATCGCTTTCGTCGGCCTGTCCTGTTCCGCCTATAAAGACGTAGTCAATGCGGTGAGCCACGCCGGGCTTGCGGATAGCAGCGCCGTCTCGAGTGTCTTGTCGAAACCTGTGAGGATGAAGAACCCGAAGACGACGAACATCGTCCCGAGAACCGTCTTTCCCGCCGCTCCGATCGAGCCGAGACGGCCCCGCCTGAGCATCGACACTCGCGACAGCAAGCCGGCAAGCGCGAGAGGCAAGCCGGCTCCCACGCCAAACAGACTCATCAGCAGTGCGATCCTGCCAAGGCTTCTACCTTGCGCGGCGAGCGTCGTCGCTGCGCCCAGCGTCGGGCCGACGCAGGGGCTCCATACCGCACCCAGAAGCAGGCCGACGGCGAACTGGCCGGACAGGCTGTCGCCTCTTATCCTGGTTAACCAGTTCTGGCCAGCTCCGCTTATCCCTGCTGTCGCGCGGCTGACCGCGGCCTGCAATCGCTGCGAAAGCATCGCGAACCCAAACAGGACCATCAGCACGGCGGCGCCATGACGAAAGACGTCGTTGTCGAGCCCGAGCGATACGCCCACTGTCGCCACGAAAACGCCAATGGCGGCAAAGGAGATACCTAATCCGAGGGCGAGCGCGATGACGCCAAACCGGTGGGCAGCCAGCGCCGACGCCACGAGGATCGGCACGAGAGGTAGGGCACAAGGCGACAGGATAGTCAGGACACCCGCCATGAATCCCACCGCGTACGTGCCCAGCGTGAAGTCCATCACAGGGCCTTGGAAAACGTGTCCTTGATGTCCTGCTCACGCGTCTGTCCGGTCGATCGAGCGACTTCGCGACCGCCCTTGAAGACCACGAAAGTCGACTGCTGGCTGACTTTCAGGGCGCGCTTCAGGGCGACTTCCTGATCGAAGTCGGCCTCGAGGATGATGACGCCTTTGAACTCGGGCTGCGCGGCGAGGTGGTCCACGATGGGTTGTTGAATCTTGCAGGTCGGGCACCAGGTCGCGTGAAAGTAGACGATGTTGGGCGCGCCGGCGGCGTTCAGGCTGTCGAAAGCGGACTGGGTGAAGGCCTGCTCGCCGGCAACCGCGTAGCCGGCAACGAACAGCAGGCTCGAAGTGACGAGGAGCTTCCGGATAGCGTTCATCATGTGTGCCTGTTTCCTGATAAGTGCGGCGGTTGCGCGCGGGCGAACGCGGCCGCGCAATGCAAGGGTCGTCGCGCTATTCGACGATCGGCTTGCCCTGCGCGTCCTTTACCTTCGCGCGCCATTGCGAACGGATTTCGCTTACCACCGGGTCCGGAAGTGGAATGTAATCCAGCGCTTCGGCAGCCCGGTCTCCATGCCGGAACGCCCAGTCGAAAAACTTCAGGGTTTCCTCGGCGTGCCCGGGCTTGTCCGGCGTCGTGTGCAGCAGCACGAAGGTCGCACCAACGACAGGCCATGCGTCCTTGCCCGGCTCGTTGGTCAGGATCTGATGGAACGATCTCGACCAGTCGGCCCCGGCGGCGGCCGCCTTGAAAGCGTCCGGGCCCGGTCGCAGTGCGTTGCCCGCTGCATTCGTCATGGACGTGTAGGCCATGTGGTTCTGCTTCGTGAAATCCCATGCCACGTAGCCTATGGCGCCGGGCAGCCGCTGGACGAACAGGGCCACCCCTTCGTTACCCCGGGCGCCAGCACCATGCGGCCAGCGGACATTCGTGCCCTCGCCTATCCGGCGCTTCCATTCCGGATTGACCTGTGAAAGATAGTGGGTCCAGATGAAGGTCGTGCCAGAACCGTCCGACCGACGAATCACGGCAATCGCAAGATCGGGCAGTTTGACGTGCGGATTCAGTGCGGCAATGATGGGGTCATTCCAGTTGGTGACCTTGCCGAGGTAGATGTCGCCGAGCACCGGGCCGGAAAGCGTCAGGTCGCCGGGTCCAACGTCCGGAAGATTGACGACCGGCACCACACCACCCACAACGGTCGGGAACTGGATCAAGCCATCCTTTGCCAGGTCTTCATCCTTGAGCGGAGCGTCGGAGCCCGCGAAGTCGACGGTTTTGGCGAGGATCTGCCTGATGCCGTCCGACGAACCCACGCTCCGGTAGCTCACCTTGCCGCCGCCGCTCTTCTGGTAGGCATTGGCCCAACTGGCATAAATGGGAGCAGCGAACGTGCTGCCGGCACCGCTTATGTCGGTGGCTTGCACCGCGACGGCGAAGAGCGCGCCAGTCACGGCAGTCAGAGTACGCGCCGGTATCACGAACGCCTCACCTGGTATGGTTGTCTGTTCTTCAGTGGCTAGCCTGGCGATCTATTGCCGCGTGGATAAGAGCGTTCCCCGGGTATCGGCGGAGCCTGGCGTCGCGAATTACGAGGCTTTAATTACAGGACGGTGAGGGTGGAGTTGCCAATTGAATCGGGCTATCAGAGGAGGCGCATCTTTCTGAAAGGGGCTGGGCAACTGCGGACTGGATTTGCCGGCTCCTGCCGCCCGCGTGTCACTTGCATGTCACCGGCGTGTCAGATGGCGAGGGTTGGCGAAGCGGCCGCCAACGGCGGAATAGCGGGCGAAACGGCTCTTTGTTCTTCGGATGACGAACCTGGCGCGCGCGTAGACTTGGATCTGTCTCCACGTTCTCCATGATTTTCCGCACTGCCGGGATCATTGGAACGTTTCACGTGCCGCGGGTCTTCCGGCCCGCGGCGCCTTTCTTCCTGCCGGGGAGAAAGAGTGGATCCGCAGCAGGGGAGCGCCGCGGGGCCTTCGCGTTGGCGCTCCGGTTCGACGGTACTGCACGGTGAAAAACCTCAACCGATGTCCATGAAATCGATACTGGACCTGTGTACTGACGATGTCGCACACGAAGCGTTGCTGTGCGCGCTCGATGGACAACATCTGCTCGTCGCCATTTATGACACGAGTGACCGGCTCGTTTTTGCCAACAGCGCGTTCCGGCATTCCTTCGGCCTTGGCCGTAACGATGGCGAAATCACTTTTGCCGATGTGGTGCTGCGCGGCGTCCTGAACCAGCGCGGCACGCGCATCGAAGGCGACGATGCGCTGGCGTTCATCACGAATGCACAGGAACTGCGACGCCAGCACGCGGGGCAACGCACCTTCGCTGCCGAACTGATGGACGGGCGGTGGTTCTCGATGACGGAAACGCTGCTCGACAACGACTGGATCGTGGTGGTCGGCACCGACATATCTCACCTGAAGTCCACCGAAGAGGCGTGGATCGGCGCGCACGAACGCGCACTGAAAGAAGCCCGCACGGATGTGCTGACGGGGCTTGCGAGCCGGCGTCATTCGATGTCGGCCCTCGAGCTTGCGATGTCGGCTTCCGCGGGCGCGCAGACGCCCCTCACCATTGCGCTCGTCGACCTGGATCACTTCAAGCGCATCAACGATCTGCACGGGCACGCGGCCGGCGACGCTGTCCTGCGCGACTTCGGCGAGGTCTGCCGGCAGGCGACGCGTCAATCGGACATCGCCGGTCGTATTGGCGGCGAAGAATTCCTGGTGGTGTTTCCCGGCACGCCTGTCGAGCATGGCGCATCGGCTGTCGAACGGATGCGGCGCAACGTGCTTGGCCGCAGGGTCCGGTTGGCGGACGAGTCGTCGATCAGGTACTCGTTTTCCGCGGGCGTTTGCCGGTTCGAGATTGGCGACGACCTGAATGCAACACTGGCACGCGCCGACCGCGCGCTGTATTGCGCGAAAAGCGCGGGGAGAAATCGCACCGTCTCCTGGGGCGCGCCACCTGCCTGACCGCCGGCATGGGTAAGCAGCGAGCGGTTGAGTTGAGATGCCTGTTTCCCGTGTGCTGCTTGCTTGCGATGCTGTGAACCTTCAACTTCCCCGCGCGGCGCAGTCGCGTCATGTCGACTATCCGTGGCATAGTGCGGCCCATTGACCCGATGGGAGTGACGCATGGCCACACTGGAACCGATTCGCACGCACCTCGCGAAGTCCGCAACTACCGCCGCAAACGCGGGCGCATCGCGCAACGGCAGCCATCGATGAATATCAATCCCGACCTGAGCCAGCAGGACGAAGTCGTCCTGCTTGACGCCGTTCCCGGTCCCGCTTGCGAGCCTTTCCTTGTGGCCAGCGAGCGGCGCATCGCGCTGTCGTACCGGATCGCCGATGCGGACTTCGAACGCTTCGGCCCGTTCGATGACGATGCGGAACCGTACTGCATGATCCTGTTCACAGGGACCGATTTTCATCGGCTCGGGCCGCCAGGCGACGACGCGCTCGACATGCATCCGCTTGCGTCACGCGGTCTCCAGTCGTATTCGGCGCACGAGGTGGTGAATTCGTCGCTCGTTGCTGAAGGGTGGGACGTCGCGTCGCCGCAAGCTTCGCTGCGACATTTCGTGTTCACGTTCATGGACGCCACGTTTGAATGCGTCGCCGTCGACTATACGGTCGCGGGGGTGTTCGGCTCCGGCGACATCGCTGCCAGGGAGGCGTTCGCGCTTGTGCGCTGATCTTGTGGGCGCGGATAGTCGAGGGTCGTGACAGGGGGCGACCGAATGGATCGCGCGGTGCCTGCGCGCTGCCCCCGGATCGATAATCGTTGCGGGTCAAGGCCTTGGCGTAGGTGTGCCGGTGTTATCCACAGCCTTGCCAACAGAATCTGTGGGTAACTTGCGTCGTTTCCTGAGAGCCTTTATGGACAGGGGTTTGTGGGCGTGTGAGGAATTAGCAATGAGGTCCGGCAGGCTGGCTTTTCGCGTTCTCCCACGTTTCCCCATGCGCTGCGTTGCACTGGAAACTCGTGGAAAAGGGTGGAAAGCAGGCAGCAAATCAAAACATGTGTTGTGTGTTTTATGCGACACACAACCTGTCTGACAGACTTTCGTCCGCCCAGTCGTCCATGGTCTGGACACCTTACTTGTCCACCCACTCGCGTCTGCGGATAATGTCGTCCGGGGTCTTCGTGCTGCGGAACAGCACGCTGCAATCCCCTATCATGGATTCCCCACGACACGCCGCGCCGCGCTGGCGGCAACCCTCCAGCAACGGGCAGGGCAGTGCCATGACGAGGTTCGCGATTACCTGACGGCGCTACAGTTTGCCAGCCAGTGTCGCGGCCATTCCTCCAGCAAGGCACTGAACGACGACGAATGGCGCATGCTCGCGCTCGCCCCCTCGATGCGGCACTAGGGACTGTTTGCCCGAAAGACTTCCTTTTACGTCTCAGAAAAACAGGATTCCTATGGATGATCCGGCTGTGCTTGATCTCTACGTGGCGCTGGGTTGCGTCGCGTTGTTCTGTGCTGTCCTGACAGCCGCGATTCTTGCCGGCAGGCGGCGGGAAAGGACAGGTCACTTGCTGGGAGGCGGCAACAGAAACCGTTCTGATGCGCCATGAATCAAACGTGCCGGATTTCCTTCAAGAATTGTCAAGACACGCCTATCCCATATTGATTGCGTTGACCTGCCGGGTTTTAGATGTTGAGGTAACGGGCTTGGCAGTTGACGCTGCGTCGCTGGTCTTTTTCAGGGAGCAGGGAGTGGCAGAGTTTGATCCATTACACCAGGGTGTCACGGGATGCCAGGCGTATTTTCTTGATGTACCCGGCACGGATAGCGCGGCGGCGCTGTCGGTCGTGTCGTTCGAGGCGACCGAAAAGATGGGCGCACCTGTCGAGGTGCGTATCGAGTTGACCCATCCGCAACAGCTTGCGCGCTCCGATTACCTGAGCCGCGACGCGACGTTTTCCATCGTGCCCGACGATGGCGCGCCCCGGAAGTTCTCCGGATTCATCGAGCGTTTCTCGACGATCCAGACCACGAAGGATTTCACGAAGTACCGGATCGTCCTGAAATCGCACTTCGGACGGCTCCAGGCCGTCACGAACACGCAGGTCTTCCAGCAGCTCACGACGCCGCAGATCATCCAGAAAATCGTGTGCGGCCACGGCATCCCGGATCACCTGGTATCGCTCCGCCTGCGCCGCCAGTATCCGGTTCAACTGTGGCGTTTCCAGTACCGGATGACCGATTTCGACTATGTGCACATGCTCATGGAAAAAGCCGCCATCTACTGCTTCATCGTGGAGACGGAATACGGCGACCAGATTGTATTTGCAGATGACATCGACCATTACCTCTACGACGATCCGCAACGGATCGTACCGTACCGGGAGGCCGCGGGCCTGGAGGCGGGCGGCGTCGAAGCGGTGACGACACTGAAGACTCACACGGAGACGGTGCCGCAGTCGTTCATGGTCGCGGACTACAACCCGGAGCAAGCCTGGGAGCGGTTCAGGGACGAGGCCAACATCGCGCCGCAGGACCCGACGACCTACGGCCAGCCCTACATCTATGGCACGCATCACCTCGACCAGGCGGGCGCGAAGTGGGAGGCGCAGCTTCGTCATGAGGCGGCCATCGCACGACAGGTCATCTACGAGGGCGAGAGCAACGTGCTGGCGTTGCAGTGCGCGCGCGTGCTGGAGACTGATATTGTCCTGCGCGATGCGCCGAAAGGCCAGGTAGTTATCGAGGTCACGCATTGCGGCGTGCGCGATGCGTCCTATTCAAACAGCTTCAAGGCGATTCCTGCCGACCGGAGATTCAGGCTCCAGCTTGAACCGCAGAAATGGGCACGCATCTCCGGTACGCTCAGTGCCCGCGTGTGCAGCCCGGATAAATACACCTATGGCTATCTGAATTCTGCCGGATATTACGTAGTCCGTCTGGATGCCGACTTCGGGACCTGGCCCAATGGCGGTGAGAGTGTGCCGCTGCGCCTTGCAAAGCCCTTCGCGGGCAAGCTGCAAACCGGCATGCACTTCGTGGCGCTGGATAACGACGAGGCCGTGATTTCCTTCAGGGACGGGGACCCGGACAAGCCTGAAATCACCGCCTTCCATCACCATAGCCAGGCGCGCGACCTGGTGACGAACGACCGGCGCTGGCTCTCGCGCAACATGATCCGCACGCAGGCGAACAACAAGGTTCGCATGGAGGACTGGGCGGGCCAGGAAGGCATCAAGGTCAGCACGGAGCACTCTGGCAAGTCGCAACTGAATCTCGGTTACCTGGTGAACAGCAAGCTCGAATACCGGGGTGAAGGCTATGAGCTGAGGTCTGCGGGATGGGGGGCGCTTCGCGCGGGTAAGGGTGTGATGGTCACGGCCTACGACCGTCCAGGCGCGAGTGGCAAGCAGCTTGACATGCAGGAAACCATCGCCCAGCTCGAAAGCGCCCTGGCGACGGCAAAGGCGCTGGCAGCGTCTGCCAGCAGTGCGAAGGCCGAACCTGCGGACACCGGTGCGCAGCAGCAGATGAAGGAGGATTTCGACGGCCTGAAGAAGCCGGGGCTGCTGATGAGTACGCCCGCCTCTGCGGGCATCGTCGCGGGTGGCGGTGTGCAGCTTTCAGCGCAGGACAGCATCTCGACTGTCGCCGGAAAGAGTGCCGACTGGAGCGTGTTGAAGCGGTTCACGGTCGCGGCGGGTGAAAAGATTTCGCTGTTCGCGCAGAAGTTCGGCTTCAAGGCTTTTGCTGCCCAAGGCCCCATCGAGATTCAGGCGCAAAGCAATGCCATGTTATTCATTGCGGACAAGGACCTGACGATGGCGAGCGTCAACGGCGCGGTGCGTATCAGCGCGAGGAAGGAACTCACACTCGAATCGGGAGGGGCGTTTATCCAGTTAAAGGACGGCAACATTACCCTAGGAGGGCCGCTCGACCTGTTCCTGAAGGTCATCACGATCCAGAAGAAGGGCAAGGCGTCGATGCGTGTTCCCGTATCTGCCTTGCCGATACCGGTAGATATGAAACGGTATAGCAATCTGCTGGATCTTTCGGGCCTAGACGTGGTGTCAGACGACACCACACACGCGTGGGCGCACACTCGATACTACGTTTCAGAAAAGAGTGGGACGACGCTAGCGAGTGGAACCACTGACCGGTTTGGTACGAGTCCGCGCTTCTATACGAAAGAGCAGGAGCAGGTCGATATTTGGGTAGAAGGAAATGAATGGCTCGCGACGGAAGAATTGCGTGAGCCTAATGAATAAGCATCCGAAGGATAGCAGACGTGAGTGACGATCTAAGCGAATACTATACAGTGCGCGAGCACGATACGCTAAGCGGGATTGCGAGAAGTAAAGGTGTGGCGTGGCAGGATATCGCGCGCGAAAACGGAATTAGCGATCCGCGAACATTGCGCCCCGGTCAGCGACTCAGGATTCCCCGCAATGCAGGGAAAGTGCATGCCCACGTGCTTGATGTCGCACACAATCCGCTGTCGGGCGTATCGTATCGAATCCAGAGCGCGGGCCGGACGGTATCTGGAAAAACATCGTCGAGCGGCCAGACTGATGACTTTTGGCCGACTGCCGCGGGGCAGAAGGTGGAGTTTTTTATCAAGAAGCTGAGCGGCGAGTGGAAAAAGGTATACGAAACAACTTCACACGAGATCGATAAGATGGTGACCCTAGTGAGTCCTCGTCTCAAACTTGCCGCAGAAACTCACCCTCATCCAGAAAACATCCAAGCGTCGCAGTTGTCACCACGTCCGCGTCCCAAAGCCGAGGCAACTGGCCAGCAGACCCCTTCGAAGTTTGCACCGGGGAAAGGGATCAAGACTGAACAAGCTACCGAAAAGGATGGGACCGCCATCATGAAGGTGACAAGCGACGACGCGTCGCTCGATGAGTTTCTGGAAAAGTACACCGGCGACCCAATCACTGAGGACGATTACAAGGATGCTGCGAAAGAATTGGGCTGTAAGGTCAACGCAGTAAAAGCGGTCCACGAAACAGAGGTCGGCGCAGGAAGTTTCACCATCGTGGACGGACGCACTGTACCGAAGATCCTGTATGAGCGGCACTACTTCTACCGGTTGTCTGGTAAAAAATATTGGGATACCAACCCAGACCTCTCGTATCCCGTCGGGTATTACCGTATGGGCACGAAGTATCTGAAGAAAACGCAAAAACTGACCAAGACGGACGGAACGTCAGAGGATGTTGACGTGTGGGTTAGATTCGACAAAAAGAAGGACAAGGATCAAGCGACTGATGCAGAAAAAGGAAAGCAATTACTTGATGAAGGCGTATTGACAAAAGAACGCGATACCTATGGATCGTTTAGCTATCGACGTCTCCGCAAAGCCTTCAGATTGAATGAAACAGCCGCTTTGGAGTCGTGCTCGTGGGGTGCGTTTCAGATAATGGGCGCTAACTACAAGACACTTGGTTATTCTACGGTCCAAGAGATGGTGAGGGACCTGTCTCGATCAGAGAGACCGCATCTGAAAGGATTTGTGAATTTCGTCAAGGCAGACCCTGCATTGCTGAAAGCTATACAGAAAGAGGACTTCACCACATTTGCGTCCCACTACAACGGACCCTCGTACGCAGAGAATAACTATGATGGGACGATGAAGCGTCACTTCGACGATCTAGAAAAGGCAACCGCGACCAAGTCCGGCAAGGAAGCAAAGTGATGAGCACGTTTTCGAAATTGAAGTATGCGGCAGTGGTACTGATGTTTGCATGCAGTCACGCTATTGCCGATGATGCACGATCTGGAATTTACACACTGCGCTCGGTGCCTGGCACCCAGCTGGATTTTCGGAAGGTCTATCTGGCCTTAGACGGCATAAAAGCTTCTGGCTTCTTTGACAATCCGTTTACGCGGCCGACCGCCAACGATCCCGACGCTGACCCGACATGCCGTTTTTTTCTCAGTGGCGAGGTTACTCCACAGGGGGAGATTCGCCTCGATACTTGGTATCCCGATAGACAGTCTGGAAAAATTGAAACTGGCGCACCGATCATTTTGAAGAAAAAAGGGGAGGCTTGGGTGGCTACGGTCAGCGGGGATCTGCCGAACTGCGACGCACCGACAATCGACACGGGGGACTTCCTGACGCTCAAGTCGTCAAGACCTTGGCGCAACTTCGCCTTCGTCAACAAGTCCAAGACTTTCCTGTATTCGGCGCCAGATGATGCGGAACGCACCAAAGGCTATCTGGTACGTTTTGACGCGGTCGCTGTGCTTGAGAGTGATCACGAATGGTTGCACGTTGACTATTTCAGGAACGATGCTGACGTTGTTCGTTGGGTGAAGGGCTTGGACTTGACCGAAAGATAACCCGGATTATGCTGTGGAGCTTCGTAGCGCGCCGTGGGGGGCTAAGTTGGCCGCCTAGCCCGGGCGAGCGGGTGTCTTTTTGTGCGTGATTACGGCGATCCAGAAATCCCAGGGTGTGATTTCTACAGGGCAGCGTCCAGTAACAGTTCCTCGATGCCGGGGCCGTCCGCCGACTCCGCCGTCAGCGTCTCCAGGTACTGCCCGAGGCGCTGCCAGGCGTCGCGCCTCACCTTCGCATAATCGTACTGCTGGTAGCTCAGCAGCAGGGCGGGGTTCAGGCGCTTCTCGCGGCCTCACTGCTGACTGCGTGATTCAGGCAGGCTTCGATGATCGGCTGACGCACGCCGCACGGCTGCATGAACGTGGCACCGCTACGCCGCAGGTCGTGCGCGCTCGTGCTGCTGACGGGTGGGTTCCTCGCCGAGCTGCCGCCTGACCTGTGCCTGTTCCAGCTTCACCTTCGCGGCGACCGTCTGTTGCTGGCCTGCCGGATCGCTGCCACGCGATACCCGCAGGCGGATTTCCGCGAACGTCTCGCGGATCGCGTCGAGCGTTTCACGCGGCCATGCGCCGAGCGCCACTTCGCGTGCTGCGCCGTCGTAACGGTAGCGGTAGCGGAAGTGCACCGACACGCTGCCGTCCTTACCTGCATGCGCCTTGCCCGCAAGACCGCTGCCGTCCCGGATGATGCGGCCTTTGTCGGCTGGCTGGAGTGCAGTCAGGACCACTTCGCTGAAGTCCGGTGCTGCCGTTTTTGCTGCTGGTTCCCCCACATCATTCCCCACAAGTTGACCGTGATGGAACGATTGTAGTCAGGGCCGGGCAAGAGCGGTCAACATGTAAGTTGTTGAAGTTAAACAGGTTAGGTGTCACTAACCTGTGTTGCGCTGCGGGAGAAAATACTCCACAGCCTTGTGAACAAAATGTGGGGATAAGTCACATGCGAATCGTTTCGTGGCGGCTGTCATGGTCGACGTCGACGCCTTCAAGCGCTACAACGACCACTACGGCCATCTCCGGGGCGACGAATGCCTGCGTACGATCGCGCAAACGCTGGTCGCCGCGGCAAGGTATTCCACCGACATCGTCGCGCGATATGGTGACGAAGAATTTGCGCTGCTTCTGAAAGACGCCGACCGGGAAGGGACGCTCGCCGTCGGCGAGCATATCCGGCAGGCGGTCGAAAACCTGCGGATTCCGCACGCGACAAGTCCGGCCGGCATCGTCACGATCAGCGTGGGCGTGGCAGCGGATAGGGCGGGGAACAGGGACGATGGCGGCGGCGGAGACCTGATTGCCGCATCGGACAGAGCGCTTTATTCGGCAAAGCGACTCGGGCGTAACCGGACCTGCATGGCCGTCGCGGATGATCAGAAAGAATGAGCCCGCGTCGCCGTTCCATGCTCTTGGCGTCGTGCTTCGATCATGGCTGCGAGCATCACGCCGTCCTGCACGCGTGCGGCCCGATGATGTGAAAGCGGCAGTGCGTACCCGGTGGAACGGCAAGCCACCTGTCCCACCGGGTAACCCGGCGATGCGATGCCTTACTGGACTTGTGCCGGTGCTGCCTGGCGTTGCGCAGCCTGCTCTTCAGCATGTTTCTTTGCGAGGTGGTGTCCCACGACGCAACCGCCGACGGCGCCGACCACGGCGTGGTGTCCGGCATAGTGGCCAGCCACCCCGCCGACGACCGCGCCTTTCAGGCAGCCGGCGGCATTTGCCGTTCCGGCTGTTGCGAGCACCAGTGCCGTGGCTGCGAGTGCAAATGTGTGCAGAGCTTTCATTCTGAGTTACCCCGTGTGTTGTGTGAGCGGAAAGTGGTGACGGTCCGCCCGATTTCAATCGCCATCCCAGCCGTGACGTTCATGCCACTCGCGTTCCCGCTCTTCGTGATGGCGCCACTGCCGTTCGCGCCACTCGCGACGCTCCCGCCATTCGCGCTCGCGCCAGTCTTCATCGCCACCGTACGCCACGACGGGTGGCTGGGCATAAACAACCGGAGGCGGCGGCGCGTATTCGGGCTGTGCCGGCACAAACACGGGTCCGGGGATGCCGACGTCGATACCGACATCGACACGCGCAGACGCAGCGCAGGAAACAGCCAGCACAGCGATGCCCAGCATCGCTTTCAACGCGTTCTTGATCATTTCTTTTCCGCTTCGTGCAGTGAGTGCAAGGTTAGTAATCAGGAGCGGAGTTTAGGTGCCGTGACAGGTTGCAGGTGCAACGGCTGTGCGATATTCGTAACACGTCGTTACTGCGCGACGGCTTGTAGGCGGCTCGCGACATCGAACGCAGCGACACCCGCCTGCGCGACCTGCGCGTCGTCGAGCCGGTATTGCAACACCAGATGTCCAGCGCTATCGATGATCGCAATCACCATGGGCCAGCCTTGGCGCAAGGCTTCTTCTTCGGCTGCCCTCGCGGTGTGCCGCGCGCCGCTCTTTCAGGTGTGCGAGCGGGTCGAAGCCGGGAAGGTGGAGGTCGTGCTTGCCGGCTTCGAACCCGAGCCCGTGTCAGTCCATCTCGCCTGCTCGTCCGGAAAATCCGTGCCGCGGCGCGCGAGGGCGCTGATCGATTTTCTTGCCGCGCGGCTGTCCGCCGGGATGCCGGTCTGGCCGGCAAACTTCTGAGGATTTCTCGGAAACACGCGTCAGAGCTTGCCTGGCAATTTCCCTTGGTGTCAGATAGACGGTCTTGCGCCACCAGTCGGGCCGGGCCGGGCGGTAGCGGTCACGATACCTATACAGACCATGATTCCATGCGAATCGCATTAAAAAGCGTCGCCGGGGGAAGCAATGGACCACTATCAGGTCGAGAAGGACATTCAACATCTCGAACAGATCATCAACCACATTGCGGCGAACGACCCGCTTCCATTGTCGTACTGGCGCAACCGCGTGCAAACGGTTGCGGCGGCGGCGATTGTGCCGGCACAGCGAGGCCGCGTAAACCGGCTGATCGAGGCGCTGCAAGCACTGGAAGCCCGTTCGAAGGAGTTGCGTGCGCAAGGCACGGAAGGCGCGCCGGGCTCATTGCAGGAACCCGAGGGAAGCTAGAGAAGGGGACCCGGGTAGAGGCGGCGGTATCGGCTGCCGACGCACCCGGGAATCCCGCGAGGCGCCGCAAATATTGCAAGCTGCCACGCAATAATTGCAAGGTGCGCAGGTTGCTGCATGCGCCGCTCGTACCGATGCGGCACGCAAACGTTTGGTCAAAAACCAGATCGCGCATAGTCGCGACAGCAATGACACGCGATCCGTTACGAGCCTCCTGTTCGGAGCCCGCGACGGAAGACCTGGGTGCGTCTATCGCCTGATGACGCCCATCAGCAAGGTCACGAGGAAGATCACGAGGAAGATGAAGAACAGAACCTTCGCGATCTCAGCCGCGCCAGCGGCGATCCCGCCAAAGCCGAAGACAGCGGCGATGATCGCGATGATGAAGAAAATGACTGCGTATCGAAGCATGAAGGCCTCCCACCAATAGAGTGCCGGGTTGATCTGATGTCGCTCGACGGCGTCGTCTCACGGGCCGGTGAGGCCAACGCCGCAAGGGGAAACAGCAACCGCTGTGCCCACATCCGGAAAAACGCGCTCTGCCCGTGGGCATCTGTCCCGAACGGGCCGATGAGTTTGTGCGGACACCTTCGCGCGTTGCGCGGATGCCTCCCGCGATCCTGGCCCTTATCCGGATCACGGCAGGCATCATCGCCCGTCACGGAGACCCACTGTGGCCAGTCGCGAAGCGCCTCCGTTGTACCGGAATAGACGAACGAGATGGAATGAAAAAATATTTCGGATTCCAGATCGTCATTTATAAGATTATTTTTTTTGATACGACGATTGAACATCTACTTCCTGATGATCAAAAATTGTCAGTTCTGTTTTCAAGGGAGTAGATCATTGATAGTATGATTGATTAGATATGCTTATATCTTTAATTAAATATCTGGGGCGCTGAAAATGGAGAAATGAGAAGGCCTGCCGAAAAAAGTACCAGTATGACCCTGGGCGGAGGCCATTTGCAGAGCGGGATCACACAGCACGTCCAGGTCGCTGACATGCGCCCATGTGCGACGTCGCCGATATCGAACGGAATTGACCTGCAATTCTTCGTTTCGAATTATCGGAGTCGTCTCACGAAGTGCGCGTTGAACACGACGAACAAGGCGCGTCGGGCGACGAGAGCAGAGCCTTGTCATGACAGAAAAAGCTACAGGCCGGAATAACTGAATTCGATGAACGCCATCCTGATCGAGCAGCTCAACAAGACTTACAAGCTGGACAGTGTCGAGACTATCGGCCTTGCGGACGTGTCGGTGCAGATCGCGCCGAATCGGCTTACCGTGCTGAGCGGTCCGTCGGGAAGCGGCAAGACTACGCTCCTGAACATGGCTGGATGCATCGATCGGGCGGACAGTGGTCGGATCGTGATCGCCGGGCAGGACACGGCGCGTTTATCGGATAACGCCCTGTCGGACTTCCGCGCCCGCCAGATCGGCCACGTATTTCAGACATTCAATCTGTTGCCGGTGCTTTCGGCCTACGAGAACGTGGAGTATCCGCTGCTGATGGCGCGGGTGCGGGCAGACGCGCGATCCCGTCGCGTGATGCATCTGCTCGATGCGGTGGGGTTGGCGAACAAGGCGCAGCACCATCCGGGGCAGCTTTCTGGCGGCGAACGTCAGCGCGTCGCCATCGCCCGCGCGCTGGCGATGGCTCCGCCCCTCGTGCTCGCCGACGAACCGACGGCCAGTCTCGACAGCCACACCGGTGCTTCGATCGTCGAGTTGATGCGTCGCATCCAGCGAGAGCGTCGCGTGTCTTTCGTGATCGCCTCGCACGATCCGCAGGTCATCGGCGCCGCGGACGAGGTGGTGCGGATGCGCGATGGCCGCATCGTCGATTCGGGTCCTGTCTCGCAAAGGGAGGGCGCGTGATGCATGCCTTCTGGCTCGCGCTTCGAAATCTGCAGCGCAATCGCCGCCGTTCCATGACAACGCTGCTTGCCATGGTAGTGGGCGTATGCGCACTCCTGCTGTTTGGCGGGTTCAGCAGGGATATCACGTTGGGTATGCAGACCGATATCGTGCAGCACAGCGGTCATCTTCAGATCCAGCGGCGCGGCTTCTTCATGTACGGGAGCGGCAATTCGGCGGCGTATGGCATCCGGGATTACGGGCGGC
Source organism: Paraburkholderia sp. GAS448 (assembly GCF_050435685.1). Taxonomy (NCBI): domain Bacteria; kingdom Pseudomonadati; phylum Pseudomonadota; class Betaproteobacteria; order Burkholderiales; family Burkholderiaceae; genus Paraburkholderia; species Paraburkholderia sp. GAS448. The sequence continues at coordinate 150,663 of NZ_JBNDKT010000003.1, forward strand.
TGGTCGCCGTGTTGCGCGGTGATCCGGTGCTCCGGACCATGGCGCTCGTCGTGACGCCAACGTTGCAGTTGGGCGGCGTCGCGGGCAATTTCAACGCCGGCGTTTCCCGCACGGTGATGGCGGAAGGCTCGATCGCCGCCGACCAGAGCCGCATGCAGGAATGGAACGACTATGGATTTCCGCTCACGTCCCGACCGTTTGCGCTCGAAAACACCGCCGAAGACGCCGCCGTCGCAGGCGTAGGACTCGCGCGCGTGTTGCAGCTGTGCGTGCCGCTGCATATCCAGGATTGCCGGCCGGACGAAGTCATGTCCGATCACCCGGTGGCCGCCGCGTCCGTCGATGCGCCCACCGACGTGATGGCTCTCGCGGCGCTCGAAGTGCCTGCAGGGCGGGCTGACAGCACCGCCCGCATCGACGTTCTCGCCGCGAACACGCATGGTGCGCCCAACGTAGGAAGCTTCACGGTCGTCAAAGCTGAAGAACAGGGCGTCAAGGAATTCGACGATGTGTACCTCGCGCTCCATCTGCCGCGGGCTCAACGTCTGGTTTATGGCGGTGACGAGCCGAGGGTGACGGCGTTGGAAGTGCAACTTCGGCATACGAACCAGTTGCCCGCCGCGCGCCAGCGCATCGAGCAGATTCTGGCGACGCAGTTCGCCGACCAGTCGCTCGCGGTGCTCGACTTTGCGACCCTCAATCCATTTTACGGGCAGACCAACAGCATGTTCTCGGTCATCTTTGGATTCATGTTCGTGATGGTCAGCGTCATCGTGCTGTTTGTCGTCAGCAACACGATGAGTATGGCGATCATCGAACGCACGGTGGAAATCGGCACGCTGCGCGCCATGGGCATGCGCCGCGGCGGCATCGAGGCGTTGTTTACGCTCGAAGGCCTGCTGCTCGGCTTCGCCGGCGCGGCGGCGGGCGTAGTGATCGCATTGCTGCTGGCCATCGTCATCAACCATAGCGGTCTGTCATGGACGCCGCCCGCCCGTACCGACCCGGTTGCGCTGACCGTGCGTGTCTGGGGCGCGTGGGAGCAGATCGGCATGACGTTTTTCAGTCTCGCACTGGTGGCGAGCCTGTCCGCCTGGTGGCCAGCGCGCCATGCCGCAAGACTGTCCATCGTCGACGCGCTGCGCCATGTCTGATTCCTCAATGTCTGTCCATCTTCGGAGGTGGCCTGTGCGCCGCGGTCTGTTCGCCTTGCTCTACGTTGTGCCACTTGCTCCATTCCACGCGCATGCGCAGGCAGCGCCGGACGCCCAACAGCTTCTCGCCGCGAGCGACGCCATCCGCACGCCGGCCCAAGCGTTCGTGCTCAATGCCGCGCTGACGGAGTACCGGTCGGGCAAGCAGGTCGACGCCAACATGCTGTCGATCTATACGAAGCCCGATGCACCCGGCGGAACGTTCCGCACGCTGGTGCGCTTTGAGGCGCCCGCGCGCGACGTCGGCAAACTGATGCTGAAAAACGGCGACGATCTCTGGTTCTATGATCCGGCCAATCAGGCCAGCATCCGGATCTCTCCCGACCAGCGGCTCCTCGGGCAGGAGGCCAACGGCGACGTGGTGACCGTGAACCTGGCGCACGACTACACCGCCACGCTCCTGGGCGAAGAGGACGTGACCGACGGCGACCGTCAACTGCGTCACTGCTACAGGCTTTCTCTGGCGGGCAACACTCCGGGACTCATCTATCACCGCATTGAGATGTGGCTCGACGCGACCAACAACAGGCCGGTGAAGGCAAGGTTTTTCTCGGAAAGCGACCGCCTGCTCAAGACGGCGTTTTACCGCCGCTACACCATGCAGCTCGGTGCCGAGCGTCCGACCGAATTTGTCATCATCGACGGACTCGATCCCAACTGGGTGACGGTCATGCGATTTTCCGGCTACGCGTGGCGCGCCATCCCGGACGCGTGGATGCAGCGGGACTATCTGGCGCGCTTCAGGCCGGAATGAGCGTGAGACACGTCCGCACGTTTGCGCCCGCCACGCTGCTGCTCGTCGCTTCGCTGATACCGCGTCTCGCCCACGCGGAAGATGCCGGTGAGTCAGCGGGGCCGATGGACGGCGCCCGGAGTTCCGCGGATCCATCCGAAGCGTCGGCTGCGGCGAACGCGAGCGTGCCGGACGACGGGGTGGACGCCGCACTTCGGCTCGCCGACACGACCTCGGCCACGCCGGCCGCGCTGGCCACGGCCAGCGGACGCGCCGTGGGGAACGCCGTGTCGAATGCAACAGCGGATGGCACGGGCAGCGCGCTTGACCTTGCCAATGCATCGGATACGTCAGCGGCTACGTCCACGTCTGCTGCGGCGACGGTTCGCCCGTGGAAGCTGAGCGTCGAAAACGCCGTGCGGCTGAGCGACTATCAGAACGCAGGCGGTTCGGCGCGCAACCAGGTTTCGCTGGATGTTCAGTATGCGCGGAGTCTGGTGCCGTCGCTGAATGTCAATTTCTCAATGCGCTTCGACCGTTTCGATCCGCTTTCTTCGAAGGCCGCACCGTCGCGTAGCGAGAGTCTCATCAGAGAGGCTTATGTGAGCTGGCGTGCGTCGCCGCTGCAGGTGGTCGATGTCGGGCGCGTCAACCAGCGTGTCGGGGCTGGATTCGGCTACAACCCGACCGATTTCTTCAAGGCCGGCGCAGTGAACCTCGATGTGTCGCCCGATCCCCAGAGCCGGCGCACGAACCGTCTCGGCAGCGTGGCCGTGCGCGGCCAGCAGCTGTGGGACACCGGATCGTTGTCGCTGATGCTGTCGCCACGCCTGACGCGCTATAGCGCGCCTGGCGACCCTTCTGCTTCATCCGCCCTGCAGAGGACGAACGGCGTGAATCGCTGGATGCTGGTGGGCAGCCAGCGGTTGAGCGAGACCGTGCAGCCGCAATGGCTGATTTACGGCGAGCAGGGCCAGGCATCGCAATTCGGCGTGAACTTTAGCGCGCTCTTCGGCAACTCGATCGTCGCCTATGCCGAATGGGCCGGCGGGCGCCGGCAATCGATTCTCGCCCGTACCACGGGTGTCGACGACCGCGCATTCCGTGCGAGTTCGGCCGTGGGCGCGACATGGACGCTGCCGAACGACCTGTCGCTGACAGCCGAGTTTCAGGGCAATGGCGCTGGCGCATCGGCCACGCAGTGGAGCGCGCTGCAGGCGTCGAATCCGGCGGCATGGGGCCGCGCGGTGCAGACCGTCACCGCGTCGCAGGAACTGCCTGCACGCCACGGCGTATTCCTGATGGCGAACTGGCGCAACGTCGGTGTGCGGCGGCTGGATCTGTCCGGCTTCGTGCAGAGCGACGTCGGCGCAGGGCGGCAGTTCTGGGTGGAGCTGCGCCGCCGCTTTTCCCGTTTCGACGTGGCGCTGCAGTGGCAGCGTCAGACAGGGGCGTCGTGGAATCGCTTTGGCGCAATGCCGGAGCAGCGCAGCGTTCAACTGGTCGGAACATTTTATGAATAAAAATAAGGATTCCTGTGGGTATGAGACTGCACATCCGGCAACGGCAATCCCGACACGGCGTTGCCGGCACAAGCCTCACGGCCCGGCCTTACCAAAAACGATGAATCAAGGAACTGACATGCGTGATATCGCCGTGGTGGGGATGGCTTGCCGTTTCCCCGGTGGTCTGGATGACCTCGATCTGCTGCTGGCTGCGCTGCGGCAGCGTACTGTGACCGCCGGGCCGATCCCGGCCGACCGCTGGGATGCAGCACGCTATTACTCCGCAGACGAGGGCGCGAAGGGCAAGGCGTACGTCGCCCGCGCCAATTTCCTGAAGCAGGACGTCCGTTCGATGGACGCGGAGTTTTTTGATCTGCCTCCACGCGTCGCCGAAAACATGGATCCGCAGCAACGTCTGCTGCTGGAACTGACCTGGGAAGCGTTCGAGCATGCCGGACTGGATCTGCCAGCCCATGCGGGCCGCAAGGTGGGTGTCTACGTCGGCGGTTTCATGCTCGATCACATGATCACGCTGATGCAGCCTGCGAACCGTGCGCGCCACAACGCCAATACCGCGGCGGGCATGATGATGACGATGCTGTCGAACCGGCTTTCGCACGCGTTCGACCTGCGCGGCCCGAGCCTTTCGATCGATACGGCCTGCTCGTCGTCGCTCGTGGCCTTCAGCTATGCATGCCGCGACATCTGGGCCGGCGAATGCGACATGGCGGTGGTCGGCGGAGCCAACGTGATGACGCGGCCCGAGTATCCGGTCGGCATGAGCAAGGGGCAGTTTCTGTCGCGCGACGGCGAGTGCAAGTCTTTCGATGCCCGCGGTGATGGCTATGGCCGGGGCGAGGGCGGCGGTATCGTGCTCCTCAAGACGCTCGAGCGCGCACTGGCGGATGGCGACACGATTCTCGCCACGGTCGCGGGGGCGGGTGTCAACTCGGACGGTCGCACGCCGGGCATCTCGATGCCGAGCGCGCAGGCGCAGGACGAGTTGATCCGCGACGTGTGCGAGCGCTTCGCGATCGACCCGGCGCAGGTGCGCTATGTCGAATGCCACGGGACCGGAACCGCTGTCGGCGATCCGATCGAAGCGGCATCGATAGGCTCGGTGTACGGCGCAGGCCGCAGCGGTGACGCGCGCGTGGTGCTGGGCTCGATCAAGAGCAACATCGGGCATCTGGAAGCCGGCGCGGGTGTCGCCGGCATCATCAAGGCCGTCCTGACGCTGATGCATCGCGAGGCGTTCCCGCTCGGCAACCTGCAGACGCCGCATGCCGGCATCCGCTTCGAGGAACTCGGCGTGCGCCTTGCGGACGCGCCGATCCGGCTCGCCGAAGCGGACGAACCCTTCCTCGTGGCCGTCAACTCGTTCGGCTACGGCGGCACCAATGCGCACGTCGTGCTGCGTTCGGCGCTTGCGACGGCCACGCGGGGCGCCGCCGCGACCGCGGCAGGGCAGTCGACGCAGCCGCGTCCCGCGGGTTATCCGCTCTATCTGTCGTTGTCCACGCGCAGCCCGTCTGCGCTCAGGGCGCTCGCTCTGCGCTACCGCCATCTGCTCGAGCAACCGGATGTCGATGTCGGCGACGCGCTGTATTCCGCCGCCATGCGGCGCTCGCCGCTCAGCCATCGCGCCGTGGTGATGGGCGCCGGTCGTGACCAGCTGTCCGAGGGGCTCGAATTGCTTGCGCGGGGCGAGAGTGCGGAGCATGTCGTCACGGGTCAGCGGGTTGTAGGCAGCCAGCCGTTGCCGGTATGGGTGTTCACCGGCATGGGGCCCCAGTGGTGGGCAATGGGTCAGGAACTGTACCGTGACGAACCGCTGTACCGCGCCGCAGTCGACGAAGCCGACCGGATTTTCCAGGGCATCGCCGGCTTCTCGATTCTCACCGAAATGCTGAAGGGCGAGGCGGAGTCGCGGATCACCCAGACGCTCTACGCGCAGCCGGCGAACTTCATGATCCAGTGGGGGTTGGCGGCGCTGCTGGGTGCTGGCGGCGTCAAGCCAGGGGCGGTGGTCGGCCATAGCGTCGGCGAGGTGACCGCTGCCTGTGTGAGCGGCGCGCTGAGTCTCGAAGACGCGCTGCGCGTCAGTTACGAACGCAGCCGTCTGCAGGCGCGCACCGCAGGCAGCGGCAGCATGCTCGCCGTCGGCCTCGGCAGCGAAGCCGTCGCAGACTGGCTGAAGCCGTTCGAAGGCTGCATCGAGATCGCGGCGATCAACGGTCCCAATACGCTCACCCTGTCAGGCGACACGGCGGCGATTGCAACCCTCGCGGCCCAGCTCACCGCGTGCGAGGTGTTCAACCGCGTGCTCACCGTGGAGGTGCCCTATCACAGCCACCTGATGGACCCCATTCTCGCTGAGCTTGAGACTTCGCTGCATGCCATCGTCGCGCGTGAGCCGGAGATTCCGCTCTATTCGACCGTGACCGGACGCCGCGTCGAAGGGCCCGGGTTCGGCGCCGGCTACTGGCCGCAGAATGTGCGCAAGCCGGTCGCCTTTCTTGCTGCGATCCAGTCGCTGCTCGACGGCGGTTTCGTCGCCTTTGTCGAAGTCGGGCCGCATCCGGTGCTCTCGAGCGCGCTGCGCGATTGTGCCCGGGAGCGCGCAAAGGAGATCCACGTGATCGAAACGCTGCGACGCCACGAGGCCGAGCGGATACGTGTGCAGCGCGCGGTAGCGCAGGTGTTCGCGAGTGGCTGCGAGATCGACTGGAAAATGCTGAACGGGCAGGGGCACGCGATTGCGCTGCCGAACTACCCGTGGCAGCGCGACCGTCAGTGGGTGGAGACGGAGCGCGCCATCTACCAGCGCGTCGGCCCGACCGCACGCCCGATGCTCGGCTTCGAACTGTATCCGGCGGCCGATGTCTGGGCCAATGACCTCGAGCATGAGGCGCTCGCGTACCTCAAGGACCACATCGTCTCCGGCACGCCGGTCATGCCAGCAGCCGGGTACATGGAGACGCTGCTGGAGATCGCCGCGTCGCTGGATCCCGACGCGCCGGGCTGGCGGCTCGCCGACGTCGAGATTCGCGCACCGCTTGTCATCTCCGCCGACCGGGCCATCGATTATGTTTCGACCTGTGAGCGCAGCACGGGCAGCGTGGCGATCCACAGCATCGATGCGGGCAAGACCGGCGAAGGACAGTTGCATCTCACAGGCACCGTCGGGCCACTGCCGTCATCCGAAGTCCGCCGCATCGATCTCGACACGCTGCGGGCATCGCTGGGCGCAGAGCAGGACGCGACTGACTTTTATCGCCAGCTGTCACGCATCGGGCTGCAGTATGGGCCGAAGTTCCGGGCGGTGCGGTCGCTGCGCATCGCGCCGGAGGGCGCTCGCGTGCTCGCGCTGATCGAGAGTCCGGCGGAGTTGCCGGATGCCGGCTACCACGCGCAGCCGGCGATGCTCGATGCCTGCTTCCAGGTGCTCGTCGGCATGCTCGACGACAGCGAATCGACCTGGCTGCCGACCGGTCTCAAGGAACTGCGCCTGCTGGTGCCGTCGCTGCCCGAACGTTACTGGTGCCACGCCGAGCGGGTCAGCCGGAGCTCGCGCCATGTCGACGCCGACCTGACGATCATCGACGATGCCGGCACGATTCTGTCGGTGATCCGCGGGCTGCGTGTCACCGCAACGGCCGCCAGGCTCGAGCGCACGGATGCCCACGGCGACCCTGTGAAGCTGCAGATGCTCCGGTACGAATGGGCCGATGCCGGGCGCCTGTCGGAACCGCGTCGCCTCGGGCACTGGCTGGTCGTCGAGGATCCGGCCGCTCCTGAACTGGCCGACCGGATCGCCGATGGACTGACCGCCTATGGCGCGCGCGTCGTGGCGCGTCTTCATGCCGGCGCTTCTGCCCGCGCGCAGGGCGAGCGGATGGGTGTGCGCCCTGACGTGCAGGCTGATGTGGCGGCCGCGCTGGAAGCCGCAGGTCCGCTGGAGGGCGTCGTCTTCGTCAACGGTGCGGGTGCACGGCTCGATGGTGCCGATCCGACAGGCACCGAGGCTTTGCTGCTGATGCTCGCGGTGACGCGACATCTTGCCGGCGCTCCGGCGACGCTGCGTCCGCGTGCGTATGTCTTGACGCAGGGTGCCTTCGAGGTAAGCGAAAGCGACCCGCCAGTGCAGCCCGCGCAGTCCGCGCTCAACGGTTTCGCCCGCGTCGCGTTCAATGAAATCGACGGTATGCGCTTCAGCACGATCGACGTTCCGGTCGCAGCGGCCTCTGAAGACCTCGACGCTGCCATTCTCGAGCTGGTGTGCGACGCAGAGGAAGATGAAGTCGCGATCCGGCGCGCTCGCCGCCTCTTTAGCCGGCTGACTGCGAATCCGTTGCTGACTGAGCCGCTCGTCGAGCCGCTGCCGCTGACGGCCGATCGTGCCGTGCTGGTGCGCAACCTTGGCGAGGGCGAGACGGGGGCGGGCAGTGTCAAGCTTGTCGAGGTAGTCCGTGCGCCGCTGCGCGGCAATGAAATCGAATTGAAGCTCGATCAGGTTGCCTTGGCGATGCGTGCGTTGCGTACCTCGGGCGGCGATACGCTCGACGACGACTACGTCGAAGTGGTCGCGACCGTGTGCGGCGCTGGCAAGCACGTTACCGACCTGCGCGCAGGAATGAGGGTGTATGGGCTTGCGCCCGCCGACTTTGCAAGCCACATTCGCGGGCCGCGCCGGGCCTTCCATCTGGTCGAGCTGGATGAGGCGGTGCCCGCCGCGTCGCTGCTCCTTGTCGCCGCCCGGGATGCAGTCGCCGAACGGCTCGCGGAACTGGCTGACCTGGATGAGGGCGCGCACGCGCTTGTGGAAGCCGATGAGACGGGCCTCGCGGTGAGCGCGGCCTTGCGCCGGCGCGGTGTGCACGTCACGCTGCTCGCGAGTGCGAAGGGTGCGCCGTCGGCGCAGGCCGCCGGCCAGCCGTTGCTCGCGGCGACGCCCGAGGCGCTGGAAAGCGCGGTGGCCGGCTGCACAGGCGGCAAGGGATTCGACGTCATTGCCGGGGTGATGAGCCGGTGGGGCGGCTGTTTCGGCTGGCGTGCGCTCGCGGCCGGGGGCGTGCTGATCGACACCGCCGGGCGGACCCAGCCGTTCACGGTGCCAGGCTCGGCTTCGGCCGTTGTGCGCGCCGACCTGTCGGTGCTCACGCAACGCGCGGACCGCTTCGCCGCGTCGCTGCGCGGTGCGGTCGGACGCGCAGTTCGTGGCGAGCTCGCGCCGGCCGACGGCCTCTCTGTGTCGATCGTCGATCTGGCGAGCAGGAAGCTGGCGATGCCCGATGCCGACATCGCACTGATCGTCAGCTTTGACGACGCCTCCACCGCGTTGCAGGTGCATGTTCACGAAGCGATGGCGTTCAGGCCGGACGCGACCTATCTGGTCACTGGCGGGCTGGGCGGCTTCGGTCAGAAGACTGCCCGCTGGCTGGTGGAGCACGGTGCCCGTCATCTGGTGCTGGCCGGCCGCAGCGGTCTGGATACGCCCGAGCGCCGCGCTTTCATCGCCGATCTGAACGCGCTCGGTGCGCATGTCGTGTGCGTGCGCTGCGATGTCGCGAATGAAGGTCAGGTCCGCGATCTCTTCGCCACCATGGCAGCCTCGGCGCCCCCGCTGCGCGGTGTTTTCCATGCGGCGGCCGTGATCATCGACGAGCCGCTGACGGAGCTCGACCCGAAGCACCTGGTGACGGTCATGCGCAGCAAGGCTGAAAGCGCCCGCCTGCTGCACGAACAGACCTGCGGGATGGCGCTCGATCATTTCGTTCTCTATTCGTCAATCGCGAACCTCGTGGGCAATAGCCGGCAGGCGAGTTACGTAAGCGCCAACGGCTTCCTCGATGGACTGGCATGGCACCGGCGCGCGCTCGGGCTGCCGGCAACCAGCATCAACTGGGGGGCGATTGCCGATGCAGGCGTCGTCACCCGCGACGACAGGCTGGAGCAGTTCATGCGGTACATGGGGCTGCGCGGTATGGCGTCAGAGGAGGCGCTGGGATGGCTCGGGCGCGCGCTGCAGCGCGAGGTGGTGCAGCTCGGCATCATGCTGATCACCAACTGGGCCGACTGGGGGCGTTACGAGACATTGGGCAGCCAGTCGCCGCGCTACGCCGCACTGATTGCCGCCGATTCGAACCCGGACCTCGGCGCTCGCGAGCTGCTACGCGGGGAACTCGCAGAACTGCCGCCTGCAGAGCGCTTCACGGTGCTGGCGAGCCTCGTGGCATCGATCATCGCCGACGAACTGGAGACCGCGGCCGGGAGCATCAACGTCGACCGGCCGATTCTCGATCTCGGTGTCGATTCCTTGATGGCGACCGAAATCCAGTTGCTGCTCGACCGCGATCTCGGCATCAGCGTGTCAGTGCTCGAAATCCTCGATGACCTGACGATTCGCGGGATCGTAGCGAGAGCGCTCGACAGCTTCGGCTGGGGAGCGTCCTCCGAGGCGGCATCACAGACTCAGGCGGCCTGAGCTCTGCCTGCGCCAGCAACACGAAAGGGATTCGAACATGACAACTGAAACGCACATTGAACGGCTGCGGGCACGACTGCTTGGCAAACCGGGCAATGAACGTCCGGACGCGCTGGCGCCTGCGCGGCGCGCCGTCTCCGCGAGGGTCAAGCCCGGCCCCGAGCATTACGACTTCGCACAGTTCCCCGAATTGCGCGAGTACACCAGTACGCGCTGGTACTACGACAAGCAGGGTTACGAGTGGAACATGTTTCGCGAGCATGTCGGCGTCGCGAGCGCAGAGGCCGAAGTGGCGGGCCGGCGGGTGACCAATTTCTCGTCGTACAACTATCTGGACCTCGCGGGCGACCCACGGGTGCAGGCAGCGGCCAGAAAGGCGATCGACGACTTCGGCACCTCGACCGGCTCCGGGCGGATCATCATGGGCGAGATACCGATCTTCGCCGAGTTCGAGAGGGAGGTGGCCGACGTTCTCGGTGTCGAGGATGCGGTGCTCGGCGTCAGCGGCTACGGCACCAACGTCGCGACGATCGGCTACCTCGCGCGCAGGCAGGATCTGATCCTGTACGACGAACTGGTCCACAACAGCATGCTGACCGGCGCGAAGATCAGCGGTGCGCGCCGCTTCGCCTTCGCGCACAACGATTACGACGCACTGGAGCGCCTGCTCGTCGAGCATCGCGGCCACTTCGAACGCGTGCTGATCCTGACCGAAGGCGTGTTCAGCATGGATGGCGACATCCCCGACATCCCCCGGCTGATCGAGATCAAGAAGCGGCACCATGCGCTCCTGATGGTCGACGAAGCGCATTCGATGGGCGTGATCGGCGCGCGGGGCCTCGGCGTGGTCGACCACTTCGGTCTGAACGGCGCGGATATCGACATTCACTATGCGTCGATGAGCAAGGCTTTCGCGACGATCGGCGGCTATGTCGCCGGACGTAAGGCGCTCATCACGATGCTCAAGTACTACGCGCCGGGCCTCGGTCTCTACATTGCGTCGCCCATGCCGGCGAATGCCGCCGCCGGGCTGGCGGCGCTGCGGATCATGCGCGCCGAACCCGGGCGCGCGCGACGGGCCGTGGACAACGCAGCGTATTTCCGCACCCGCGCCCGGGAAGCGGGGCTCAGCACCGGCTTGAGCGACGGCTCGGCCGTCGTGCCGGTGATGCTGGCCGACGCCGAACTGGCGCTCTGGATGTCCGCGCGGCTGTTCGACAACAACGTGTTTGCCTTTCCGATGATCTTCCCGGTGGTGCCGCGCGACGCCGCGCGTTTGCGCTTCTTTATCAACACCGCTCATACCCGCGAGCAGATCGACCGCACGATCCGCCTGCTGGTCGAACTGAAGGCCGCGGCGCCGGCCAGCAAGGGACTCTTTTGAAGCAGATCCGTTTCGACACCTTCGGTCCTCCGTCGCAGGTGGCCCGCTGCTGCGACGCAGCCGACCCCGGACTGCCGTCAGCGTGGGAAGTGCTGGTCGATGTGGAGGCCTGCGCGGTGAATCCTGCCGACCTTGCGCGTCTGGCCGGGCGCTACGGCGAACTGCCGAAGCTGCCCGCCACGCCCGGCCTCGAAGCGGCTGGACGCGTCGCAGCCTGTGGCGCGTCGGTACGCAACCTTGCGGTGGGCGATCGGGTTCTGCTGGTGGCCAACGACAACTGGTGCCAACGGCGCCGTCTCGCGGCGTCGATGGTGTACAAGGTGCCGCCTGAACTCGACGTGCTGCAACTGGCGTCGCTCAAGGTCAGCGCCTGCACGGCGCTTGAACTGGTGCGCCGCCCGGCTGTGCTGAAACGCGGCGACTGGCTGGTGCAGACCGCGCCACTGTCGAGCGTGGGCCGCGCGGTCATGCAGATCGCCCGGCACGACGGCTTGCGCACGCTCAACATCGTGCGACGCGCCGACGCGCTCGCCCAGGTGCTGGAAGCAGGCGGCGACGCCGCCATCGAGGACACCCCTCTGCTGGTGCAGGCGGCACAGGCCGCCACCGGCGGGGCATCCGTTTCGCTCGCGCTCGACGCGGTGGGCGGTGACGGCGTTGCGCGGCTCGCGGATCTGCTTCAGCCCGGCGGCTCGATTGTGAACTACGGGATGTTGTCAGGCCAGCCGATGCGCCTCGATTGCCAGCAGGCTATCTTCAATGGCATCAGTCTGAAAGGATTCTGGCTGACAGAGCGGCTGTCGCGTATGTTGCTCGCGCAACGTGACGCATTGATCGCGGAAGCGGTCGATCTGCTTGCGCGCGGCGTACTGAAGAGCCAGATTGCCGCGACTTATCCGCTTGAAGCGATCAGCCAGGCGCTGCGCCATGCCGAGGCGCCGGGGCGGCAGGGCAAGATCTGTCTGCTGCCGAATGGCCCGGTCGTGGGCACCGCGTGTGCCGGGATGTCGTAGAGGCGCGGGCGAGCGCAGCGCGATGTGACGATCGATCTGTCGCGTTCGCGCCAGTCCGTCAACGCGCGCTATGCCGCCACGCGACGTTGGGGAGACGCGGCAACTGAAGACGTTTCCATGGCGGCGCGATCGAGCGTTCTATTGACTGGCCGGGTATCAGTTATCTGCCGTGGTAACCGTTTTGGATCTGTGCGCTAACGCACATTTTCCAGCCGAATTCACATCGCAAACCAAAACCGCAAAGCGTCATGGTGATATCCAATATGCGTTTTATATCCGGTCGTATAACTGAACAGAAATAACGGCGCATCGAGATTTCCGATCCGGCGATTGGGATCGGTGATGTGACCATTTTACGAAGGCTGGAACTGCATGTCCCAACCCATTCAAGTACGCGGAAGAAATTGCTGGTTTTGACTTTGACATCCATGGATGGGACCGTAAATCAGTTGGAATATCTTTAAATTTGCTTGTCCAGGCGTTAAGGATTGTCAAAAAAACCCGGAATCCGGGCGCCACCGTCTCCGCCCGGCCGTGGGATGTATGTGAAAAAACACCCGAATTCAACGATGGTCCGCAAATTTTTCTTCGATAACCGCTGAGCTCGAGCAAATAACTTCAAGAATCGACGTCTTACCAACTGTTGCGCATCCTCAATTTCGTGGCTTGTCGGTGTAATAATTTTTACGCTAACGTTTGCGCGGCCGGATTCTGGAATCAGGCGTTGCTGCTGCGCGATAATCCATTTTCGCAATCGTTTTCCGCCCGGTTTTTTCTCCTCGCGGTTGCCGTGCTTTTATCTGAGGCGGCGGTTAGAATGCGGACCGATTCGCCATTTCAGAGAATTTTTAAACCTGGGTGAATCCAGCCGGCGATATGGTCAGTACAGGCAAACCATGGGGACGTCGGTGACGGGGTAGATCGACGGGCGTGGAGCAAGGATCTTCGGAATCTGGGGGTGAAGATTCCCGCGCTCAATTAGAAAGTCATCTAAAGAAGCGAATACGGAAATGATGTCGACCAGAATTCAGCACTCGTCTGGAACGCAGCCTGAGGGCGCCACCAGTATGGCGCTTTCCCCGCTCCTCGTCCCGTCATCTGTCACGACGAAGCGCTCACCTCCGATCCGTCTGAACCCCGCGTGCCTGTGAAGCGCGGGATGCAGACTGCGTCCGCCGCCTGAGCGCGGCCCGACGTGGTCACACCGCAGGCACGCGTTGGGTGCACGCCGTCAGAAGGCCCTGGCGTGGCCGGCAATACCGTGATCGACGCGTTTTTTGATGCGTCCGCAACCTTGGATCGGAAACAGGATGTCAAGAACCACGACGAGATTGAGCGGGCCTGCAGCATTGACTCCGCGCAGGACAGAACGCCGGAACGGGTGGAGCGGGTTCGCGCGCGCCATCGGCCTGTTTGCGACCGGCGCACTGCCGTGGGTTGCCGCTCACGCGCAGCACCCGGCCAGACCCGCCGCCGCGCCCGCGGTCGCGATCGGCCTGTCTGCCGATCCGCGCGCCAATATCGCTGGCGCGACGGCGGCGCGTGCCGACCCGTCCGTCAATCTCGCTTTCTTCTATGCATCCGATGTGCCCGTCGGCGAGCTTCAGGCGTTCGACGCCGTCGTTCTCGACCCCGCGAAGGGCTTCGATCCCGCTGCCCATCCGTTGAAACACACGGTCTGGATCGCACGCACGGACGGGTCTGAAGCGCCAGCTGCGCCCGCCGATTTCGTCGCGGGGCAGATCGAGCCGCTTTGGCAACGCGGCTATCGCGGCTTTCTGCTCGACACACCGCAAGCGATCGCCGCGATCGACGCCATTCATGCAGCGCATCCCGACGCGCGCCTGATCGTCGGCGGCCCGAATGCGCTGCAGGTGGCAGTGCCGCATGCCGGTGCGCTGTACGCGGTGGTCGGCGAATCGCTGGTGCGCGGCGTCGACGAAACCGGCGGGCAGTCGATCGACGTGCCGGATGCCCTGCGCGAGAGCCGTATTGCAGCCGCACGCGCCTTCATGCAGCAGACCAGCGTGCCGGTCGTGTCGCTCGAATACTGTGCCGGCGCGGACCGCGAGTGCGCCCGCACGACCGCCGCCAAGGTGACCGCAACGGGCATCGTCCCTTTTGTGACGGACGTGGCGCGCGACGTGGTCGGCATCGGGGCTATCGAGGTGCTGCCGCGCAAGATTCTCATCGTGCAGGACCGCGACACCAAAGAGCCGCTCGACGGCACGCCGGGTGTGCGCGATCTCGCGATGCCGCTCAACTACCTGGGCTATGACGTCGAGTACGCCGACTTCGATTCCCCGCTGCCGGCCGGCATCACGCCGGACCGCTATGCGGGCGTGGTGGCGTGGTTCCAGCAGGACGCGGTGCCCGATGCGGAGCAATGGCGCCACTGGGTCGCGGGACGCATCACGGATCACGTTCCGGTCGTGTTCTTTGGACAGTTCGGCTTCGACGCCGCGGAAGACGGCGGCGCCGCGCTCGACCTCGAGGCCGTGCCGGGCACGCCAACGGGGCCGGTCACGGTGGTGGCGCAGGATCCGATGGTGGGTTTCGAAACCAGCCCGAAGCCGGATGCACGCGATCTGGCCGGCGTGCGCGTCGGCCCGAAGAGCCGCTCGCTGCTGCGCGTATCGGCCAACGGCACCTTGCTCGACCAGGTGGCGATCACGCCGTGGGGCGGCTACGCGTTGAACCCGTATACGGTCGAGTCGCTCGTCGGCGTCGACCAGGAGCGCTGGGCCATCGAGCCGATCGCATTTCTCAGCGCCGCATTGCGTCTGCAGACGATGCCTTCGCCGAGCGTGACGACCGAAAACGGCCGGCGTCTCTTCATGAGCCACGTCGACGGCGACGGCTTCGCGTCGCGCGCCGAGTTCCCGGGCGCGGACTTCTCGGGCGAGGCGCTCTACCAGCAGATTTTCACGCGCTACAAGGTGCCGATGACGTTCTCGGTCATCGAAGGCGAGGTGGGGGCGAAAGGCCTGCATCCGGATATCTCGCCGCGTCTCGAACAGATCGCCCGCAAAATGTTCGCGCTGCCGAATGTCGCCATCGGCACGCATACCTATTCGCATCCGTTCGAGTGGGACAACGTCGACGCAACCGGCCAGCGGGTGGATCGCGGTGGTGGCGATGCCGCGTTCTCGCTGAATATTCCGGGCTACAAGTTCAACATCGACCGCGAAATCACCGGCTCGATCGATTACATCAACGAGCGCCTCGCGCCTGCGGGCAAGAAGACGGTCGTGCTGCAATGGTCAGGCGACTGCCAGCCGCCGGGCATCGTGGTGCGCAAGGTGTATGAGGCGGGCGTCTTCAACCTCAATGGCGGCGACACCGTCATTACGAAGACGGACAACAGCTGGACCAATATCGCGCCCATCGGCGTCGACAAGGGTCCCGGCGCGTACCAGGTCTACGCGCCGAATCAGGACGAAAACGTCTACACGAACGAGTGGCTCGGACCGTTCTACGGCTTCACGCGCGTGCTCGAAACCTTCGACATGACGGAGAAGCCGCGCCGCTTCAAGCCGATCGACGTGTACTACCACATGTACAGCGGCACCAAGGTAGCGTCGCTGCGGGCGCTGGACCAGATCTTCACGGCGGTGCTGAAGCAGCCGGTGCTGCCCGTGCACATCACGGACTACATCAGCAAGGTGCTCGACTGGCGTTCCTTCGCGGTCGCGCGTGGGGTGGGGAGCCATGAAGGCGAGTGGGTGGTGCGCGGCAACGGCTTCGTGCGCGAACTGCACTGGCCGAAGACCGAAGCGCCTGCGCTCGCTTCATCGGTGGGTCTAACCGGCTTTGCACCGGGACCTGACGGCACCTATATCCATCTCGACGACGGCAGTGCCCGCTTCTCGTTTGCCGTGATCGATGCAGCACGTGGCAAAGAGGCCGGCGCCAACGCGAAGCTGCCGTATATCGCCGAGGCCAACGGCTTCGTGCGCCGCTTCGAACGGATGCCGACGGGCATGCGCTTCGAATTCGGCGGCTACTACCAGCCGTTCGTGAAACTCGCTAACGCGCAGATGTGCAGCGTGAGCGTGGATGGGCGCGCGGTTTCCGCCCAACGCGATGGCGGCGCCCTGCGGTTCGACACGGCAGGCGTTGCCGGACAGCAGGTGGACTATCGACCCGTCGAGATTGCCTGTGGCCACTAATCCTCCCAGTCAGCGTCCCCGTATCGCGCCTCTGTGGCTCGTGATGCTGCTCGCCGCCGTCGTGCTGCTGATCTTCTACGCGGCTTGGCCGCGTGGCGGCCTGCGCGAAAGCATGCTGGCCAGCACGACGCCGAGCGAGCTGAGCGTTGCCTATCTCGAAGCATGGCTGAGAGTGCAGCCGGCGAATCCGGAATTCCTGGCGTTGCTCGGCGAGCAGTACGCGCACCTGGGCCGTCTCGACGACGCCTTGCACGTTGCAGCGCGGATGGACGCGCTGAACCGCGAGCCGATGCACCGCAAGGCGACCCTGCTGCGGCTGTCGATCGCCGAGCAGGAGACCTTTGCGATCCCTCCGGACGATCCGCGCCGCGCCGCGGCGTTTGCGAAGCTTCGTGCGCAATTGATGGTTGCGGCCAGCTTGACCTGGCCCACGCCTGATCTCGAGTCGCTGGCGCAGCGCGCGGCATCCGCCGATGCACCGCAACTGGCGGTGCAGCTGTATGAGCGTCTCGTCGAGCAGGATCCGGTCCGGCACGGTCACTGGAATGCACAGGTCTCGCGCTTCGCGCTGTTTGTCGGCGACTATCGGCACGCAGCCGATGCGTGGTTCCGGGAGCAGGCCGCAGCGGCCACGCTCGACGAACAGCGCCGCGACTTTCTGGCAGGTATCCGCGCACTGCAGTCCGGCAACCTGTTGAACGAGGCGCTGGAAGCGGCCGACCAGCATATCGGCGCGCTTGCCGACGACAGGGACACGCTGATCGTGCTGCTGAACCTGGCGCGCGCCGCGAACCGGCCGGATCTCTCCGACCGCTATGCGAAGGCGCTTGCCCGTTTTGCCGCCGTGCGACCGGAGGGCGCATTGGCGATGCGATGCGCCTCATTCGCCCGGCCGCGCATGGCTGACGTTGGCCACGAAGCGCCGTATGCGTACATGGACGGTCCGCAGGCGAGCGGCCGGTCGCGCATGCGTGTTGATGCCGGCACTTCGGGATGGCCTGCGGTGCGTGCATGGCGCGTGGCAGCAACGACCGACACGATGAATCCCGCTGCAGCCCCGGGCGCTGCGGCTTCAGTGGCTTCTTCAGGCAAGGCGGCTACGGCTAGAAATGGCGACGTGGCGAGTCTGGTCTTTCAGTCGTTTGTCGAAGCGGGCGACCTGGCGAGCGCACAGAAGGCAGCCGGCGAACAGGTTGCGCGCGATCCGCATTCGGCCGTCTGGCTCAGGCGTCTTGCCCAGGTAGCGGAATGGAACCACGCGTCGCCGCTCGCACTGAAATCATGGCTGGCCTATGCCGAGACGTCGAACGATCCGGCCGCGTGGGCGAATGTGCTGCGTATCGCTCCGATGCTTGATGACGATAACGCCTATATCGCCGCGCTCGTGCATGCATCGCATGCCGAGCCGGACAACCTGAAGCTCGTGGACGATGTTGTCGCGACTTACGAACGTCTCGGCCGCCCCGAAGATGCACTGGCGTTCCTCGCGGCGCATCCGCGCGCGAGCGAGGGCGACGCCATCGACGACCGCATGGGTACGCTGAACGAGCGGGCAGGGCACGACGACGCAGCGCTCGCGGTCTATCGACGGTTGCAGCAGCACAGCCCGGGCAACGCAACGTACGCGCTGCGCACGGCGAGCCTGCTGTACCGGCATGGCGACTACAAGGGCGCGTTCGACGCGCTGCAGAAGGCGCGCGGCGGCGCGAAGGAAGACGACGAGGCGTTCTGGCGCAACTACGCGCAGCTCGCGCGGTTGCTGCAGCAGGACAAGCCGACCAACGACGGCTACGCGCATCTGCTCGCGACGGGCACAGCAACGGACGAAGACCTCGGCGACATGACGTACTTCTACGACCCGTGGCCGATGGACGCGGCGCGCACCTCCGAGTTGCAGTACAGGCGCGATGGCACGCCGCGTGCGTTGCAGAACGCGCTCTACTACTACACCGAAGCGCAGGCGATGGACCGCGTCGCCGCGCTGCTCGGGAGCCTTTCTCCGGCGCAGCTTGCAGCGGCGGAAAGTGATCCGGGTTTCCTCGGCGCGCGCGCGGAATACTACCGGCTGACCGACCGTCCGCTCGATGCGCTGCATGACCTGCAACGTGCGGTGAAGCTGCCCGGCGCGCCCAACGAACTGCGCACGGCGCTGCTGTGGATGCTGATCGACTACGGCAGCGCCAGCGAACTGCGCACGGCGCTGTCGGCGTGGCGCGACCCGGCGGCCGGCTCTTCGTCGCTGTGGGAACCGTTTGCCGCAGCGGAACTGCGACTCGACCGTCCGCAGGCGGCGCTCGGCTATCTGCGTCTGGAAGCGGCCACGATGTCGCGCGATCCACTGTGGCTGCTCGCCTATGCCGACGCCCAGGAAGCGGCCGGCCGGCCCGACCAAGCCTTGTCGATCCGTCGCAAGGTCTGGGTCCAGATGCAGAGCGAAGAGCAGGCCGTGGTATCGAATGGACGCGGCGCCAGCGCTGCCCTCAAGCGCCGTGCGGGCCGCGATGCCGACGCCCGCGAGCAGCTCGCGGGCCAACGGGTGACGCTGGCTGCGATTTTTGAAAATGGCGACGTGTCGAAGGCACTCCTCGACGACCTGTTCGCACACGACCCGAGCCGACAGACAACGCCGCTCGAACGCCGCACGATGCTGGGCGACGTGCGTGGGCTGCCGCCGGTCGCAGCGGCGCCGGACGCGGCTGCGGGCAACGCGGACGGTGGCCGGCTCAAGTCTGCCGTGGCGAAGGACGTCGCGGTGGCGTGGGCGCTGTCGACCGAATCGCAGCCGCTGGCGAAGCGCTGGCTCGCACGTCAGTACGCGAGCCGCCTGCTTCAGCCCGGCGACGCGAGACTGGCGATCGCGCTCGCCGATAACGATGTCACGACCATGAACCAGCTGCTCGACCGCGAAGCCGGCCGGCTGCCGATCGACAACCGGATCGATGCCCTGTCCGCGGTGGACCGGCCGGGCGCCGCGCAGAAGCTGGCGTACAGGGGCCTCGAAGGCGCGCCGGACAATACCGACCTGCATACGCGGGTGGTGGACACGGCGCTTCTATGGCCGCAGTCGATCGACGCCACGGTGACGAGCTACGTCGAGCATCCGCTCGACTACATCGAGCAGACCCTCGGCGCGAGCCGCAAGATCGCGGACCGCTACATGATCGGGGTGACCGGCACGCAGCGCTTCCAGTGGTCCGCCGACCAGACGCAGCTGATCAATGTGCCGGGCGTCGACCGTTCGATCGACTTCTTCGCGCGGCGTCAGACGCTCGACACGGCATTCCAGGTAGCGGCAGGACGGCGCGAGGCGCTCGACAGTTTTTACACACTCGCACTGGACGCCGAAGCGGGCCGCCGCAATTCGCCGCTGCGCTTCACGGTGCACGCGGGCCGCAACGAAACCGCCCCCGAGACGCAGACGCTGCAGGTGGGCGGCATGAAGGACAACGTGATCGGCGGCATCGTCTATCAGCCGACCGACCGCATCCAGGTGTCGGGCACGGTCGAGGCCGACCGCTTCTACAGCCAGGCACGCTCGTTTCTGGGCAGCGGGATCCTGGCGACCGGCGAGATCGCTTACAAGCTGCATATCCAGTATCCGGACTACACGCTGCGGCTCGTGGGCATCCGCGGCCGCTATGCCGCGAGTGGCCAGCCCGACGCGCTGATCTCGAGTCTCGTGCCGGCGACAGAAGGGCTGGCAGGCTCGTTCATCCCGGACACCTACGCGCAGTACGGGCTCTTCTTCGGCTTTGGCAACGATCTGCTCGAGCAGTACACGCATCGCTGGCGTCCGTTCTTCGACGTCGGCATCGTGCACGACTCGATTCAGGGATGGGGCCCGCAGGTCAGTGTCGGCGTGGCGGGCACCGTGTTCGGCGGCGATCACGCGGCGGTGTATCTGGAGCATGAACGCGTGTCGCGCCTCGGGACGCCTGTCACCGAGATCGGGGCGCGCTACAGCTGGTTCTATTGAAGTTCGTATCACCGGGGCGGGCGAAGCGGCGGTTGGCTCTGGCGCGCTCCCATTGACAGACACAGACAATTCGACGTTATTCGAGGAGCAGTTCCATGATCGGTATCAAGAGGTTTGCCCGCCGGGCTTCGTGGTGCGCCGCAGTGGCGGCGTCGGTGTTGGTCGTGGCCGCCTGCGGCACGATCAGAAAGACGGATGCGCCGACGCTGGCGGCCGCGGATACGGTGGCGGTCGCGCCGATCGCCAACTTCACGGAGACACCCGACGCCGGCCGCAGCGCCGGCTCGATCGCGGCAAATGCATTGCGCGTAAGCGGCCTGACCGATGTGCGCCTCGCGCCGGCGGATACCAGCGCGAACGCGATGTTCGATAGCGCGGCGCGCGACAGCACAGAGAAAAAACTGGAATGGGCGCGCTCGCAGCACGTCCGGTTTGTGCTGACCGGCGCGGTCGAGGAATGGCGCTACAAGGCCGGTGTGGACGGCGAGCCGGTGGTGGGCGTGACCTTCGAGCTGATCGACGTGTCGACCGGCAAGGTCGTGTGGAGCGCAACCGGATCGCGCACGGGCTGGAGCCGTTCGGGCCTGTCGAGCATTGCGACTGCGCTGATCGGCGATGTTCTCTCGCCGCTGGGCGCGCATCGTTGATTGCGCAACAGTCGGCAGCAAGCTGTCCATGAGCACCTCGACAAGTCATAAGGAACAGGCCGTGAATACCGCAGCCGTGCAACCCGCCTCTGGCGCATCGCAACAGCGCAATGCCAATCCGTTCGGCAATCTCGGACGGGTGCGCCGCTTTCTGGCCCCTGCCGTGACGCGGCCATTCGCTATCGTCGAGACGATCGTCTTCATGGTGATCGTGTGCGGCCTCGCGTGGCTGGTCGAGCCGCGCGATCCGTTGCTGCTGGGCGCGGGCTTTCCCTGGCTGTGGCTCGCGCCGCTCGTCATCGCGCTGCGCTACGGCGCCTTGCCCGGTCTTCTCGCCGACGCGTTGCTGCTCGCCGTGTGGCAGCTGTTCTATCCGCATGGCAGCGTGTTTCCTGTGATGGTGTTCGCAGGCGGGATCATCGAAACGATACTCGTCGGTCACTTCGGCGACACATGGGGTAGCCGTGCCGCGCGCGCGTCCGCCCTCAACGACTATCTGAACGACCGTCTCGTCGCGTTGACGAACAGTCACTATCTGCTGCGTCTGTCGCACGAAAGGCTGGAAAAAGATCTGCTCTCGAAGCCGACCACGCTGCGCGATTCGATTACCGAATTGCGCCGCCTGTCGGTCGAGGGCAGTGCGGAGGCCGCTTCGATTGGCGTGGCAGGAACGGCGCAAGGGCAGATGCAAGGCGAGACGCAAGGCGAGATGCTGCCGGGCGCACATGGCCTGCTCGAGTTCGTCGCCCAGGCATGCCAGATCGAAGTGGCGGCTGTCTATCCGGTGCGCGGCGGGCGGCCGCTTGCCGAGCCGGTTGCACGCATTGGCGACCGCTTCGAGTTCGTTCCGAAGGACGAACTCGTCACTCACGCAATCGGCACGCAGGCCATCGCGCACCTGAAAAGCGAAGACACGCCGCTCGCAAATACGCAGTACCTGGTGTGTGCGCCGCTCGTGTCCGCCGACGGCGTGCTGCTGGCGCTCCTGGTCGTCAAGCGCATGCCATTCCTGTCGCTCAACTTCGACAATCTGCAACTGCTGCTCGTGCTGCTCGGTTATTACGCCGACGGCGTCAAGCATGCGAAATTCGTGCAGAGGATCGTCGATACGGTGCCCGGTTGCCCGTCTGACTTTGCGCTCGACCTTGGCCGCCTCACGCGCATGCAACGCGACGCGGGCGTCGCTTCGTCGCTGGTTGCGCTCGCGTTCCCGCGCGACGAAGCCGGCGATTCGCTGTTCGAGCACGTGATGCGCCGCCGCCGTTCGCTGGACGTGATGTGGCCGGTGCGTAGCGCGACGCAGTCGGTGCTCGTCAACCTGATGCCGGCCACCGATACGACCGGCATCGACGGTTACCTCGCGCGTATCGAAGGGAGCCTCGCGGCGCAATTCAATACCGATCTCGAACGGGCGCGCATCGGTGTGCACACGTTGCACCTCGACGGCACAGATCCTGGCCAGGCGCTGTTGCGTCTTCTCAAGCGAAGCGGCGTCGATGTCTAAAGCCCGGACCCTCATCGTCGCGGCGCTGCTGGCCGTGCTCGCCATGTTTGCGCAGGGCGCGGCGCTTGCGCAGCTCCTGCATCCCGTGCGCGGCGTCGATTCATTGCTGCTTTTCTTCGTGCTCCAGGCGCTCGCCGGTCTGGCGGAAGCCGCCGTCTTTCACGCGTTTTTACCGGCGCGCTACCGGGAACCGCGCGCATGGTCGCTGCTGTTGCTGTGGCTCATATGCACCTTCGTGCCGTTCGGCGGAGGCCTGATCGTGCTTGCAAGCTGCATCTGGGCCGCCTGCTTCCCCGGCTCGAAAGAAAGCGGACTGCTGGGCGACGTGGCGCGCCCCGAGTTCGTCACATGGCTCGTGTCGCGCGTCTCGCACGGCGGCGGCGCGCGCCTGCAGGCGCGGCTCGCGAACACCCAGGTGAGCGCCACCGACCGGCTCTCCGCACTGGTCGCCATCCAGGGCATGCCGACCCGCACGACAGGTACGTTGCTGCGCGAACTGCTCGCCGATCCGCTGGAAGATGTCCGCCTGATTGCCTACGGCACGCTCGATCATGCCGAAAACGAAATCATGCAGAAGATCTTTCATACCGGCAAAGCGCTGGAAGTCGCGGCCGACGACGGCGAGCGCCACGCGCTGAACCGGCGTCTGGCGGAATTGCACTTCGAGCTGGTGTATCAGAACCTCGTTCAGGGCGCGGTGTATCGACACACGCTCGAACAGGCAGACCGCTATGCCCGTGCCGCGCTCGCCACCGACGCTTCCGACGCCGCGCTATGGCTGATCCGCGGCCGCCTCGCGCTCGCCGACGGCAAGCCGGAGGAGGGGCAGGCGTGCATGTCACGCGCCCAGGAGCTGGGCTTTCCGCGCGAACGGCTGGTTCCGTGGCTGGCCGAAGTGGCGTTCCTGAACGGCGACTATCCGCAGGTTGCCGCGCTGCTTGCGTCGCTCGGCAATGCGGCCGTGCTTCCTACACTCAAACCGGTTGTGAGCTACTGGTCATGACGAAACTGTCCCTGCTGCGCCGGGCCGTCGACGCCGATGTCTGCCTGCTCCTCGAAGGCACGTTTCCCTACGTGCGCGGCGGCGTATCGAGCTGGGTCAACGAAATGGTGCGGGCCTATCCGTCCACCCGTTTTTCGATCGTGTTTATCGGCAGCCGCGAGGAAGACTATCCGGGCGCGGCGTATGCGCTGCCTGAGAACGTCGTGCATTTCGAAACGCACTATCTCTACGAGCACGGCGCCGCCGACGAGCGTCAGCCGCACGCAATGGATGGGGACGCCGCTGCGTTCGCCCGCTCGGCGGAGCTACACGCGGCATTACGCGACCGGCGTGGCGAACAGGACGCCGGCGTGTTGATGGCCAGCATGATTCCGATGCTCGGCGAGAGCGGGGCGTTGAGCGAGGCGCAATTTCTGACCAGCCGCCGGGCATGGCAGAACATCGTCGACCAGTATGAGCAGTACTGCACCGACCCGTCATTTACCGACTACTTCTGGACCGTGCGCATCATGCATAAGCCGCTGTGGCAGCTCGCGCGCGTCGCGGAACAGCTGCCGCCGGCGCGCGTGTATCACACGGTGTCGACAGGCTATGCCGGTTTTCTCGGCGCGATCCTGCATCACCGCACGGGGCGTCCGCTGCTCGTGTCCGAGCATGGCATCTATACAAAGGAACGCAAGATCGATCTGCTGCAAAGCCGCTGGATTCGCGACAATCGCGGCGTGTTCGAGCGCGACATCTCAAAGGTCAGCTATTTCCGCGAGCTGTGGGTGCGCTTCTTCGAGGCGATCGGCAAGCTGGCCTACGATGCCGCCGACGAAATCGTCGCGCTGTACGAAGCCAACCGCCAGCGCCAGATTGCCGATGGCGCTAAGGCCAGCCGGACCCAGAGCATTCCGAACGGCATCGACGTCGCCGGTCTCGCGCCGCTCGTCGGGAAGCGCGGGTCGGGTCCGCATCGCGTGGTCGCGCTGATCGGCCGGGTGGTGCCGATCAAGGACATCAAGACCTTCATTCGGGCGATTTTCATCGCGTCGCGCACCTTGCCCGATATCCAGGGCTGGATTATCGGACCGGAAGAGGAAGATCCGGCCTATGCGCTGGAATGCCGCGCGCTCGTGGAGAGCCTTGGTCTCGCCGGCAACGTGAAGTTTCTCGGCTTTCAGCGCATTGACGACGTGCTGCCGAAGATCGACGTGATTGCGCTGACGTCGATCAGCGAGGCGCTGCCGCTCGTCGTGCTGGAAGGCTTCGCGGCTGGCGTGCCCGCCATCACCACCGACGTGGGATCGTGCCGCCAGCTGATCGAAGGCGAAGGCGACGAAGATCGCGCGCTGGGCGCGGCGGGGCTCGTCGTGCAACTGGCGAATCCGGCGGCTTTCGCGTCGGCCGTGCTGTCGCTGCTGGGCGACGATACCCGCTGGCTCGCCGCGCAGCAGGCAGGTCTTGCGCGCGTGCGGCGCTACTACACCCGCGCGCAGATGGTCGAGCGATATCGCATTCTTTATGACCGTCTGGCTGCCGCGCCCGACCGTGCGCCTGGATCGCACGGCACGGCGGAACAGGTCGGGAAGTGCCCGGTGCCGCACAGCGCCCGTGCGGCCGCCACCGCCACCGATACGCAGGAGGCACGCTGATGGCCGGGATTGGTTTCGAACTCCGCAAGATACTGCGCCGCGAGACGCTGACCGGCGTCGCGCGGGCCTATGCCTACGCCGGCCTCATCAGTTCAGGGCCGCTCATCCTGTCGATCTTCGGCATTCTGATCATTGGCGTGCTGAGTCTCGCGTCCGTGATACCGAAATTCGCGATCGTCGAATTCCAGGTGTCGGTGACCTACATCATCGCGCTCAGCCTGATCCTGACGGGACCGCTGCAGCTTTCGTTCACGCGTTTCATTTCGGACCGCCTGTTCGAAAAGCGTGCCGACCTCGTGCTGTCGAACTACAACGGCGTGGTGCTGGTGTCGACCATCGCATCCGGGCTGCTCGGGTTCGTCGCGATGGCCGTGGCGTTTCGCGCCGAGCCGCTCGTCTACCGGCTGTTGATGATCGCGGGCTTCGTGGTGGTGAGCAACATCTGGATCGCGGTGATCTTCCTGTCGAGCGTCAAGCAATACCGGCAGATCCTGTTCGTGTTTCTGATCGGCTATGCGTGTACGGTCGCGTTCGCGCTGTTGCTGAATGGGCACGGTCTCGTGGGGCTGCTGGGCGGTTTCGTCGCCGGGCATCTGGTTTTGCTCGGCGGATTGTCGGGGCTGATCTACCGCGATTATCAGAGCGCGCGCTTCATCTCCTTCGAGGTGTTCCAGAAGCGCTTTGCGTATCCGAGCCTCGCACTCGTGGGCCTGCTGTTCAACCTGGGCGTGTGGCTCGACAAGTTCATGTTCTGGTACGCGCCGGGCACGGGTTCGAAGGTGATCGGACCGCTGCATGCATCCGTGATCTACGACATTCCGGTGTTTATCGCGTATGTCTGCGTGATGCCCGGGATGGCGACTTTTCTGGTGCGCATCGAAGCGGATTTCGTCGAGTACTACGACGCCTTTTTTGATGCCGTGCGTAATGGCGCCACGCTGCGCCATATCAACGACATGCGCGACATGATGGTCGGCAGCGTGCGTACGGGCCTCTATGAAATCATCAAGGTTCAGGCCATCGTGTTGCTGCTCATCGTCGCGTTCGGGCAAAGGCTGCTCGAAGCGCTGCATATCTCTGCGCTCTACATGCCGCTGCTGATCGTGGACGTGGTGTCGGCGAGTCTGCAGGTGTTGCTGCTTGGGCTGCTGAATGTGTTCTTCTATCTCGACGGACGCCGTATCGTCCTGAAGCTGACAGCGGCGTTTGTCGTGCTGAATGGTCTCTTCACCGGCATCACCCTCTGGCTGGGTCCCGATTCGTATGGATACGGATTTGCGCTCGCGCTGCTGGTGGTCGTGATAGCCGCCGTTACCGTGCTCGATCGCAAATTCGCGTCGCTCGAATACGAGACTTACATGCTGCGTCACTAGAGCGTTGACGACGTGAGCCGTATCCTTGAGCCCGGAGTGCGCGTCGCTTGCCTGACAGCGCTTCGAACCTGGCAGCAACGGACGCGCAGGTTGGGGCGGGCGGCTTTCAGCGTGGCGGCCGGGTTCGTGTTGGCACACGGCACGGCCGTACAGGCCGGTGCAGAAAATGCGGCGGAGTTGAGGCAGAGCGCTGGCTTGCAGGTGGGCACGCCGGATGGCGCATCGGGTAGCGCCACAGACAAGGCGATGTCAGAGGCTCGCGCGCTGCCGCCCAGACCCACGTGGGTGGCCTACTACGGCGCCGCGGCGGACATCGACGTGGAGCGGCTGGGCCGCACGTTCAAGGTGATCATCATCGACGCCGATCCCGATCCGGACACCGATTACGGTCCCGCGTTCGACGCCACGCAGATTGCGTTACTGAAAGCGCATGGCGCAAAGGTACTCAGCTACCTGAATTTCGGCGCATGCGAACAGTCGCGATCGTACTGGAGCAGGGTGCCTGCGGGCTTCGTTTCGTGCCGCGCGAACAAGGCCGCGTGGCTCGGCCGCTATCAGGGATACCCGGAATACTGGATGAACGTCGGCAACGCCCAGTTTCAGCATCTGATCGCCGACTACGTCGCGCCTCGTCTCGTCGCCGCGGGCGTCGACGGCTTGATGCTCGACAATGTCGAAGTCATCGATCACGATCGCGACGCGCGGGAGGGGATGTGCGATGCCGCGTGCAGGCAGGGCGGTCTCGATCTCGTCGCAACCTTGCGCAGCCGCTATCCGAAGCTTTCGATCGTGCTCAACAATGCACCTGTGTCTGCCCTCGGCGCGACCGGTGGGCGGGTGGCGTTCCCATTGCTGGTGGACGGCGTATTCGCGGAAGATGTCTTTTTGCCGTCGACAAGCCGTTCGCTCGTCTCTCAACTGCGCGCCTGGTCGGATGCAGCGCGCATCGCCGGACGACGCCACTTTTTTGTCGGCACACTCGACTATGCTACGTCCTGTTCCGCCAATGCCGCTGCACGGCGCGCCTGGAACGCCAGTACGCGCGCTGGATTCAGTCCGTCCGTTGAAACGATTGATCTGGACTCGATCTGCTGGTGGCCATGGTTCAAGGGTAGCGGCTGAGACGGCTGAGTGATTGCATC
Source organism: Paraburkholderia sp. GAS448 (assembly GCF_050435685.1). Taxonomy (NCBI): domain Bacteria; kingdom Pseudomonadati; phylum Pseudomonadota; class Betaproteobacteria; order Burkholderiales; family Burkholderiaceae; genus Paraburkholderia; species Paraburkholderia sp. GAS448. Next base: position 178,453 of record NZ_JBNDKT010000003.1, read on the forward strand.
GACAGGAATGGATCTCTTGAAGTCAAAGAACAGTGACCGTAATCTTGCGCATACCGCGCTTGGCCGCCTCTTGCGCGTCGCGCGCGTGGTCGTGGTTGGCGTGCTGTCTTCTGTAGCGCATGCGCAACCGGCGGGCAGCGCGCCGTCCATCGCATTTTTTTATGGCGCCAATCCGCCGGTTGCTCCTTTGAGCGCGTTCGATGTGGTGGTGATTGAACCGGATAGCGGCTTCGATCCGCTTGCGCACAGGAGCACGCACACGGCCTGGTTTGCCTACGTGAGCGTCGGCGAGGTGGCGCCGCAGCGCCCGTACTACGCCGCGATTCAGAAAGCCTGGCTCATGGGACGCAATGCGGCGTGGGCATCGACGGTGATCGATCAGGACGCCGATGGCTGGCCTGCGTTCTATGTCGAGCACGTGATTGCGCCGCTCTGGAAGCGGGGTTATCGCGGCTTCTTTCTCGATACGCTCGATTCATATCAGCTGGTCGCCACGACGGACGAAGCGCGGGCGCGGCAACAGGCGGGGCTCGTCTCCGTCATTCGCGCGATCAGGGCGCGTTATCCGCAAGCCAGACTGATTTTCAACCGTGGCTTTGAGATTCTGCCGCAGGTGCACACGCTCGTGTATGCGGTCGCGTTCGAGTCGCTGTATCGGGGCTGGGATCAGGTGCAACAACGCTACACCGAAGTGCCACAGGCCGACCGCGACTGGCTGCTTGCGCAGGCAGCGACGATTCGCGAGCGCTATCGTCTGCCGGTCGTCTCGATCGACTACTGCCCGCCGGGCGATGCAGAATGCGCGCAGCTCGCCGTCGCCGCGATCAGTGCAACGGGTATCGTGCCGTACGTGACGGACGGGGCGCTTCAGACTGTCGGTGTGGGCCCGGTTCGCGGCTCGAATTGAAACAGGTGGTCGATCTGGAGGACGTCCACATCTCACCGCAATTGCGTAACAGCGATCAGCAAAACCATACTTCCGATGGCCCCATCCAGAATCCTCCACGCGGTAGCACGTCGAAAGAGGGGCGCGAGCACACGGGCGCCATATCCGAGCAGAACAAACCAGACGGCGCTGACAGCCATGGCGCCGAGGGCAAACGCAACCCGCCCGGAGGGTAATTCACGCGCCCCAGCGGTGCCGATCAGCAGGAAAGTATCCAGATAAACGTGGGGATTAAGCCAGGTGAGCGCAAGCGTCATGAGGACGACGGACAACGCCCGCTGCCCGCCGGCAGACGCAGAAACGGAAGCAGCCGAACCCGCCCCCTGAACCTCGAGCACCGCATGCCCCGGCTTGAAGGCGCGCTTCAGCGCCCCCATCCCAAACCAGGCAAGATACGCAATCCCCACATAAAGCATGGCATGCACGAAAACCGGATACCGTTCGACAAGCGCGGAAGCACCTCCCACACCCGCGCCGATCAGAATGAAATCCGACACGGTGCAAAGTAAAACAATCTTGCCGACATGCGAGCGCATGATCCCCTGCCTGAGCACGAAAGCATTCTGTGCGCCAATCGTGACGATCAGCGAAGCGCACAACGCCGCACCATGTGAAAAAGCGAGCCAGTCCATATACGATCCGATAGACGATTGAGACGAATGACGCTAGTCTGCGGTTTCGTCTCTGGTAAGAAAAGCTAATTTAGTTAACGCGGATTAAGGAACGCTAATGCTCGACTATGCCCTGCTCGATGCGCTCGCCGCGGTGGTTCGTCACGGTTCCTTCGAACGCGCGGCGAACGAGCTGAACGTGACGCCGTCCGCCGTGTCGCAGCGCGTCAAGCTTCTGGAGGAGCGGGTCGGCAGCGTGCTCGTCAAACGTGGCCAGCCATGTGTCGCGACCACATCGGGCGCGCTGCTGTGCCGGCATACGGAACGCGTCCAGCTTCTCGAGGCCGAACTGGGCGGCCGCCTGCCCACGCTTCCCGGCGCGCTCGTCGAATCGTGGCCGACGCTGCGCGTCGCAGTCAACGACGACAGCGTCGGCACCTGGTTTATTGACGCCGTCGCGGGCTTTTGCGTCGAGCGCGAGATGCTGCTCGACCTCGTCATCGACGATCAGGACCACACCGCGCAGCGCATTCGCGACGGCAGCGTGCAGGGCGCGGTCACGACGCAGGCCGAACCGGTGCAAGGTTGCCGCTCCACGCGGCTCGGACGGATGCGCTATCTCGCCGTCTGCGCACCGCAATACCTCGAGCGGCATTTTGCGGACGGCGTCACGCGCGACACGCTGCGCGGCGCACCGTGCGTCGACTTCAATCCGAAAGACCAGCTTCAGAAGCGCTACATGCGCCGCGTCACGCGTGCGGAAATCGATCCGCCACTGCACTGGATTCCACACGTGGCGGGTTTTCTGCGTGCATGCATGACGGGAATGGGCTGGGGCATGTGTCCCGAGCGCATGGTCGCACCGCACCTCGCGCGCGGCGAACTGGTCGAAATGACGCCGGGCAAGCACCTCGACGTCGATCTCTACTGGCAGAGCTGGCGCCTGTCGATCGGCTGGCTCGACGAGTTCAGCGCCGTACTGCGCAAGCGGGCCGCCGAATTTCTCGATTGACGCAGGCAGCCATCCGATCGCATGAAAGCGCCGCTGTGGTCCCTATGCAGCGACCGCGCGTCTTCATCGATCATCGATCATGGATCGCTAGCTGCTCCGGTTGCCTGGCGCCTCCGGCACGGCCGCCGTTTCGCTGGCGGTATCGCTGTCGCGCGTTTCCGGCATCGCGGCCCACACCAGCAGCACAGCCAGCGCGCCGGCACCAGCGAGGCCGAAGAAGCTGGTCGCATTGCCGAAGCGGTCGGCGATGAACCCGGCTGCTGCCGTGCTCAAGGTCGCGCCGATGCCGGCCGCCAGCCCGAAGAGTCCGATGCACAGGTTGTAGCGTCCCTTGCCGCCGGCCACGTCGGCCGCGATGAGCGGCAACATCACGCCGAACACCGCGGCGCTCAAGCCGTCGAGCATCTGCACCGGCACCAGCAGGTAAGGGCTGCTCACCCCAGAGAACAGCAGCGCACGCACGGGCAGCGCGGAGAAGCCGAGCAGCAGGATCGGCCGCCGGCCCCAGCGTTCGGCTGAGCGTCCCACCCACGGCGACATCATCGCGACGATCGCCTGCGGCACGATGATGCACGCGGCGATCACGAGCTGGACGTTGTCGCCCATGCCCGCAGTCACTTCGCCAGCGGCGAGATTGAGCATTGCCGCGTTCGCCAGATGGAACAGCACCACGCACGCCGCGAAGATCAGCATCCGCTTGTCGCGCAGCAGTTCGAGCAGCGTCTCGCGCTCGCCTGGGTCGGTCTTCTTCTTGTGTTTCACCGCGACAGGTGTCGGCGCCGGATTCGTATGAATCATGCTGAGCGCGACAAGGGCGGGCAGCGCAAGCGCACCCGTCAGCCAGAACACGGCGCGCGGCGAAAAGTATTCGCCGAAGAGACCCATCAGGCCGGCCGCGACCGCGCTGCCTATCGACGCCCAGCGCGCATTGCGGCCAAGCCGGTCGCCAAGATCGTGGCGTCCGACGAGCGTGATCGAGATCGCCGCCATCGCCGGCACCAGCATGCAGCTCGCAAAGCCGTGGAAGACCTCGGCGATCATCACCGGCAGCACGGTTGGGCTGGCCGCGAGCAGCAGCGCGCTCAGGATGATGGCGATGATCGCCCATGCCGCAGCGGCCTTTTTGTTGCGTAATGCGTCGACGGCGGCGCCCCCCGGCACCTGGCTCACCATTGCGCTGATCGTGCCGACGGAGAGCGCGAGGCCGATTTCCCCTTGCGTCCATTTGTGCGACGCGAGGTACGACGCGATGAATGGCCCGAAGCCCGTCTGCACATTGGCGACGAAGAAGTTCAGCCAGTCGAGCGCGCGCAGGCTGCGCGCATGGATGAGATGTTGGTTCGTCATCACCTGGGCCGCGCAGAAGAGGCCGTAGCCGTGGATGGCGAAGCGGCTGCGACGGGCGCAGGCGCGGGAGCAGCTGGGGCCGCTGGTGCAGCCGGTGCAGCCGGTGCAGCAGGTGCAGCAGATGCAGCAGATGCAGCCGGTGCGGCAGGTGCGGCAGGCGCAACCGGCGAAACGGCACGGATCGGCTGGTCGGCGGCGTAGGGTGGCGACGCCTTGATCTGCGCTTCGTTGAGATCGATCAACGGCATGAGCGCCTTGTTCCTCACGCCGAAGCGCATCGCCGACCAGTTCGCGGCAATCGTGCGGCGATCCAGATTGATGATGCCGCCCACGTCGAGCACGACCGCCTGCGGCTGTGCATTACCGTCGATCAGCACGTCGACGATACGGCCGACTTTCTCGCCGTTCGACCGTTCGACCGTTGCATCCAGCAAAGGCACCTGCCCGGGGTCGACAGGCGGCGTCGTCGTGCCCGCAAACGGTCCGGCCAGTTTCGGACCCACGGCCGCGGGCGTCTTGCCGGGCGGCACGTTGAGCGTGATCGGCGCGGTTTTCGCGCCGGGCGTGAAGCGGAAAGCCGTCCACGGGAAATTGGCCTTACGGTCGCCAATCCCGAGAAAGCCCTGCAGATTGACCACCATTTCGCGCGGCGTGCCGCTCGCGTCGGTAATCATGTCGACCGCCCGGCCGACGACCTTGCCGTCCGGCCGCTGCACTTCGCTGTCGAGCAGCCCGTGGGCCGCATTGCGGTCGATGATCCGCGTCGTGATGATCGGCGCAGGCGGCGGAGGTGGTGGAGGCGGCGGCGGGGGCGGTGGCGGCTCTTCGACCTTGTGGGGTTTGACAACCGGCTTTTTGGGTTTCTTCTGCGCCTGGTGTTCCGGCGTCTCGGGCTGCTCCGGCGGCTCGGTCGCGACTGGCTCGATGGGTTCCTGCTCGACCGGGATTGCCTCTGCTTCGCGGACCGGCGCGGGCTCCTGCGTGGGATTGAACAGGCTGCAGCCTGACAGGACGAGCGCCACGAGGACGAGAAAGAACGGCAGACGGAAGGCTGGACGTGGGAAACCGCCACTCATCAAGAGGAACTCCATGTGCCATTGCGGGGGCGCGACCGGTCGTGTTGCCTTGCCCGCAGCGATTCGGTTGATAGTGCGTACGCGCCAGAGTTTAACCCGCGACGACCGGCGCGCCCGATTGGCGGCCCATTTGGCGGCCCATTGCGCGGGGTTCGAGGCCCGTTCCGCCCGTCGTTGCCACCTGTTTTTCAGGGGTGAAGGCCGTAGGTGTATACGCGCGGGCTGGGTCCGCGCGTTGCCGCGTCCCTAAGAATATAAGCGTCGCGACATGTCCGGCATGCCATCCATGCGATAGGAGATATGTTTGTGTTCACCTACATTTCGGCACAGCAGGAAGCGAAATCAATCAATAAACGTAACGAGACGAACCCTGATGACGGCCGGCTTTCCGACCGTTTCAGCATGCTGATAAAGGAGGCACTCATCATGATGGAACCCCAGGCCCAGCCGATTAGCGATGTCGGCACCCAGACTTTCGACGGAAAGGGCATTCTCGACCGCTATTTCGAAATCTCCGCACGCGGCAGCACGCAGCGTCAGGAAATCGTCGCGGGCGTCACCACGTTTCTGGCGATGGTCTATTCGGTCTTCGTCGTTCCCGGCATGTTCGGCAAGGCGGGCTTCGATACGAGCGCGGTGTTCGTCGCCGTTTGCCTGACCACCGCTTTCGGTTCAATGCTGATGGGCATCTGGGCCCGACTGCCGATCGCGATCGGCTGCGCGATCTCGCTGACCGCGTTCACCGCATTCGGGCTCGTGCTCGGCAAAGGGCTGCAACCGACGGTCGCGCTTGGCGCGGTCTTCCTGATGGGCCTCGTGTTCACCGGCATCTCGGTGACGGGCGTGCGCTCGTGGATCCTGCGTAACCTGCCGTCGGGCATTGCGCATGGCACAGGCATCGGGATCGGCCTCTTTCTGCTGCTGATCGCGGCGAACGACGTGGGTCTGGTCGTCAAGAATCCGGGCCCGGGGCTGCCGGTGCAACTGGGTCACATCACCTCGCTGCCGGTGATCATGTCGGTGGCGGGTCTCGCGGCCATCTTCGGCCTGGTGCGCCGTCGCGTGCCGGGTTCGATCCTGCTCGTGATCGTGGCGATCTCGGCGCTGGCGATGGTTCTCGATCCGGCTGTGGCGTTCCACGGTGTGTTTGCGTTGCCGTCTCTGTCCGCGCCGGGTCACGCTTCGCTGATCGGTTCGATGGACATCAAGGGTGCGTTGTCGCTCGCGGTGCTGCCTAGCGTGCTGGCGCTGGTGATGACGGCGGTGTTCGATGCCACGGGGACGATTCGCGCGGTCGCAGGGCAGGCGGGGCAACTCGATGAAAACGGCCGCATCATCAACGGCGGCCGTGCGCTGACAGCCGATTCGCTCAGCTCGATCTTTTCGGGCTTCTTCGGTGGCGCGCCGGCTGCGGCTTATATCGAATCGACCGTCGGCGTGGCCGCCGGTGCGAAGACGGGGCTTGCGGCGGCCGTAGTCGGTCTGCTGTTCCTCGTCGTCATGTTCTTCTCGCCGCTGGCTGGCCTCGTGCCTTCGTATGCGACGGCGCCCGCGCTGATGTATGTGGGTCTCCTGATGCTGAGCAGCGTCAGCAAGCTCGACATGAACGACATGATCGACTCGATGTCGGGCCTCGTCTGCGCCGTGTTCATCGTGCTGACCGCGAATATCGTGACGGGCATCATGCTCGGCTTCTGCACCCTCGTGATCGGCCGGGTAGTGAGCGGCGAGTTTCGCAAGCTCAACGTCGGCACCGTGGCGATCGCACTCGTGCTCGCGGTGTTCTATCTCGGCGGCTGGGCGATCTGATGCGCGGCTTCGCGGACGCGATTCGCCGATCGTGATTCACGCATGAACGACTGATCGCCACCTGGTCGGGTCGGGCAGCACGAGGCGCTTCACGGTGTTCACCGTGAGGCGCCTTGTTCTTTGGATCCCGCCCGCGCGACCCGCATTGCAGGCGCGCTTGACATGAGGCACTGATCGTCTAAGCTTAACTCCATGGTTAAGTATCAGGAAGCAACCCAGGAAGCAACCCAGGAAGCGACCCGGGAAGCGGCGCTGGACCGCACATTCGCCGCGCTCGCGGACCCCACGCGGCGCGCGCTGCTCGCACGTCTTTCGGATCAGCGCGACCTGTCGGTCAGCGAACTTGCGCAGCCCTTTGCCATGTCGCTGCCGGCGGTGATGAAGCATCTCGACGTGCTGTCGGGTGCGGGGCTCGTTACGCGGAGCAAAACCGGGCGCACGGTTGCATGCCGTCTGTCCGCCGCGCCGATGGAGGAAGCGATGCAGTGGCTGACCCACTATCAGCGCTTCTGGTCCGAACAGCTTGACCGGCTTGCAGCCTTTGTGGAGGAAGAAGCATGTCCGCCCGACCCAGTCTCACGCTCCAGCGCCGTCTCAACGCGTCGCCCGCGAAAGTCTACGGCGCCTGGACGGAACCGGCGCAAATAGCGAAGTGGTGGCATCCCGCCAGCAACCGTGTCGTGCATGCCGAAGCGGACGTACGCCCAGGCGGCCGGTTTCGCGTGATCATGCGCACGCCGGACGGCGAGGAGCATGACGTGAGCGGGGTATATCGCGAGGTCGTGCCCGACGCGAAGCTTGTCTTTACGTGGGCGTGGCGCACCGCGCCCGAACGCGAATCGCTGGTTACGGTCGTGTTGCGCCCCGAGGGTGAGGCAACCGTTCTTACGCTCACGCACGAACAGTTCGACGACGAAGCCGCGCGTGACAGTCATCGGTCCGGATGGACGGATGCGCTTGACTGGCTCGAACGCCTGTTTGCCTGAGAGGGGTGCCGTATTCAGCCTGGCGCATCGCTTGCGGCGAAGCCTACAGCGACATGTCGAAGGCTGGCTTCAGAAAGAGCTCGATGCCCATCACGATGAGACCCATTGCGCCGGCCGCCAGCGTCAACGTCCCGTACTCGTCATAGCGCGTGTCATAAAGACAGGCGACGACGAACAGGATCGCAAGCAGATTGGTCAGCCAGTCGAAATTGAGTGCGAGATACATCAGGGAATCCGGGCGGTGGTCTCGTCGCGCCTTGTGTTATGCGCGATTCTAGCGAGCCGGGCTTACGGATTCGCTACAGGACGGCGCGGCGTTGCGCGCGCGTCACTGTATCTGTCGCACCGATTACAACGCCTCCAGGACGTTTACACCATCTCGTTGCGGATCCAGTCGATCACCGAGGTGCGCTGCGGCTTCCAGCCGAGCAGTTCACGCGCACGTTGTCCGCGCACGCGGCTGTTCGAACCGAGACCGTACGACGCCATTTCGTAGCCCCATTCCTGTTTCGCTTCGTCGAGCGGCCAGTCTTGCGGCTTGCCCATGCCGAGCACGTCGGCCATCGCGGTCGTCATGTCGCGGAACGACGCTTCGCCGCTTTCGACGAAGTAGAAGGCGCCGGCCGGCGTCTTTGCGAGCGCGAGACAGTATAGCTCGACGACGTCGTCGATATGCACGTTCGACCAGATATTGCCGCCGCTACCCACGTGGCGCACGACGCCGCTCTTCTTCGCCTGGCGCAGCAGGCGCGGCAGTTGCACGCTTTCGGCGCCGGGCACCTTGCCGTGACCGTAGATCAGCGTGTTGCACAGCACGGCCGAACGGATGCCCTTGTTCGCGGCATCGAGCACGAGCCGGTCGATCGCGACGCGTGCTGCCTTGTCGGCGGTCGGCTCGGGGAGCCTGTCTTCGTCGTAGATCGCCTCGGTGCCTTCGCCGCCCGAGGCGTCGCCGACGATGCTCGAGCCGCTCGTATGCAGAAGCGGCTTGCCGGAGCCGGCGAGTCCTTCGATCAGCGCTTCGACCGCGCCACGGTGGTCGCTGCTGGCGGCGTTGATGACGGCATCGGCGGCCTTCGCCTCACCGATCAGCAACGCGCGGTCGTCGAGATCGCCGATCACGGGTTCGATGCCAAGGCGCCGGAGCGCGTCCGCCAGTTCGGGGCGGCGCACGAGCCCGCGCACGTGATGCCCGGCGCGCACGAGGCCTGCCGCGATCGATCCGCCAATAAAGCCGCCTGCGCCGGTAATGAAGATCTTCACAACGTTCTCCTGCTGGTTGATCTGGAAAAGAGGTGCCCAGTATCCGTCGAAGCGATTCTCGCAAAAACCGTGCTAGTCTCAAATCAATATTGACTGGAAATCAAGAATGAAGACTTCCACCGACGAACTGCTGGCCTTCGTCACGGTGATCGACAGCGGCTCGATCACAGCGGCCGCAGAGAAGCTTCAGCAGACGGTGTCCGGCGTGAGCCGCGCGCTCACGCGCCTCGAAAAGAAACTCGATACCGCACTCATACGGCGCACCACGCGCCGCTTGCAGTTGACGGAGGAGGGCGAGCTGTTCCTTGGCCGCGCGCGGGCCATCCTCGATGCGATGGAAGAGGCGGAGGAATCGGTCGCGCGTCGCCGGGAACGGCCGTCTGGACGCCTGCGGGTGGACGCGGCAACGCCCTTCATGCTGCATTGCATTGCGCCGCAGATGAAGGCGTTCAGCGCGCTCTATCCCGAGATCCGGCTGGAACTGACGAGCAACGAGCGCATCGTGGATCTGCTGGAGCAGAAGGTCGATATCGCGATCCGCATCGGGGCGCTGCAGGATTCGACGCTGCATGCCCGCGCGCTTGGCAGCAGCAAGCTGCGCGTGCTCGCGAGCCCGGCCTATCTGGCGGAATACGGCGAGCCGCGCAGCGTCGACGCGCTGCACGGGCATCGCCTGATCGGTTTCACCGCGCCGGACCTGCTGAACCGCTGGCCGCTGCGCGACGGCCCCGACCTGCTGAAGATCGAGCCGGCCATGGCGGCGTCGAGCGGCGAGACGATCCGGCAGCTTGTCCTCAGCCACTGGGGCATTGCCTGCCTGTCCGACTTCATGACTTCCGCCGATGTGCGCGACGGCCGCCTCGTCACGATTCTCGACAACGTGCTCGTCGACGTGCGGCAACCGGTGAGTGCGGTGTATTACCAGAGCGCAACACTCGCCGGCCGCGTGCAGTGCTTTCTCGATTTCATCGCCACGCGGCTGAGGTTCTGACGCCGCAGCCCGCAGCGTGGGTCCTGCCGGCTTTATTGTTCTGTTGCTGGCGGCCGTGACTGACGTGTATATACAAGTCGTGGCCGAACGCCGTGCCGACCTGTGTCGGCAGCGCTGACCCGCGCCCCGCAGGCGGACCTCGCAATCGTAGCGAGATGCGTGCCACAAGGCGCCATGGCGTCTAATGGAAAGCCCTAACGTCGAAACTGCAAAAACGAGTTGTATATACAAGATGGCGACGCTAGACTTCACACACACTTGTATAGACAGGACACTCCATCATGATTCTTACGCCCGGCTACCTGACCCTTCCGCAACTGCGCCAGATCGCCCGTGAGCAGGTCACGCTTCAGCTTGACCCCGCGAGCTTTGCCGCGATCGACGCCGGCGCCAGGACCGTCGCGGACATCGCCGCGAAGGGCGAGCCGGCCTACGGCATCAATACCGGTTTCGGCCGTCTCGCCAGCACGCACATTCCGCGCGACCAGCTCGAACTGCTGCAACGGAATCTGGTCCTGTCGCACGCTGTCGGCGTGGGCGAACCGATGTCGCGTCCCGTCGTGCGTCTCCTGATGGCGCTGAAGCTGTCGAGCCTTGGCCGCGGTCATTCGGGTATCCGTCGCGAAGTGATGAACGCGCTGATTACCCTCTTCAATGCCGACGTGCTGCCGGTGATCCCGGTGAAGGGCTCGGTCGGCGCCTCGGGCGACCTCGCGCCGCTCGCGCATATGTCGGGCGTGCTGCTCGGCATCGGCGAAGTGTTCATTCGGGGCGAGCGTGCCGAGGCGACGGAAGGCCTGCGCATTGCCGGCCTCAAGCCGCTCACGCTGCAGGCCAAGGAAGGTCTCGCGCTCCTGAACGGCACGCAGGCCTCGACGGCCCTCGCGCTCTACAACATGTTCGCGATCGAAGACCTGTATCGCACGGCGCTGGTCTCGGGTGCGCTGTCGGTCGACGCAGCAATGGGTTCGGTCAAGCCGTTCGATCACCGCATCCACGCGCTGCGCGGCCATCAAGGCCAGATCGAAGCCGCAGCGGCGTATCGCTCGCTGCTGGAAGGTTCGGCAATCAATGTCTCGCACGCCGACTGCGACAAGGTGCAGGACCCGTACAGCCTGCGCTGCCAGCCGCAGGTGATGGGCGCGTGTCTCGACCAGATGCGCCACGCCGCTGACGTGCTGCTGATCGAAGCGAACGCCGTCTCCGACAACCCGCTGATTTTCCCGGACACCGGCGAAGTGCTGTCGGGTGGCAACTTCCACGCCGAGCCGGTCGCGTTCGCAGCGGATAACCTGGCACTCGCCGCCGCCGAAATCGGCGCGCTCGCCGAACGCCGCATTGCGCTCCTGATCGACGCGACGCTGTCGGGCCTGCCGCCGTTCCTCGTCCGCGATGGCGGCGTGAACTCCGGCTTCATGATCGCGCACGTGACGGCTGCCGCGCTCGCATCCGAGAACAAGACGCTTGCGCATCCGGCTTCGGTCGATTCGCTGCCCACCTCCGCGAACCAGGAAGACCACGTGTCGATGGCAACCTTCGCCGCGCGCAAGCTCGCCGACATGGCCGAAAACACCGCGTACATCCTGTCGATCGAACTGCTCGCGGCTGCCCAGGGTGTCGATCTGCGCGCGCCGCACAAGACGAGCCCGAGCCTGCAGCGCGTGATGCAGACGGTGCGCAACGAAGTCGCGCACTACGAACTCGATCACTACTTCGCGCCGGACATCGCTGCGATCACGCGCCTCGTGCAGAACGGCACGATTGCCGCGCACTCGCCGCTCTCGTTCGCTTCTGAACAACAGTAAGGCAACGCTGCCACCAGCATGAACGCACCGGCTTATCAGGGGATCAAGGACTTCATCCTCGCCCGCATCCACGCGGGCGAATGGGCGGAGGGCGACCAGGTCCCATCGGAAAACGAACTTGCACGCGAGTTCAACGTGGCGCGCATGACGGTCAACCGCGCGCTGCGCGAATTGACGTCGGAGCAGGTGCTCACGCGCGTGCAGGGTTCGGGCACTTTCGTCGCGCGGCCGAAGTATGAATCGACGCTCGTCTCGATCCGCAGCATTTCCGATGAGATCGTCGCGCGCGGTCATCGCTATCAGGCGAACGTGCTGCACGTCGGCGCGACGATCGCCGACGAGGCGCTCGCCGAAGAAATGCAGGTCAACGCGGGTAACCCGCTGTTTCACTCGCGTGTGCTGCATTTCGAAAACGACGAGCCGGTGCAGTTGGAAGAACGCTGGGTGAACCCTGCTGTCGCGCCTGAATACGCGCTGCAGGATTTCACCGTCACCACGCCGAACCAGTATCTCGTGCGTGTCGCACCGCTGCAACGCGTCGAGTACAGGATCGAGGCACTGGCAGCCGACGCCGATACCCGTACGCTCCTGACGATGGATGAACTGGAGCCCTGTCTGGTGCTGCATCGACGCACCTGGTCGCAGGGCATGGTCGCTTCGGTGGCCAATCTTTGGCACCCCGGCAGCCGTTATCGCTTCACCGGACACTTCTGAACTTTCTCTCTGGGCATTTGAGGGCCACCAACATGAACAACCCGAAACACATCGATCCGCGTCTCGACCCGTCCCGCACGATCCGCGCGCCGCACGGCAGCGAAAAGAGCTGCAAGAGCTGGCTGACGGAAGCCGCGTACCGCATGATCCAGAACAACCTGGATCCGGAAGTGGCCGAACATCCGCACGCGCTGGTCGTGTACGGCGGTATCGGCCGCGCTGCGCGCAACTGGGACTGCTTCGACCAGATCCTCAAGTCGCTGAAAGACCTGAACGACGACGAAACGCTGCTGATCCAGTCCGGCAAGCCGGTCGGTGTGTTCCGCACGCACGCCGATGCGCCGCGCGTGCTGCTCGCGAATTCGAACCTCGTGCCGCACTGGGCGACGTGGGAACACTTCCACGAACTCGACCGCAAGGGCCTGATGATGTACGGCCAGATGACGGCCGGCAGCTGGATCTATATCGGCAGCCAGGGCATCGTGCAGGGTACGTACGAGACCTTCTTCTCGGTGGCGAACCAGCATTTCAACGGCGACCCGAAGGGTCGCTGGATCCTGACGGGCGGCCTCGGCGGCATGGGCGGCGCGCAGCCGCTCGCAGCGACGATGGCCGGCTTCTCGATGATCGCCGTCGAATGCGACGAGACGCGCATCGACTTCCGCCTGAAGACCCGCTACGTCGACCGGAAGGCGAAGACGCTCGACGAAGCGCTCGCGATGCTCGAAGAAGCGAAGAAGGCGGGCAAGCCGGTTTCGATCGGTCTGCTCGGCAATGCGGCGGACGTGTTCACGGAATGCGTGACGCGCGGCATCACGCCGGACTGCGTGACCGACCAGACCAGCGCGCATGACCCGATCCACGGCTACCTGCCGCAAGGCTGGAATGTCGAAGACTGGCGCGAGCGTCAGAAGACCGTGCCGGACACCATCGTGACGCCGGCGAAGCAATCGATGGCCGTTCAGGTGCAGGCGATGCTGACGCTGCAGGAACGCGGCGCCGCAACGCTCGACTACGGCAACAACATCCGTCAGATGGCGCTGGAAATGGGCGTCGAAAATGCCTTCGATTTCCCGGGCTTCGTGCCGGCGTATATCCGTCCGCTCTTCTGCGAAGGCAAGGGGCCGTTCCGCTGGGTGGCGCTGTCAGGTGATCCGGAAGATATCTACAAGACCGATGCGAAGGTCAAGGAACTGATTCCCGATGATCCGCACCTGCACAACTGGCTCGACATGGCGCGCGAACGCATCGCGTTCCAGGGTCTGCCGGCACGGATCTGCTGGGTTGGCGTGAAGGATCGCTATCGCCTCGGTCAGGCGTTCAACGAAATGGTCAGGAACGGCGAGTTGAAGGCGCCGATCGTGATCGGTCGCGACCACCTGGACACCGGCTCGGTCGCAAGCCCGAATCGCGAAACGGAATCGATGAAGGACGGCTCGGACGCCGTCAGCGACTGGCCGCTCCTGAACGCGCTGCTGAACACCGCGGGTGGCGCGACGTGGGTCTCGCTGCACCACGGCGGCGGCGTCGGCATGGGCTTCAGCCAGCACTCCGGCGTGGTGATCGTGGCGGACGGCACCGAGGCCGCGTCGCAACGTCTCGGCCGCGTGCTGTTCAACGATCCGGCGACGGGCGTGATGCGTCACGCGGATGCCGGCTACGAACTCGCGCAGGAAACGGCGCGCGAGGCCGGTCTCAAGCTGCCGATGCTCGGTCGCTGATGACGGCAGCGAACGTGGCGATGAGCGCTACGCCGCACACGACGCTGATACGCGGCGTCGATCTCGTGGCGTCGCCGTGGAAGAACGGCGGCGGCGTCACGCGCGAAGTGGCGGCCTGGCCGGAAGGCGCCGGTCTCGATACGTTCGTGTGGCGCGTGAGCGTCGCCGACGTAGCGCAGCCGGGTCCATTCTCACGCTTTGCGGGCATCGACCGGACGCTCGTGCTGTTGTCCGGCGCGGGCATGCTGCTCGATGACGCGCAAGGCTATACGCATGCGCTGAAGCAACCGCTCGATATCGCGCGCTTCAAGGGCGAAGCCGCCATCGTTGCGCGGCTCGTCGATGGCCCGACGCGCGATTTCAACCTGATGCTGCGTCGTGGCGCGGCCGCGGGCGAAGTCGAGCTATGGCGCGGCGACGGTGAACACACGTTGTCGGCCGACGTCGCGCTGCTGTTCTGCGCCGAAGGCCCGATCGCGGTGACAGTCGGCGATGCCGCTCCGATTCGGCTGGATATCAACGATACGATGCGTATCGACAGGGCTGACGCCGCGCAGGCGTTGCACTGCACGACGGGCGGCACCGGCGCGCTGCTCGCGATCGGCATCCGCTACGCATGACGGACGCGGCCTCGCTGTGTCGAGACCGCGTATTTCGCCCCACACGGCTATGAGCAAGCGATGAAGCAAACCGTCTGGCATCACCTGAAACTTTGCCCGCAGGGCGACCCCAACCAGACGATCGCCGACGCGGCGATCGCCGTGCGCGACGGCCAGATTGCATGGCTCGGCGCCGCACACGAACTTCCCACGGAATATGCGGCCTGGCCGCGCGAAGACCTCGGCGGCGCGTGGGTGACGCCAGGTCTCGTCGATTGCCATACGCATCTGGTGTATGGCGGCCAGCGCGCCGACGAATTCGCCCAGCGGCTCGCGGGCGTCAGCTACGAAGAGATCGCCCGGCAGGGCGGCGGCATCGTGTCGACGGTGCGCGCCACGCGTGCCGCCGACGAAGACGCCTTGTTCCGCCAGTCGGCCGCGCGGCTTGAACCGCTGCTCGCCGAAGGCGTGACTGCCGTCGAAATCAAGTCTGGCTACGGCCTCGACCTGGACAGCGAGCGCAAGATGTTGCGCGTCGCGCGCCGGCTTGGCGAGCGCTATCCGGTATCGGTGTACACGACGTTTCTTGGCGCGCACGCGTTGCCGCCGGAATTCGCCGGACGTGCCGATGACTACATTGCCGAAGTTTGCGACCGCATGCTGCCCGCGCTCGCGGATGAAGGCCTCGTCGATGCGGTCGATGTGTTCTGCGAGCGCATCGGCTTCTCGCTTGCGCAGAGCGAGCGCGTGTTCGAAGCGGCGGAGCGTCGCAAGCTGCCGGTGAAGATGCATGCCGAGCAGCTGTCGAATGGTGGCGGCACGGCGCTTGCCGCACGTCATCGCGCGCTCTCGGCCGATCACCTCGAATTTCTCGACGAAGCAGGCGTTGCCGCGATGAAGGAAGCGGGCACGGTCGCCGTACTGCTGCCCGGCGCGTACTACTTCATCCGCGAGACGCAGTTGCCGCCGATCGATCTGCTGCGCCGCTACGGCGTGCCGATCGCCATCTCCACCGACAGCAATCCTGGCACGTCGCCCGCCACCTCGCTCCTGCTGATGATGAACATGGCGACCACGCTGTTCCGCATGACGGTCCCCGAAGTGTTGCAGGGCGTGACCTGCCACGCAGCGCGCGCGCTCGGCCAGGCGGAGCGCCACGGTACGCTTGCAGCAGGACGCTCGGCCGATTTCGCGGTGTGGTCCGTCGATACGCTCGCGGAGCTCGCATACTGGATCGGCCGGCCGCTGTGTGCGCGTGTCGTACGGGCGGGCGAAACTGTCCATACGCGGCGCGATCACGCGTAGACCCGCCGTCCTGACCACCCTCGAGGTCCGAAGATGACTCAATCGAATCAATCGCTGCTCGCCGAATACGCGTATCTGCCGGGCGGCTGGCGGCGCAACGTGCTGCTGGAATGGAACGCCGATGGCATGCTGACGGCGGTGACGCCCGACAGCACCGCGGCAACCCCGGGTGTCGCGTATGCGGCGGGCCCTGTTCTGCCCGGCATGCCGAATCTCCATTCGCACGCGTTCCAGCGTGCGATGGCCGGCCTCACCGAATATCGCGCGAATGCCACCGACACCTTCTGGAGCTGGCGCGACCTGATGTACCGCTTCGCCGCGCGTATCTCCCCGGAAGGGCTCGGGGCCATCGCGCAATGGCTGTACATCGAGATGCTGAAGGCGGGCTATACGTCGGTGTGCGAGTTTCACTACGTGCATCACACGCCCGACGGCACGCGCTACATGAACCCGGCGGAACTGGCCCAGCGCGTGGTCGATGCCGCGAAGCACACCGGCATCGGCATAACGATGCTGCCGGTGCTGTACCAGTACAGCGGATTCGGTTCGCGCGCGCCGCGCGCCGACCAGCAGCGCTTCATCAACACGCCGGACAGCCTTCTCGATCTGCTCGGAAAATTGCGCCACGCGCGCGGTGAGGATGCGTCGCTGCGCTACGGCGTGGCGCCGCATTCGTTGCGCGCGGTGTCGGAGGATTCGCTGCGCGCCGTGCTCGGGGGCCTCGACGCGATGCTGCCCGGCGCGCCCGTGCACATCCACATCGCCGAGCAGACCGCCGAAGTCGACGCCTGCCTCGAAACCGAAGGCGCGCGGCCTGTGCAATGGCTGCTCGACCGTTTCGATGTCGATTCACGCTGGTGCCTCGTGCATGCAACGCACGTCGACGCCAGTGAAACCGTCGCGCTCGCGAAGAGCGGCGCGATCGCCGGTCTGTGTCTTACGACCGAGGCGAATCTCGGCGACGGTATTTTCCCGGCGCAGGAGTATCTCGAAGCGAAAGGGCGGTTCGGTGTCGGCTCCGATAGCCATATCGGTGTCGACTGGCGCTCGGAACTGCGTCTGCTCGAATACGGTCAGCGGCTCTCACGCCGTCAACGCAATGTGCTGGCCTCCGCAGAGGCAACCCATGTCGCCGATCGCCTGTACGCCGCTGCGCTGGACGGCGGTGCGCGTGCAACCGGCCGCCCGGTCGGCGCGTTGCAACCCGGCTATCGCGCCGACTGGCTCGTGCTCGATGCCGATCATGCGAGCATCGCCGGGCATGCGCCTGACAGCTGGCTCTCGGGTGTCGTATTCTGCGAGCATGGCGAATCGCCGGTTCGCGACGTGTATGCGGGCGGCGAGAAACTCGTCGACAATCGCCGGCATCGCGACGAAGAACGCGCCTACGCGCAATACCGCGTCGCGCTCGCCGACCTGCTGAAGTGATCGAACGGTCGATCGAACGAACTGAACCCGGACTCACATGACTGCATCGAACTCCACACCGGTCTTCTCGCTGCACCAGGGAAGCCTGCCGCTTCTGATCTCGATTCCGCATCTGGGCACGCGCATCCCGGACGACATCGCCGCGACGATGACTCCGGTCGCCGCGCGCACCGACGACTGCGACTGGCATCTCGACCGCCTTTACGCGTTCGCCAAAAACCTCGGCGCATCAATCCTGACGCCGACCTACGCGCGTTATGTCATCGACCTGAACCGTCCGCCCGATGGCGCGAACCTGTATCCGGGGCAGGATACGACGGGCCTCCTGCCCGTCGATACGTTCGACAAGGAGCCGCTGTATCGCGACGGCCAGTTGCCCGACGACGCCGAAGTCGCCCGTCGCCGCGACGCATACTGGAAGCCGTACCACAACGCGATCGAGAGCGAACTCGCGGCGCTGAAGGCGAAGCACGGCAAGGTGCTGCTGTGGGAGGCGCATTCGATCCGCTCGCACGTGCCGCGCTTCTTCGAAGGGCGCCTGCCGGATTTCAACCTCGGCACGGCGAACGGCGCGAGCGCGGCAGCGGGGCTCGCCGACGAACTCGCGGCGATCGTCGAGGCCCATGGCGGCGGCTATACGGCGGTGGCCAACGGCCGCTTCAAGGGTGGTTACATCACGCGTCAGCATGGCCAGCCGGAGCAGGGCGTGCACGCGGTGCAGCTCGAACTGTCGCAGATTACCTACATGCAGGAGCAGATGCCGTATTCGTATGACGATGCGCTCGCCGCGAAGGTGCAGCCGGTACTCGAGGCACTGCTGAAGACCGCGCTGGCGCGGGTCGCGGCGGCCTGAGGCCCGGGAAAGCCGCTGCGCGGCGCATGTCGCCGCGCGTCTCGCGGCCTGTCCCGATGTGCTTCGAGGAGCGCGCCGCAAGCGGCGCCTCCTGCGCGGTTGCCAGATCAGGGGAAACACAAGCATATAGCGCGCCAACCCGCTCGGGCTGGCGCTCCCCGCGTGCCGCACGCCGTTACACCATCCTTCAGTCTGTCAGGAACGCTGCTCCGTTAGACGGGTCAACGGGTAACGCCGTCGATCCGGCGTTTGCAGCGCCGCGCGCGTCGGTGTGCACACGCCATACGTGCGGGTTGCGCGCAGCACGGCGAAGCGACTACCCTTCATGAAGACGACGCCTGCGGTACCGGCCGCGCAGTGGCGTCACGACAACATCGGGCGAGAAAAGATGGACGACTCATCGATGGAAGATTCCGAAGAATCCCAGCTCCCGGTCTGGCGGGCGAACCTTGCGGTGCTGACCCGCGAGGTGGGAGCTGTGACGCGGCTCGCGCGCATGATGACGTTTTCCGCGAGCTATCTGAAGCTGATGCTGTCCGGCCAGCGCGAGTTCAGCGAAGAGTTCGTGCGCGGTGTGGAGGCCGTGACGGGTCTGCCGGCGGGCTGGATGGACACGCCGCATGAAGAGGGCGACATTCCCGCCGATGCGCGCGCCGCGATCGACAACGAGGCGCCGCTTACGCGCTTTCGCGGCACGGCCCATCCCGTCCGCAAGAAATCGGTGCTGCGTCCGCCCGAGCCGATCTTCAGGCAACCGGGCGCTTCGCGACGCGCGGAGGAGGAAGCGTTCGATGCCGAGGCGCACCGGCGTCACGCGCATTTTCGCAAGGTCCGCGATCTTGCGGTGCAGGACGTGCGACGCTTCGAACGCTATTTGAGTCACCCGCCTGTCGAACTCAGCGTGGTTCGCGCCAAAGTCGAGGACGTGCTGGCCGCCACGGATCTCGACGGTCATGTCCATGCGGACCTGGAAGGCCGTCTTGAACAGATCGAAAAGCACCGCGATCTGCTGCTGCGGCATGTGGAGAAACTGCAGGAACTGCTGAACCGGCTTGGCGATGGCGACTGAGCGGCACCGACAGAGACTGACCGCCCCCGATTGCCCAGGCGCGCGCGTTTAAAGCCGCAGTTCAGTCAGGATCTGTTCGGCGAGAAAGTCACACGGCGGCCGGTTCGAGCGCGCGCTGCGCGCCAGTACGATCTCGAGTTCCGGGAGCTTCGGCAGCCCATGGGGGCGACCCAGCTGCACGAAATGCTGCGGCACTGCGCATCGCGCGAGCGGCGCAATCGCAAGTCCGGCCTCGACCATGCTGAAGAGTCCCATCAGGCTCGGGCTTTCATACGACGTGCGGTAAGCGATCTTCGCGCGCTCCAGCGCATGGATCGCATTGGCCCGCGCGACACTGCCGGCACCGAAGAGCGCAATCGGCAATGGCCGCTCCTTCCAGATTTCCCGTCCGCCTGCCGAGCCGGCCCAGACCATCGGCTCGAAGCGGATAAAGTCGCCGCTCAAGCCTTTCATGCGCGTGACGCAGGCAAGATCGACCTTGTTGTCGCGCACGAGCGGCGCGAGCGCGTGGCTCGGCAGACCCATCACCTGGATCTCGACTTTCGGATACGTCGCCGAAAACTTGCGCAGCACCGCAGGCAGCAACGACGACGCGTAATCGTCCGGCACACCGATCGACACCCGGCCTTTCACCTCGGGATGAACCATCGACGCCCATGCTTCGTCGCGCAAGGCGAGCATACGGCGCGCATAGGCGAGCAGCACCTGGCCGTCCTGGGTCAGTGTGACGCTGCGTGGGCCGCGCACGAAAAGCGGCTTGCCGAGCGCATCTTCCAACGCGCGGATCTGCATGCTCAACGCCGACTGCGACCGATGCACAAGCGCCGCCCCGCGCACGAAGCTGCCGGCGTCGGCGATCGCCACCACCATCGAGAGAACGTCGAGATCGAGTGCTTTCATCGGTATCAGAAAAACTGATCGAAAGATTCAATATAACGCGTTTGTCTGAACCTAGGGCGGCCCGCATACTGGCGGCAGTTCAACGATATGCCGCAAGCGCGGCCGGAGACTCACGCAATGCCGATGACCTACGAAGATTTCAAGAAACTGGGAATGCGCCTCGACATGTCGCGCGGCAAGCCTTCTGCCGCGCAGCTCGATCTGTCGCGCGCGCTGCTCGACGAAGCGGGCACGGTAGGGTTCGTGTCGCGCGATGGCATCGATTGCCGCAACTATGGGCACCTGCTGGGTTTGCCGGAAGCGCGCGAATTCGGCGCGGACCTGCTCGACGTGCCGGCTGCACAGGTGGTGGCCGCCGGCAATTCGAGCCTCGAGCTGATGCACGACGCACTCGCGTTCGCGATGCTCTCGGGCGTGCCCGGTGGCGACGCGTGGCGCAGGCATGACGACATCGCGTTTCTGTGTCCCGCGCCGGGCTATGACAGGCATTTCGCGATCTGCGAAGCGCTTGGCATCCGGATGATCGCTGTACCGTTCAACGACGACGGCCCGGATATGGATTTCGTCGAAGCCAAGGTGCGTGACGATGCTTCGATCAAGGGCATGTGGTGCGTGCCGCTCTACAGCAACCCGACGGGCGCGATCTGGTCGGCGCAGGTGGTGCAGCGCCTCGCGTCGATGCAAACCGCCGCGGCCGATTTTCGCCTGATGTGGGACGACGCATACCGCTTTCATCACCTGACCGAACACCATCACACGACGCCCGATATCCTCAAGGCATGCGAGAGAGCCGGCCATGCGGATCGCGCGCTGGTGTTCGCTTCGTTGTCGAAGGTCACCTTTGCGGGTGCCGCGATTGCATTTCTTGCGTCATCGCAGCGGAACATCGCGTGGTGGCAACAGCGTGTGTCGATTCGCTCTATCGGGCCAGACAAGCTGAACCAGTTGCGTCATGTGCGTTTGTTGCGCGACCGGGCGGGGCTCATGCGTTTGATGGAGCGTCATCGCGCCTTGTTGAAGCCGAAGTTCGACGCGGTCGTGGCGACGTTCGATGAGTGGCTCGGCGGCGTGCCGGATGTGTCGTGGAATGAGCCGCAGGGCGGTTACTTCATCAGCCTGTACGCACCGCGCGGGCTCGCGAAGCGGACCGTCACACTGGCTGCTGAAGCCGGGCTGGTGCTCACGCCCGCGGGCGCGGCGTTTCCCTATGGCATCGATCCTGATGACAGCCATCTGCGTATCGCGCCGTCGTTTCCTTCGCTCGACGAGGTGCGCGAGGCGGCGCGGGGCATTGCGCTGTCGCTGTTGAAGGCGATCGAAGAGACACGCCGCTGAAGGCTGTCATGGAGCGGCAGGCGAAGCGATAGCGAACAGAAGGGTGGATCGCGCAAATCTTCCCGCACGTGAGCATTTGCGGTAAAAGAGCGCATGACCGATCGCGCCCGACTCATTCCTCTCATCGTTGCCGCTCCACTGTTCCTGCAAAACCTCGACACGTCGATCATGGCGACGGCGTTGCCGTCGATTGCGCGTTCGCTCGATGTCGAAGCGCTGCATCTGAACCTGGCGATTACTTCCTATCTGCTGAGTCTCGCGGTGTTCCTGCCCGCCAGCGGCTGGCTGGCGGACCGCTTCGGCGCTCGACGGGTGTTCTGCACGGCGATCGCGCTCTTTTCCGCAGGCTCGGCGCTGTGCGGGCTCGCGGGGTCGCTGGGGCAACTGGTCCTCTTCCGCGTGCTGCAGGGGATGGGCGGGGCGATGATGGTGCCCGTCGGCCGGCTGATCCTGCTGCGTAACGTGCCGCCCGCGCGGATGGTCGCGGCGATGGTCTGGTTCACGGTGCCTGGCGCGGTCGGCCGTGTCGCCGGGCCGCTGTTCGGCGGCCTGATCGTGACCATTGCGTCATGGCGCTGGATCTTTCTGCTCAACGTGCCGTTTGGCGTGCTGGGCGTGATGATGGCGTGCGCCTTCGTCGACGATAGCCACGAGCCGCTCCACGAACGCTTCGACCTTGCCGGTTTCATCCTGCTGTCCACCGGCCTCGTTGGGCTGGTCGGCGGTCTCGATACTGCCGGCCGGGGGCTCGTGCCGCAGATGGTGACGTTCGCGTTCATCGGCATCGGTGCGTTGTCGTTGCTGGCGTACTGGCGCTATAGCCGGCGGAATGAACGCGCGATCATCGATCCGGGCATCCTGCGCTACAAGACATATCGCACGGCGGTGGTCGGCGGGATGCCGTTGCGGATTGCCATCGGCGCGTCGCCGTTCCTGCTGCCGCTGATGCTGCAACTCGGTTTCGGGCTTTCGCCGCTGCAGTCGGGCTCGCTCAGCGTGGCGACGGCAATCGGCTCGCTCAGCGTGCGCGCCGTGATGACGTCCGCGATCAGACGCATCGGCTTTCGCCGGCTGCTGATCGGCGCGACCCTCTTGACCGGCACGTTCTACGCCTGCTACGGGCTGTTCCGGCCCACGACGCCGCATCTGCTGATCTTCGTCGTGCTGCTGTTCGGCGGCCTGTTCAACTCGCTCGCGATGGTGACGCTCAACACGCTCGGCTACTCCGACGTGCCCAAGCCGACAATGAGCCGCGCTACTGCGCTGTCGAGCATGGCGCAACAACTGTCGATCAGCGTCGGCGTTGCGTTCGGCGCGTCGCTGCTCGCGTTGACCGCGCACCTGCACGGCGGCAGCGCCGCCCATCTGACGGCGCGCGACTTCTCGCCGGCCTTCGTGGTGGTCGGCATGCTGACGCTGTGTTCGCTGTTTTTCTTCGTGCAGCTTTCGCATGACGAAGGGGCGGAACTGCGGCAACGATAGCGCGCCGGTCTCACCTCTTACCGCATGCGCCGGGCAAGGAATTCGGCTTCGAGCCGCCACGTCACGCCATCGGGTTCGAGCGCAACGCCGGTCCAGCGGAAGGAATCGCTGGCGATATCCGTGAAATTCCAGCGGATCGGCGTGCCGTCCGCGTGCGCGCCGACCTGGATGATGTCGTGGCCGACGCGCCGTCCGATCAACTCGTCGCGCTGACCGGTCGCCGGGTTGAGATAGGTGACGCGCCATGCACGCAGCGTTGCGTCCCAGATGCGCAGCGTCGTGCCGTACATGTCGTCGCCTGCATCGAGGCGAGGCGTGCGCTGGCTGCGCGGCGGCATGATCCATACGTCCTGCACCGCCCGGCCTTCGAGCACCCAGGCGAAATGGCTCTCGCCCTTGATGTGTTGTGCGGCGACGTCGACGCGGTAGTGCCTGACGTCAAGTTCCCAGCTCCCGACGAGCCATCCGTAGACATCGTCGGCTTCGGGAATATCGGCTGCGCGGCCGGGCGCGGCGAGCGCCGGAAAAAAGCCCTGTTCGAGGTTCGCTTCGCTGAGGTTCATCCTGCGTGCTCCGTCGTGTGAAGAATTCATCGACACGCGCGCGGCGCAGCAAAACCGCGTTCGTTGCCGATGTGATAAAACAATCATACGGACCCGGGCGAGGTGACATCTTGGGGAAAATTGCCGCAGATCTGGAACAGGCGCTCGAGCAGCGTGCGCTCGCAGGCGGTCGTGGGCGGACTACCGCGCGTCCCGTCGCGGCGGGCGACGGCTGGGCGATCCACGACATGCTGTGCACCTTCGGCCCACACGATCACCCGTTCGAGGAACAGCACACGGACGTGTGCATCGCAATGGTGGTTGCCGGTTCGTTCACGTGCCGCGCGGATGTCGGGTGTGAACTGCTGACGCCGGGTTCACTGCTGCTCGGCAACACGGGCCAATGTTTCGAGTGCGGACATCGACACGGCGCGGGTGACCGCTGCCTGTCCGTGCGCTACACGCCCGCCTGGTTCGAGCGGCTGGCCGCAGACGCTGGCCTCGGCAGCCGCGATCTGGATTTCCGCCGTCTGCGCATTCCGCCCTTGCGGGTGCTGTCGCCGCTGATTGCGCGGGCCTGCGCCGGCGCAGCGGGGGGCGGGACGGCAACACAGCCGGCCTGGGATGAACTGGTCGTTCAACTGGCCGGGGCCACATTGCAGGCGACTCAGGAAGGCACGCGCCGTATGCCGAAGCCGACGCCCGCGGCCTGGTCGCGCGTCGCGCAGATCGTGCGCATGATCGACGGCACGCCCGATGCTTCCCACACGCTCAGCGGTCTGGCGCGCGCGGCATGCATGAGCGAATTCCATTTCCTGCGCACCTTTCAACAGGTGACCGGCGTGACGCCACATCAATACGTGCTGCGCGCGCGCCTTCGCGCAGCGGCGCTGCGGCTGGCAGACGATACGGCAAAAATCGTCGAGATCGCGCTGGACAGCGGCTTCAACGACATATCGAATTTCAATCACACGTTTCGTGCAGAGTTCGGCGTCAGCCCGCGCGCCTGGCGGGCCGGTGCGCAAAGCAGGGTGCACAACGCATGAGTGAGCGCCGTTTGTCGGGACGCCTGTTGCTCCGGTCATCGCGACGCTCCTGGCGCCGCACATTGCGCCGCTCATTCCGACATTTTGTGCACTTTGGCCTCGTCTCATCGCTGATCGCGTGCTGCGGCGTGACGATCGCGCACGCCGAAGACACCCCCGGTGCGGACGACGTCCCGCCGTCGGTGGTCGAACGCGACGTTCACCTGTTCATCGTGCAGAAAGACGGTTCCATCGAGGAACGCGACGACACGGTTCTGCGCGCGAACACGACGAGCGGCGTCGACGACATCGCGCAGCGCTATGTATGGTTCAACAGGGACATCGAGCAGGTCCAGTTGCTGGCGGCGGAGACGATCGGTCGCGATGGCGTTGCTCATCCGGTGGGCCCGGAAGGTATCCGCGATGTGCAGGAGCCGCGTTCTGCGGGAGCGCCGACCTTTGAGGACGGCGTGCTGCGCACTGTGATCTTTCCGGGCGTCGAGCCGGGCGCGCGCGTGCACCTCGCGTTTCGCAAGACGCGCTCGAAACCGCTGCAGGCAGGCACGTTTTCGTATTTCGTCGAACCGGCGCGCGGGCCGGTCGAGTTGCAGCAACTGATCTTCGATCTGCCTGCCGACGTGCCGCTGCATGCGGATGCACGCGGCTATGTGCCGCTTGATCCCGTGACGGAGAACGGCCGGACCCGCTACACGTTCGAGTATCGCCACGGGACGTACCCGCCGATCGAGAGCGGGGCGGTGGGCTACGCGACATGGGGCGACCGGCTGATGGTGTCCACCACACCGGATTTTGCGGCGTTCGCAGCGCGTTACCAGTCGGCCGCCGCAGACCCGACGACGGCCGATCCGGCGATCGTCGAACTGGTCCGCTCGCTGACCGCGCAGACCGACGCTCCGCGCACCCAGGCACAACTGCTATACGACTGGATGCGCTTCAACGTGCGCTACGTTGCGCTCTTTCTCGGCGAGACGGCGGCGAAACCCCATCGGGCGATCGACATCCTGCGCAACCGGTACGGCGACTGCAAGGATTACGTTGCGCTTTACGGCGCGCTGCTGGCGACGGTCGGCATCCGCAGCGAGCCCGTTTTGCTGAGCCTGGGGCCGGTCTATACGCTGCCATCGGTGCCGGGCTATGGCACGAGCGCGATCAATCACGCGATCCTCTGGATGCCCGATCTGGGACTTTACGCGGACGCCTCGGCGGGCGGTACGGCTTTCGGCTATCTGCCGGCGGGCGTCATGGACCGGCCTGTGCTGCTGGTCGGCGAGGGCGTGCTGTCGCGCACGCCCGCTGTGCAGCCACGCGGGCGCAGCGTGCGATTGCAGATCGACGTCGGCGCGGACGGAAACGCGACGTACATGTATCGCGTCGAGGATACGGGCGCGACCGCCGAGCCTGAGCGAAACATGTTCCGGCGCTCGACACATGCACGCGCCCAGCAGATCGCGTCCGACCGTTTGCGTCAGACGGGTTTGCACGGCACGGCGCAGATCCGCACGGGCGATCTTGCCGCAACGGATGGAGACTTCACGAGTTCGATCCAGGGCACGGTCGAACATCTGGTCTGGCCGGATGGCACGACCGCGCTGCCTGCACTGACGAGCCTGTCAGGCGGCATTGCGACGCAGGTTCAGACGTGGCTGGCGGAACCGGTGCGAACGCAACCGTATGTCTGTATCGGTGGAGATTTCGACGAGACTGCGCAGATCACGCTGCCGGCGAACGTGCGCGTTACCGATGTGCCGCGCGATGCTGCCGTGCGCGCACCGTCTTTCGACTATGCGTCGCACTATGTCTTCGATCCTGCTACGCGGACCTTACAGGTTACGCGGCGTTTGCATGCCGCGTTCGGGCACCAGGTGTGCTCGCCGGAAGAGTTTGCGCAGTCGCGTGCCGCGCTGGAGCGTGTCGAGCGGGACGCATTCTCGCAGGTGGTGGCGAAAGCCGAGGGAGGCTAGTCGAGGCTCGTGCCGCCCCGCGCGTTGAAAGCGGGACGGCACGGGGGTGGGTAAGACCGTTGCAGCGGAGGAAGGCCTAGCTGCCGCTCTTCGTGACCACCGGGACCCAGACACCGCCCTTCACCTGATACAGCGTGGACTGGGCATTCTTCAGCGCACCGGTGTTGTCGAACGAGATCGGCCCGGTCACACCTTCGAAGCTGATGGTCTTCAGCGCAGGGCGGTACACCGACGGCGTGGACGACTTCGCCGCCTGCATCGCCCTGATCGCCGCCCACGTCGCGTCATAGCCGAACGGCGCATAAGACAGGATATCGACGCCGTACTTCTTCCTGAACTTGTCGGAGAAGTCCTTGCCGCCGGGCAGTTGCGCGAGCGGCCTGCCGTATTCCCACGCCATCGCGCCGTCCGCTGCGTCGCCGGCCAGCTTCACGAACTCGGGATCCTCGACGCCGCCGCCGCCGAGCAACTGCGCCGTCATGCCAAGCTGTTTCATCTTCTTCGCGATGGCCGCTGCCTGATTGTCGAGGCCGCCGAAGAAAATCAGATCGGCGTTGGTCGCCTTGATCTTCGTCAGCTGGGTGCTGAAATCGACGGCGTGGTTGTCGGTGTATTCGCGCGTCACGATGTTGCCGCCGTGCGCTTTCACCGCCTTTTCGAACTCGTCGGCTTCGCCCTGACCGAACGCGGTCCGGTCGTCGATGATCGCGATCCGCTTCGCCTTCGTGACATCGACGGCATACGCGCCTGCATTGCCGGCGTTCTGGCCATCGGTAGAGATCACCATGAAGGTGTTCGCAAAGCCGCGGCCCGTGATGGTCGGGTTGGTTGCGGCCGGGTCGATCATCGGAATGCCGGCCTGCTCATAGATCTGCGAGGCCGGAATCGTCGTGCCTGAATTGAAGTGGCCGACCACCACCGATACGTTCTGGTCCACCAGCTTCTGCGCCGCCTGCACGCCGATACGCGGGTCGGCCTGATCGTCTTCGGACAGGAGGCTGAAATTCGCGACCTTGTCGCCGATCTTGATCTTCTGCGCGTTCGCCTCGTCGATCGCGAGCCGCACACCGTTCTCGAGATCCTTGCCGTAGCCGGCGTTCGCGCCCGTCAGCGGCGCGGCGAAACCGATCTTGACCGGCAGATCGTCCGCGAAGCTGGATAGCGGTGCGACCGACAACACGGCACCCAGCAGCACAGCGACAGGTTGCATCGTCTTGCGAAGACTCATGTTCTCTCCTTCCATCTACAAGGTTCAAGGGACGAAAACCGGCTCGATCATCTGCACCGGAGACACGCCGCGGATGAATGCGGGGAAATGCGCCTCCGGCCGGCTGCCCAAAGACAGCCTGATAAATCGCGGTGCATGGTACGTCTGGAAACAGAGACAGCTGACTGCCCGGTACGCCGCGATTGCAGTGATCAATCTGGCGCGAATATAGAAAGCCAATATGAGGTCGTCTTGGCAGTTCGCGGCGCTTTGACTGCGCATTTCAGCACAGACCAAAAATGGGAAGTAGAGCGGGTTTACTGCAGGAGGGTCAGTGGTGGGGGGAGAGTGGGGGAATGGCGTGCGCTGCAGCGCGACAAACTGAGAGCCGGCGCGCTTGCGCCGGCCCGCATATCACTGCTCGCCTTGCAGACGCAGCAGTTCCTCGCGCAGGCGCACGAGCGGTTCCTTGACGTCGTCGCTGGCCCACGTGTCGAGGTCGTCGATTGCGCGCATGCAGCCGTCCAGCACGATATCGAGATCGACCGGCACACCGTTCGCGAGCGCGAACTGGATCGTTTCCGCGAATTGCGCGCATTCGTCCGCGCCATACGAGATGTCGAGGTTGTCGGCGATCACGACCGCGATGTTGCTGCGTGCCTTGTCGTCGGCGGCGACGAGGTCGATGATGCCGCGCGCGACGTCCGGCGAGTAGTAAAGCGCGATGTCGAGCCATTGCGCCGGGTCGAAATCCGCTTCGCCGAACTGGTTCTCGAAGTACTCGATGGCTTCCTGTTCGTGCGCTTCGTCGGCATCGACGCTGATGCACAACTCCTCAAAATATTCTTCCCGCTCGCTGCGGATCTGTCCGTCCATCGGTGCCTCTTTACCTGTGCTGGGATGATGCTGGCGCGGAATGCGCGGCTCGAATTATAGGACGTCCCGCCGCTGTGCATCTGCACGCAGGTCCGCCACCACGAACCGGCCGCGGCCTGGTCGTTCATTGAGTAATCCGCAGGAAAGCTTTTCGCGCGCGGGGGATTTTCCACGGCGCTTCTCTCGCTAGACTGGTCAGTAGACGTGTATGCGCATCGAGCCAGCCGAAGGGGTGAGGGCTGAGCGCTGGGCGCGGACGATCGGGACGCCTGTTCTGAGTCGTTCCCGCGTCACTCGGTTTCGGCCGCCACCCACGCATCGAACCAGTCGCGCGGATGCGCGATTTCGTTCTGCGCCGCGACGAGTTCGAGCTCGTAGCGGTGCGCTTCCCAGGTCGCCTTGACGACGGCGTTCACGGCCGCGAGCGTATGTTCGAATGCCGAGCGCACCGGGTCGCCCAGCAGCGTGCGGGCGACGAACACCGCGCTCGTCAGGTCGCCGACACCAACCGGCTGGCGTGCGAACGGGTAGAGCGGGCGCTGCCCCATCCACGCTTCGCGCTCGGTGACGACCAGCATGTTGAAGCGGTCGGCCGGGCTGTTGCGGTCGAGCAGGTGTTTGACGAGCATGATCTTCGGCCCGCGGCTAATCACTTCGCGACACGCGGCGACGGCTTCCTCGACGGTTTCGATCTCGCGCCCGACGAGCCGCTGCAGTTCGGTATGGTTAGGCGCCATGCCGTCGGCGACCTCCGGCATCGTGCGCACGAGAAACTCCTCGATGCCGGGTTTGACCTTGCAGCCGCCCGCCGCGCTTTCCGGCGCGCCCATCACGGGGTCGCAGAAGTACCACGCATGCGGGTTGGCCGCCTTTACCGCACGTACGATCTCGATCACGGCTTCGCCCTGGTCGGGTGCGCCGAGGTAGCCTGACAACACCGCATCGCAGCGCGGCAGCACGCCGATCGCGCCGATGCCTTCGACGAGATCCAGCAGTTGCGCCGCGTCGATCGAACTGCCGGTCCAGTGCCCGTACTGCGTGTGATTCGAGAACTGCACGGTGTTGAGCGGCCAGACGTTGACACCGAGGCGTCGCATCGGGAATTCCGCCGCGCTATTGCCTGCATGACCGAAGACGACATGCGACTGGATGCTCAGGACGTTTTTCATGATCTGCATCGCCGGTGCGCCCGGTGCGCGCCTCTGGAATTGACGGGATGGGAACGCACGCCGCCGTCATGCCGCGAAGCGCCGCCGTGCGGGCCTCGTGCAGGTGCAGCATGCGCGTGCGAGAACCTAAGATACATGAGTTTTCACGTGCGCGGACCCGATCAGGCCCCGTGCTGTTGCGCCGAACCATCAGGTTGCGGCGTAAAGATGCCGAAACTTCGCGCAACGTGAGGCGATGTCAGACCAGCTCCCGATAGAGCGCGAGATAGCGCTCCGCCGATGCCCCCCAGCCGAAGTCCTGACGCATCGCGCGTTGCTGCGTCGCCTTCCAGTCGGTGCGGCGCGCGTAAAGTGCGAACGCGCGACGGATCGCGGCGCGCAACGCCTCGGGTTCGAAGTGCTCGAAAACGAAGCCGGTGGCGAGGTCGTCGGCGAGATTTTCGAGCGAGGCATCGAGCACCGTATCGGCGAGGCCGCCCACGCGATGCACGAGCGGAAGCGAGCCGTAGGCGAGCGCATAGAGCTGCGTGAGGCCGCACGGCTCGAAGCGCGACGGCACTGCGATCACGTCGCTCCCGGCGACGATCATGTGGGCGAGCGTCTCGTCGAAGCCGCGTTCGACGGCAACCGTGTCCGGATGTGCCTGGGCGACGCGCAGGAGGCCGTTCTCCAGCGCCGGGTCGCCGGTGCCGAGCACGACGAGCTGGCCGCCCCGCCTGATGATTTCCGGCAACGTGGCGAGCAGCAGGTCGAGCCCTTTCTGCTCGGTCAGCCGGCTCACGACGCCGAACAGCAGTGCATCGCCTTTTTCCGCAATGCCGAAGCGCTTTTGCAGCGCTTCCTTGCAGGCGCGTTTGCCGGGCAGCCGCGACGGGCCATAGCGCGCGGCCACGGTCGTGTCGTTGATGGGGCTCCATACCGCGTAGTCGACCCCGTTCAGGATGCCGCTCAGATCTTTCGAGCGCTCACGCAGGAGCGCATCGAGGCCGCCGCCCTGGGCGAGCGTCTGGATTTCGCGCGCGTAGGTCGGGCTCACGGTCGTGATGCGGTCGGCGTAATACAGCCCGGCCTTCAGGAACGACAGCTGGCCGTAGAACTCGACGCCATGCATGTTGAAGAAGTCCGCCGGCAGACCGAGCAGGGCGAACTGCCGGGCCGGAAAAATCCCCTGATACGCGAGGTTATGGACGCTGAATATCGTGCGGGCGATCGTCTTGCCCTTTTCACGTTCTGCCGCTTTCAGATAGGCCGGCGCGAGACCAGCATGCCAGTCGTGGCAATGCACGATCTGCGGCACCCACGCCGGATCGACGTGTTGCGCAATCTGTGCCGCCGTCCAGCCGAGCAGCGCGAAACGCTGGGCGTTGTCGCCGTACGGCACGTGATCGTCGTCGAGATAGGGGTTGCCGTGGCGGATGTAAAGCTCGTCCGCGCGGATCATGTACACCGCGATGCCGGTCGACGGCAGCGTGCCCAGTTCGAGGGTCACGCTGGCCGCGCCGAAACGGTTGCCGAACTGCGCGACGGGCTTCAGGTCGGCAAGGCCCGCCGCCACCGACGGAAAGCCCGGCAACAGCACCCGGACGTCCGCGCCGCGTTCGATGAGCGCGGGTGGCAGGGCGCCGACCACGTCGGCCAGCCCGCCGGTCTTCAGGAGCGGATACAGCTCGCTCGCGACGTGCAGGGCGCGCGTCGTCATAAGGGAGACTCCTTGTGTCGATACAGCTTGTCAGGCTGCGGCTAGCGCGCGGTCTGTCGTCGCAGCGCCTCGGGGGTGACGAGCACGACGCCGCTTTCCGTGCGATAGAAACGGTCGCCGTCGAGGGTTGGGTCTTCGCCGATCACCGTGCCATCCGGAATCGTGCAGCCGCGGTCGATCACGACCTTGCGCAGCCGGCAGCTCGCACCGATTGTCACCTGTGGCAGCAAGACTGCCTCATTGATGTTACAGAACGAATTCACGACGACATTCGACGACAGCACCGAGCGCGAAATCTGCGACCCGGAGATCACACAGCCGCCGCAGACGATCAGGTTCGTTCCCGAACCCTGCAGGCCGTTCAGGTCGCGCACGAACTTGGCGGGCGGCAACTGCTCCTGGTGGGTCCAGATTGGCCAGTTGCGGTCGTACAGGTCGAGCGTCGGAATGGTGGAGGCCAGATCGAGATTGGCGGCCCAGTAGGCGTCGATGGTGCCGACGTCGCGCCAATAAGGCTCGGTTTCCGTCCCTGAGGACACGCACGACATGCTGAACGGATGGGCGATCGCATGTCCCTGGGTGACCACGCGCGGCAGGATGTCCTTGCCGAAGTCGTGATCGGTGGCGATGCTCGTGATGTTTTCCTCGAGCAGCGAGTACAGGTAGTCCGCGTTGAACACGTAGATGCCCATGCTGGCGAGGGCGATATCCGGGCGTCCCGGCATCGCGGGCGGATCGGCGGGCTTTTCGACGAAGCCCGTCACGCGCCGGTTTTCATCGACGTGCATCACGCCGAAGGCCACAGCGTCCATCCGGGGGACCTCGATGCAGCCGACGGTGCAGTCCGCGCCGCTTTCTGCATGATCGAGAATCATCCGCGTGTAATCCATCTTGTAGATGTGGTCGCCCGCCAGCACCACGACGTACTTCGGGCGGATCGAGCGGATGATGTCGAGGTTCTGGAATACGGCGTCGGCCGTGCCGCGATACCAGTGCGCGCCTTCCACGCGCTGCTGCGCCGGCCACAGGTCGATGAACTCGTTGAATTCGCCGCGCAGGAAACCCCAGCCGCGCTGCAGATGACGCAGCAGCGAGTGCGCCTTGTATTGCGTGACGACGGCGATGCGGCGGATGCCGGAGTTCAGACAGTTCGACAGCGCGAAATCGATGATCCGGTATTTGCCGCCGAAATGAACCGCCGGTTTGACGCGTTTGTTCGTCAGGGGGCCGAGCCGCGTGCCGCGACCCCCGGCCAGCACGATGGCGAGCGTGGTGCGTTGCAGATCGTTGAGGCTTGCCGGAGTTTCCATGTCTTTGTCTCCCTGGATGGTGCCCCCGGATTGCAATTTTTTTTTCGTGGCGTCGCTGCTATTTCTAGCACCGATTGGCAGCGCGCGAATAGTCTGGATTATGTGGATGCGGACTCGCTGCTGTCTGCCAGTATCACCCGGGACGACATGGTATGCGAGTGCGGTATGACGCACAGTGCGTGATTGTCCGTCGTGCCCATGGTGGGCAATAACCGTGCCACAGACAGGTGGCCGTAAGCGTGCCGGGCGCCGGCCAGCACGTCCGCCGCTGGCGACGTAGAATCGTCGGCGCCTTGTGGGCTGGGCACCGCGCGAAGCTTGTGAGCGTAGTGGGCCAGGGTGATGCCTGCCTTCGCTCCGGCATGAAGCGCGTAGCCTGCGAGAAATTTCTTCCTGACTCCCTGAACCGCCTAACCGCACTGTTCCAATGATTTTCAATCGCAAGATCCCTTCTGCCTGGCTTGTCTGCGTTGCTGTGGCCATTTCGTCAGCGGGTTCAGCGCTCGCCCATGCCGCCGATGACAGCGCCGATGGCCCGGCGTACGGCCCAGAACTGCAAGGCTTCAACTACCCGGCGCCAGTCGAACAGTTCGAGTTCACGTCGCAGCAGCAGACGCTGCATATGGCGTATATGGACATCAAGCCGGAGCATCCGAATGGCCGGACGGCGGTTCTGCTGCACGGCAAGAATTTTTGCGGGGCGACGTGGGAAACCACGATCCACCGTTTGAGCGAGGCCGGCTATCGGGTCATCGCGCCGGACCAGATCGGCTTCTGCAAGTCGAGCAAGCCGGCGCAATACCAGTTCAGCTTCCAGCAGCTCGCGCGCAATACGCATGCGCTGCTCGCGTCGCTTGACGCTGAAAACGTTACGCTGATCGGGCATTCGACGGGCGGCATGCTGGCGATCCGCTACGCGCTGATGTATCCGCATGAGACGCAGCAACTGGTGCTCGTCGACCCGATCGGCCTGGAGGACTGGAAGGCGAAGGGCGTGCCTTCGCTATCCGTCGATGAGTGGTACGAGCGCGAACTGAAAACCACCGCCGACGGCATCCGCCGATATGAACAGACAACGTACTACGCGGGACAGTGGCGTCCGGAATACGAGCCCTGGGTGCAGATGCTGGCCGGCATGTATCGCGGGCCGGGCAAGAAGGAAGTGGCGTGGGACTCGGCGCTGCTGTACGACATGATCTATACGCAGCCGGTGGTCTATGAGCTGGGGCAACTGCAGATGCCGGTGCTGCTGATGATCGGCGACAAGGACACAACGGCGATCGGCAAGGACGCGGCGCCGCCCGAGGTGCGCGCAAAGATCGGCCGTTATCCGGAACTGGCGAAGCTGACCGCTCGCGCGATTCCGCACGTCAAACTGGTCGAGTTCGCTGAACTGGGCCATGCGCCGCAGATGCAGGACCCGCAGGCGTTTCACAAGGCGCTGCTCGACGGGCTTGCGGTTATTCCCACGAATCAGTGAGCTTCGTCGGCTGCAGGCGATCTGGCGTGGCAGCGCAGCCGCGCCAGATCGCGCGGCTGCTCTTCCCGGCGTCAGCCCTTGCTGCCGGCGATCTCTTCGCGCACCTGCGCGGCGATCTCGAACGAACGCAGGCGCGCTGCGTGGTCGTAGATCTGCGCGGTCAGCATCAGCTCGTCGGCACCGGTCTGTTCGATCACCGACAGCAGGCCTTCGCGTACTGCGTCGCGCTCGCCGATGACCGAGCACGAGAGCGAATGTGCGACGCCGCTCAATTCCATCTCCGTTGCCTCGATGCGCTCGACGGGCGCCTGCAGTTGCCCCGGCGTGCCGCGTCGCAGGTTCACGAACTGCTGCTGCAACGACGTGAAGAGGCGTTGCGCCGCCTCGTTCGTGTCGGCCGCGAACAGGTTCACGCCGACCATCGCATAGGGTTTGGCGAGCGTCGCGGAGGGACGGAACTGCGCACGATAAATCCGCAGCGCCGTCAGCATGTGGTCCGGCGCAAAGTGCGACGCGAACGCGAAGGGCAATCCGAGCGCTGCCGCCAGCTGCGCGCTGAAGAGGCTCGAGCCCAGCAGCCAGATCGGCACGTGCAGCCCGGCACCGGGGACCGCGCGCACGCGTTGGCCGGGCACTGCATCAGAAAAAAACCGCTGCAACTCGACGACGTCGTCCGGAAACGACTCCGCGCTGCCGTGCAGATCGCGGCGCAATGCGCGGGCGGTGGTCTGGTCGGTGCCGGGCGCGCGCCCGAGGCCCAGGTCGATGCGGCCCGGGTACAGCGATTCCAGCGTGCCGAACTGCTCGGCAATCACAAGCGGTGCGTGATTCGGCAGCATCACACCGCCCGAGCCGACGCGAATGGTCTTCGTGCCGCCTGCGACGTGGCCGATCACCACCGAGGTCGCCGCACTCGCGATGCCGGTCATGTTGTGATGCTCAGCGAGCCAGTAGCGCAGATAGCCCCACTGTTCGGCATGCTGCGCGAGATCGAGTGTGTTTCTGAAGGCCTGCGTCGCAGTCGCGCCGACGGTGATGGGGGAGAGATCGAGAACCGAAAAAGGGATCATGTTGTGTTCGTCCGACGCCCGGCGCGGTACGGCCCGCGGCCGGACGAAGTGTCCGGATACACGAAAGGGCCGGTGGCTGCCAGGGCAAAGCAGGATTGTGCCAAAGCGTTCATATTCGCGCTGACGGCCTCCACAAGTCCCTGCACTCAGCAGGGTGTTGTGGTGCAGCATGCGATTAACAGATCAGAAAGAGGCCGTACGTGCGACGTCGCACAGAAATGGCCATGCCACGGCGTTAGCGTGAAGCTGTCATTTCCCTGCGCGGTACACGTGGGCGTGCCTCACGGGAAGCGACGCTCAGGCAGGAAGTTGACGCTGATCGGTCCCACATCGTCACGCGTAGGTCGGCTACGCAGAACAATCCCGGACGATGCGGACCGGTCGGTCAATTCGCGCGCAGCCGACCCGTCGCGATGGTGCCCGTCGGGTGTCGGGAGAAGGGTGCGGTTGGCGCGCGTCGGACACGATCGCCGTCGCGCTGAAGGAGCGGAAGATTCGTCAGCCGGGTTGGTGTAAACGCTCTCTCGCGTTGCCTGACAATCGCGGCTAAATTGTCGGCACCCAGACAGGATAAGTCGAGGGACCAGACGACCGCGAGCAGCGGTCAACATTCCGGTTGCAGGCACGAACAGAGCACGGTTTCTGTCCGGATGCGCCGGGTTGTTGCGCCGCTGCCAGGCGTCTTTTTCTTTTTCCGGCACACAGTCTGATCAGTCCCCCGCGCTCCCTCATGCCCTCCCGCGTTGCAGCTTCGCTGCAGTGTTGCGACGTGTCTTCCGTCTCACGCATTTTCACCCGCTTCCACACTGCCCCCCGCGACTGCGCTTCATCGCGCGTCGCGCTGCTAATGCGCGTGGGCGCACGCATCCGGCAGGCCAACGCTCGCCCTTTTCGAAGCAGGCGGTTATCCTGTAGTACAACCTTCATACAGGACGTGCTTCGTTTCGAAGATGGCTCACCGTTCCAGACTGCTTGCCGTGATGGTGATGGGCGTCTCGCTCGCACTGACGGCTTGCGACGACCAGCAAACCGATCGCGCCGTGCAAAAGCTCAAAGACATCTTTAACGCCGTCAAACCGGACGCGCTGCTGCTCAAAGGCCTGACCCCCGGCATCACGACGGAAGACCAGGTCCGCAACCAGATGGGCCGGCCGGAAACCGAGCGTACCTACACCGACGGCTCGAAACGTCTCGAATATCCGCGCGGTCCGCAGGGGCTCAACACCTATATGGTCGACATCGATCGCAACGGCACGCTGAGCACGATCACTCAGGTGCTGACCGCGACCAACTTCGCGAAGATCCGGCCAGGCATGACCGAGGATGAAGTGCGCCGGCTGCTCGGCAAGCCCGGTGAAGTCGCCCGCTATCCACTCAAGCCGGAAACGGTGTGGAGCTGGAAATGGCTCGAAGGCGGCGTGACACAGGAGGCCTTCTTCAACGTCCACTTCGACCCGGGCGGCAAGGTCTACACCACGTCGCGTTCCGACGTGATTCGCGGGCGATAGGCGAGGAACGTAACATGATCCGCCGACGTCGCCATCAATGTATCGGTCTCGTGCTCGGCGGCGGCGCCGCGCGCGGCTGGGCTCATATCGGCGCCATTCGTGCGC
The DNA here is from genome assembly GCF_050435685.1 of Paraburkholderia sp. GAS448. Lineage (NCBI taxonomy): Bacteria > Pseudomonadati > Pseudomonadota > Betaproteobacteria > Burkholderiales > Burkholderiaceae > Paraburkholderia > Paraburkholderia sp. GAS448. The sequence continues at coordinate 215,678 of NZ_JBNDKT010000003.1, forward strand.
TGCTCGACGCGGGCATCAAGCCGGATGTCGTCTGCGGCACGTCGATCGGTGCACTGGTCGGCGCGGTCTACGCGAATGGCGATCTCGACTGGCTCGAAGAGTGGGTGTCGCGTCTCACGTGGCAAACCGTTGTGCGTCTGCTGGATCTGCGTTTTTCGGGCGGTCTGCTGGGCGGACGGAAAGTGATTCAGGTGTTTGCCGACCGCTTCAACGGCTGCGAAATCCGCGACCTCAAGATCCCCTTCGCGGCAGTCGCGACCGAACTCGATTCGGGCCGCGAAATCTGGTTGCAGGACGGGCGCGTGGTTGATGCCGTGCGTGCCTCGATTGCGATTCCGGGCATTTTCACGCCGATGTGGCATGAGGGAGCGTGGCTCGTCGATGGTGGCCTCGCCAACCCGGTGCCGGTATCCGTCGCGCGTGGGATGCGGGCTGACTGTGTGATCGCGATCGATCTGAATAACGACATCCTCAACGGGCGCGATCTGGGCGGCGTTGCGGTCGACACGTCGGTGCCCATCGAGGAAGTCGATCCGGACGCGCCGCCGCCCATCGCCTTGCGCAAGAACGGCAAGCCGTGGCCGCGCTGGCTCGCGCCGGAGAACGACCGCGCAGGGGGCACAAGCGACGTGCGCGTGCCGCGGCCGCCGAGCGCACGCGTGCCGTCGATGCTGAGTTCGATCGGGCAGAGCATCGACATCATGCAGGTGCGTATCACGCGCAGCCGCCTCGCGGGCGAGCCCGCCGACATCCTGATCCAGCCGCGCCTGGGCGGCATGGGTATCTTCGATTTTCATCGCGCAGGACCTGCCATCGACGAGGGCCGCGCGGCGGTCGAATATATGATGCCGGCGATCAAGGCGCGGCTCGGCATGGAGTGAAACCGCTCTCGTCCGGGCAGCGCATCAGGGCGAGCGTGCCCTGAGCAAGACGACGCGGTCCACATCGGCCCTGTATCGTCAGCTTTCGCTCTTCGACGCAATCACCCGGCAGATCCGCTTGCCTGAACTGGCGCTCGTCACGTCCTCGAACAGCAGGATGGGGCAATCGGGCAGCGCATCCATCACGAGCGATGGTTCGAACGCGCTATAGAGCCTGCCGTCGGACTGGCGCTGGTCTTCTCCTTTGGTCACGCGCCACGACAGATACAGCACGCCGCTCGGCCTGAGAATGCGCAGCAGGTTGTCGATGGCCAATGTGATGGAACGGGTCGGCAGATGCATGATCACCGTTTCGCATACGACGTTGTCGAACGTCTCGTCGATTTCGCTGAGCGAGGGCAGCGAGGCCGTCCTGAAGGCGACATCAGGATGCAGTCTGCGCGCCTCGGCAAGCAGGGCCGCCGACGCATCGAGGCCAGTCACCTGGTAGCCGTTTGCGGCGAGCCATGCGGCGTCGCGGCCATTGCCGCAGCCCACGTCGGCCGTCACGCCGCCGGGCACGAGATGCGTTTCGAGCAGTGCGTAGAGATCGGTGGGCGGCGGCTGGTCGAGCCAGTCCTGGCTATAGCGGGCGGCGTCCTTCGAGTAGGCGTCGAGCGTGACGGAGTCAAACGGGGCTGTCATACGCGGATCCTCAGGCAGCAGGCGATCGAGGGGGCGGTCCTGCCAGCAGGCCGGCCGCAGATCAGGCCGATCAGTCTAACGAAAACGCCCGTGAGACGGGCAATCCGTCTATCGAAAAAGCGACCCGAAACTTGCTAAATCGCGGCAGCCTTCGCGCTTGCCCCGTCACCTTACAGATTCGTATTGCCCGTCAAAACAGGCGTTTCGCGCCGGGGCAGCTCCCGATCGGGTCATGTTGCGACGCAGCAAGGCGCATGACCGTGATTTGAGCGATTTATTTTCGCCTGCGAGTATCCGCGCCATGCCGGAAGGCCGCCCGCCGCCTCATCAGACCACGCGCTGACGAGCGCGGACCAGAGAGAAGAGGGCGGTGCCGGCCATGACTCAACACTTCGACGGAGACACGCGTGTTCCTTTACGGCTTTGGTCCGGTGCTCCTCGCCGGTACGATCCAGACGATCGAGCTGTCCGTCCTGTCGCTTGCGGCCTCTGTGGTGCTCGGTCTCGCGGGCGCGGCGGCGAAGCTCTCCGCCAACCGCCCCTTGCGCACCCTCGCAACCGGCTATACGACGCTGATTCGCTCGGTGCCGGATCTCGTGCTGATGCTGCTGCTCTTCTACAGCATCCAGATCGCGGTTAACAACCTGACCGACGCGCTCGATCTGCCCCAGTTCGACATCGATCCGTTCGTGGCCGGTGTGCTAACGCTCGGCTTCATCTACGGCGCGTACTTCACCGAGACGTTTCGCGGCGCATTCCTGTCGGTGCCGCGCGGCCAGCTCGAAGCGGGCAGTGCCTACGGGATGAGCGGCATGCGCGTCTTCACCCGCATCATGTTCCCGCAGATGATGCGCTTCGCGCTGCCGGGCATCGGCAACAACTGGCAGGTGCTCGTCAAGGCGACCGCGCTGGTGTCGATCATCGGTCTTGCCGATGTCGTGAAAGCCGCCCAGGACGCGGGAAAAAGCACCTTCAACATGTTCTTCTTCATTCTCATCGCGGCGCTGATCTACCTCGCGATCACGACGGTCTCGAACCTCGTGCTCGTGTGGCTGGGGCGGCGTTATTCGATTGGCGTGCGGCACGCGGAGCTTTGACACCACCATGACTGAAATCCTCACCGAGTACTGGCGCGCATTTCTCTACTGGGACGGCCATCGCATGTCGGGGCTGGCGGTCACGCTGTGGCTGCTGGTCGTGTCGATCGGCTTCGGCTTTGTGATGGCGATTCCGCTGGCCGTGATGCGTGTATCGAAGAAGCGCTGGCTGTCGATGCCGGTGCGCTTCTATACCTACGTGTTTCGCGGCACGCCGCTGTACGTGCAACTGCTGCTGATCTATACCGGCATCTACAGCCTCGAATTCGTGCGCGCCCATTCGCTGCTCGATGCCTTCTTCCGCAGCGGCTTCTACTGCGCGATCCTCGCGTTCGCGTTGAACACCTGCGCCTACACGACGGAGATTTTCGCGGGCGCGATCCGCTCGACTTCGCACGGCGAAGTTGAGGCGGCGCGTGCCTACGGCATGAGCTGGTTCACGATGTACCGGCGCATTGTGCTACCGTCCGCGCTACGCCGGGCGCTGCCGTTGTACAGTAACGAAGTGATCCTGATGCTGCACGCAACGACCGTTGCCTTCACAGCGACCGTGCCCGACATCCTCAAGGTGGCGCGCGACGTCAATTCGGCGACGTACCGCTCGTTCGAAGCCTTCGGTATCGCGGCGCTGATCTACTGTGCGGTATCGTTCGCACTCGTCGCCGCGTTTCGACGCGCCGAGCGCCGCTGGCTCGCGTATCTGGCGGTACGAACGCACTGAGCCGGGCGCACGCACTCAAGCGCTGCAGCAGGCGGATCAGCGGCCGCGGTAACGCGCTGAACAGAACGTATCACCCTGTCGCAAGACGGGCCTGCATTCACACTGGGAGAGCATCTTGCTCCATACATCTCAAACCGAAGCCTGCAAGCTCGCCGTGCAGGACATCCACAAGCGCTATGGCGACAACGAAGTGCTGAAGGGCGTGTCGATGAACGCGAACAAGGGCGACGTGATCAGCATCATCGGCGCGAGCGGTTCGGGCAAGAGCACGTTCCTGCGCTGCATCAATTTTCTGGAGCGCCCGAACGCCGGGCAGATCGTCGTCGACGGCGAAACGGTGCGCACCAAAACCGACCGCCACGGCAATTTCGAAGTGGCCGATCACAAGCAGCTGCAGCGCATCCGCACGAAGCTCGCGATGGTGTTCCAGCATTTCAACCTGTGGTCGCACATGAACGTGCTCGAGAACGTCGTCGAGGCGCCGATTCACGTGCTCGGTCTGTCGCGTCGCGAAGCCGAAGAGCGCGCCCGCCAGTATCTGGAGAAGGTCGGCCTCGCGCCGCGTCTGGAGAAGCAGTATCCGTCGCATCTGTCGGGCGGCCAGCAGCAGCGCGTCGCGATTGCCCGTGCGCTGGCGATGAATCCCGACGTCATGCTGTTCGACGAACCGACTTCGGCGCTCGATCCGGAACTCGTCGGCGAAGTGCTGAAGGTGATGCAGAAGCTCGCCGAAGAAGGCCGCACGATGATCGTCGTCACGCATGAAATGGGTTTCGCGCGCAACGTCTCGAATCACGTGATGTTCCTCCACCAGGGGCGCACCGAAGAAGAAGGGTTGCCCTCCGAGGTGCTCACTTCGCCGCGCAGCGAACGGCTCAAGCAGTTCCTGTCCGGCAGCCTCAAGTAGCGCCTCGACGACCCGCGCTTCAGAATCAGATGGCCCGCACGTCCAGCCCGGCACGCACGACCCAGGTCGCGATCGTCGCGTTGCCGCCTGTGTCGATGTCGGGCGTCGGGCCGATCGTCGACGCACTCCATCTCGCCAACGAAATCGACGGACGCGCGCTGTACCGCTGGCAGGTCTGTTCGTGGGACGGGCGTCCCGTGCCACTCTCAGGCGGCGCGCAGTGGCCCGCCGATGCCGCGTTCGGCGACGCCATTTCCGCCGACTGGCTGATCATCGTCAGCGAGCGCTTCCAGCAGTTCGCCGACTACCGGCTGTTCCTTGCGAGCCTGTCACGCGTCGGGCAGCGCACGCCGCTCGTCACGGGCATCCATCACGGCGTCTGGTGGCTCGCGATGGCCGGGCAGTTGTCCGGCTATCGGGTGAGCGTCAACTGGGAAACCTATCAGCAGTTTTCCGAGCAGTTCGAGCGCTCGATCGTCACGCAGCAGATCTTCGAAATCGATCGCGACCGTGCGACCTGCGCCGGCGGCCAGGCCACCGTCGACTTCATGCTGGCCATGATCGCCCGCGAACACGGCCCGGAACTGGCGGACCGGATCGCCGACACGCTCGGCGTCGGTGTGTTGCGCGCGGGTGAGGAGCGTCAGCGCATTCCGTTCGTGACGGCGCCCGGCGAGCGCCATCCGCGCCTGAACGACGCGCTTCTGCTGATGGAAGCCAATATCGAAGATCCGCTGACCACCGATGAAATCGCGGGTCTCGTCGGTGTCTCGCGGCGCCAGCTGGAGCGGCTGTTTCGCCAGTATCTGGCAGCGATGCCGTCGCGCTACTACCTGGGGCTGCGCCTTTCGAAAGCACGTACGCAACTCCAGCGCACCAGCAAATCGGTGGTGCAGATCAGCCTTGCATGCGGGTTTTCGTCGGCTGCGCACTTTTCGAATGCGTATCGCGAACATTTTGGCGTCACACCGCGCGAGGATCGTCGCAATTACATCGAAAAGCAGCATGGCGGCGGGCCGGACGGCCGCGCGAGCGCGAGTGTGCCGCGCCCGGCCGCGCTGATCGAGCCGCCCGATACGGACTAAAGCCGCGAATGCGGCCGCAGAACACCAACCCCGATAGAACGCGTCGCGTATAAGCAAGACGGTTCGCGCGCGGTTTCCTACACTAGTGACATTACTGAAACGAGGATTTGCCATGAACGACCTGACTGTGACGCGCCAGACCTTCGACGAAGTGATGGTGCCGGTGTTCTCGCCAGCCGCTTTCGTGCCGGTGCGCGGCGAGGGCTCGCGTGTCTGGGATACGCAAGGCCGCGACTACATCGACTTCGCCGGCGGCATCGCCGTCACGGCGCTCGGCCACTCGCACCCGGAACTGCTGAAGGTGCTGCAGGAGCAGGGCAGCAAGCTGTGGCACATCGGTAACGGTTACACGAACGAACCGGTGCTGCGCCTTGCAAAGCGCCTCGAAGACCTGACGTTCGCCGACCGTGCATTCTTCGCCAACTCGGGCGCGGAAGCGAACGAAGCCGCCCTGAAGCTGGCGCGCCGCGTCGCGTTCGAACGTTTCGGCGCCGACAAGTATGAAATCGTCTCGTTCACGCAGTCGTTCCACGGCCGGACCTTCTTCACGGTGAGCGTCGGCGGCCAGCCGAAGTATTCGGAAGGCTTCGGCCCGGTGCCGGAAGGCATCATCCATCTGCCGTACAACGACACGGAAGCCGCGCTGAAGACCATCGGTGCGAAGACCTGCGCGGTGATCGTCGAGCCGATCCAGGGCGAAGGCGGCGTCATTCCGGCCGATCCGGCTTTCCTGCGCGCACTGCGCGAGGCCTGCGACAGGCACGGCGCGCTGCTGATTTTTGACGAGGTACAAACGGGTGTAGGCCGCAGCGGCTATTTCTACGCGTACCAGGACACGGACGTGACGCCCGACATCCTGACCACCGCGAAGGCGCTCGGCAACGGCTTCCCGATCGGCGCGATGCTGACGACGACCGAACTGGCCGCGCATTTCAAGGTTGGCGTGCATGGCACGACGTACGGCGGCAATCCGCTGGCTTCGGCGATTGCGGAAAAGGTCGTTGAACTGATCAGCGATCCGGCCGTGCTCGAAGGCGTGCGCTCGCGCAGCGAACTCCTGAAGGCGAAGCTCGCAAAGATCAACGAACGTTTCGGCATCTTCAAGGAAGTGCGCGGCAAGGGTCTCCTGATCGGCGCCGAACTGACCGACGCGTTCAAGGGCCGCGCGAAAGACTTCGTCACCGCTGCCGCGAATCACGGCGCGATGATGCTGATGGCGGGGCCTGACGTGCTGCGTTTTGCACCGTCGCTGATCATGCCGATCGACGATCTCAACGAAGGTCTTGCGCGCCTCGAAACGGCAATCGAGGCTGTCGTCGGCGCGACCGCTGAAGCAGCGGCACGCTGATCCACCTGCATCACATTCAACCACTGGAACGATGATGCTCTTCGTACGCCCTGGCCGCCTCGCCGATCTCGATGCGCTCGAACACATGGCGCGCACCGCCCAACCCGTGCTGCACTCGCTGCCGCACGACCGGCGGGCGCTCGAGGCGCGCGTCGCGCTGTCGGAAGACTCGTTTCTCGCGGAAGTCGACTTTCCGGGCGAGGAGTTCTACCTGTTCGTGCTCGAAGACGCCGCAACGGGCAAGCTGCTGGGCACGGCCAGCATCGTCGCGGCGGCCGGCTACTCCGAACCGTTTTACGCGTTTCGCAACGACGCGCTGATCCACGCGTCGCGTGAGCTGCACGTGAACCGCAAGATTCACGCGCTGACCATGTCGCATGAACTGACCGGCAAGAGCCGGCTCGCGGGCTTCTATATCGATCCCTCGTTGCGTGGCGATGCGGCGGCGCATCTGATGTCGCGCGCGCGGATGATGTACATCGCCGCGAACCGCAAGCGCTTCACGCCGGAAGTGTTTTCGCTGCTGCTCGGCGTGACCGACGATGCGGGCGTGTCGCCCTTCTGGGAAGCGGTGGGGCGCAAGTTCTTCGGCCGCAATTTCGCCGATATCGAAGTGGAGTCGGGCGGCCGCAGCCGCACCTTCATCGCTGAAGTCATGCCGAGCTATCCGATCTACGTGCCGCTCTTGCCTGAAGCGGCGCAGCGTGTGCTGGGCGAGCCGGACGAGAAGGCGCTGCTCGCCTACGACATCCACCAGGAAGAGGGCTTCGAGACGGACCGCTACGTCGATATCTTCGATGCCGGTCCGGTGGTGACGGCGCAGGTCGATCGCGCGGCGTGCGTGGCGCGCAATGAAAACCGCATGGTCCGCGAAGCGGGTGCCGCTCTCCAGGGACCGACGTATCTCGTCGCCAGCAATCGCGCGGGCGATTTCCGCTGCGTGCTGGCGGATCTGCCAACGGACAAGGCGCGCGGCGCCACGCTGGCGACAGCCGCACGCGAAGCGCTTGGCGTGCAGGACGGCGACACGGTGCGCTGTGTGCCGCTGCATCAGCAGACGCAGAATGAACACTCGGGAGAAGCACAATGATCGTCGTTCGCGTCGTGCAGACGGGCGATGTGGACGCGCTCGTCGCGCTCGCTCAAGAGACCGGTCCCGGTCTTACCACCTTCAAGCCGGATCGCGATGCGCTGGCAGCGCGCGTCGAACGCACGCGCCGGACGATGGAAGGCAAGGCCGCGCCGCACGAAGAAGGCTATTTCTTCGTCATGGAAGATGCGCAGACGGGCGACGTGGCAGGCGTGTGCGGGATCGAAACCGCAGTCGGTCTCGAACAGCCGTTCTACAACTATCGCGTGAGTACGGTCGTGCACGCGAGCCAGGACCTCGGCATCTGGACGCGCATGCGCGCGCTCAACATCTCGCATGATCTGACGGGCTACGCCGAAGTGTGCTCGCTGTTTCTGAGCCCGCGTTACCGGACGAGCGGTGTCGGCGGTTTGCTGTCGCGCTCGCGCTTCATGTTTATCGCGCAGTTCCGCGAGCGTTTTCCGCAGCGCATCTGCGCCGAACTACGCGGGCACTTCGACGCGGACGGCACCTCGCCGTTCTGGCGCGCGGTGGGCTCGCACTTCTATCAGATCGATTTCAACGCCGCGGACTATCTCAGCTCGCACGGACGCAAGGCGTTCCTCGCCGAACTGATGCCGCGCTATCCGGTGTACGTCGATCTGCTGCCGGAAGAGGCGCAGGCCGCCGTCGGCCTCACGCACAGTGACACGCTGCCCGCCCGCCGGATGCTCGAAGCTGAAGGGCTGCGCTACGAAAACCACGTCGATATTTTCGACGCCGGTCCGGTGCTCGAATGTCATATCGCCGATCTGCGCACGGTGCGCGAGAGTGTCGTCGTGCCGGTCGAGATTGGCGAGCCGCGGGTGCAGGACGGTGCTCCGCGTTCGCTCGTATCGAATACGTCGCTGACCGACTTCCGCGTCGGCATGGCGCCCGGCGTGCCGGAGGAGGGCGTGTTCCGTCTGTCCGCCGAAGATGCCGCTGCGCTCGACGTGCGCGCTGGCGATCCGGTGCGTGTACTGCCGCAGAAACCAAAACAGGGATGATCATGACTGAGCTTTTTATCGACGGCGAATGGGCCGCCGGCACCGGCCACGTGTTCGCGTCGCGCAACCCGGGCACCAACGCAAAAGTGTGGGAAGGCAACAGCGCTTCGGCAGAAGACGTTGACCGTGCAGTGCGCAGCGCGCGCCGCGCTTTTGCAGCGTGGTCCGCGCTGGATTTCGACGCACGTATCGCGATCGTGCGCCGCTTCGCTACGCTTCTGACCGAACGCAAGGAAGCGATCGCCGAGGCGATCGGTCGCGAAACAGGCAAGCCGTTGTGGGAAGCGCGCACTGAAGTGGCGTCGATGGCCGCGAAGGTCGAGATCTCGATTCAGGCCTACCACGAGCGCACCGGCGAAAAACGCACGCCGATGGCCGATGGCGTCGCGGTGCTGCGGCATCGTCCGCATGGCGTGGTCGCGGTATTCGGGCCGTATAACTTCCCGGGCCATTTGCCGAACGGGCACATCGTGCCGGCGCTGATCGCCGGCAATACAGTCGTGTTCAAGCCGTCCGAACTGGCGCCGCGCGTCGCGCGTGCGACGGTCGAGGTGTGGCGTGAGGCCGGTCTGCCGGCCGGCGTGCTGAACCTCGTGCAGGGCGAGAAGGACACGGGCGTGGCGCTGGCGAATCATCGTCAGATCGACGGCCTCTTCTTCACGGGCAGCTCGGACACGGGCACGCTGCTGCACAAGCAGTTCGGCGGCCGTCCGGAGATCGTGCTCGCGCTCGAAATGGGCGGCAACAACCCGCTCGTCGTCGCGCCGGTCGCCGATCTCGACGCCGCCGTGCATCACACGATCCAGTCGGCGTTTCTGTCGGCAGGGCAGCGCTGCACCTGCGCGCGCCGCATCTTCGTGCCGAACGATGCCTTTGGCGACCGCTATCTCGAGCGTCTCGTCGATGTGACTTCGCGCATCGCCGTGGGTGAATACAACGCCGATCCGCAGCCGTTCATGGGCGCGGTGATCTCGGCGCGCGCCGCCTCGCGTCTTGTCGCGGCGCAGGACCGGCTGCTGGCGGACGGCGCGAAATCGCTGCTGACGATGGAACAGCGCGATCCGCAACTCGGCTTCGTGACGCCCGCGATTCTCGATGTGACCGGCGTGCAGGACCTACCCGACGAAGAGCACTTCGGCCCGCTTGCGCAGATCATCCGCTACACGTCCTTCGACGCCGCAATCGACGGTGCGAACGACACCGAGTTCGGCCTGTCCGCCGGTCTGCTGGCCGACGACGAGTCGCTGTGGACGCAGTTCCAGCGCCGCATTCGCGCGGGCATCGTCAACTGGAACCGGCCGACCAACGGGGCCTCGTCGGGGGCGCCATTCGGCGGCTCGGGCCGCTCGGGCAACAACCGGCCAAGCGCGTACTACGCGGCCGATTACTGCGCGTATCCGATGGCATCCGTCGAAAGCGCACAACTGCAGATGCCCGCGAGCGTTTCGCCGGGCCTCCAATTCTGAGGATCGACGATGCAAGCCACTGAAGCCAATTTCGACGGACTCGTCGGCCCGACTCACAACTATGCGGGGCTGTCGTTCGGCAACGTCGCATCGCAGAACAACGAGAAGTCCGTCGCGAACCCGAAGGCCGCGGCGAAGCAGGGTCTGCGCAAGATGAAACAGCTTGCCGACCTCGGCTTTGATCAAGGCGTGTTGCCGCCGCAGGAGCGGCCGTCAATGCGCCTCTTGCGTGAACTCGGCTTTTCCGGCGATGACGCCACCGTGATCGCACGCGTGGCGAAGGACGCGCCCGAGCTGCTCGCCGCCGCGAGTTCCGCCTCGGCGATGTGGACGGCGAACGCGGCGACCGTGAGCCCGTCGGCGGACACGCACGATGGCCGCGTGCATTTCACGCCGGCGAACCTGTGCAGCAAGCTGCATCGCGCGATCGAACACGAATCGACGCGCCGCACGCTGCAGGCAATCTTCGCGGACAACGCACGCTTCGCGGTGCATGAGGCGCTGCCCGGCACGCCGGCGCTCGGCGACGAAGGCGCGGCGAATCACACGCGCTTTTGCGCGGAGTACGGTGTGCGCGGCGTCGAGTTCTTCGTCTACGGGCGCAGCGAGTATCGTCGCGGGCCGGAGCCGAAGCGATATCCGGCGCGCCAGACGTTCGAGGCGAGCCGCGCGGTCGCGCATCGTCACGGTCTGGTCGAAGGCGGAACGGTCTACGCGCAGCAGGCGCCTGACGTGATCGATGCCGGTGTGTTCCATAACGATGTGATTGCCGTCGGCAACCGCAACACGCTGTTCTGTCATGAGACGGCGTTTGTCGACCAGTCCGCGGTGTACGACGAACTGCGCACCAAGCTCGACAGGCTCAACGCGTCGTTCAATGTGATCGAAGTGCCGGACGCCCAGGTGAGCGTCGCGGATGCCGTGACGTCCTATCTGTTCAACAGCCAGTTGCTGACGCGCCCGGATGGCCGCCAGGTGCTGGTGGTGCCGCAGGAGTGCCGCGAGAACGCGCGGGTTGCCGCATATCTCGACAGCCTCTCGACGCAGCATGGTCCAATCGACGACGTGCTGGTGTTCGATCTGCGTGAAAGCATGAAGAACGGCGGCGGCCCGGCCTGCCTGCGGCTGCGTGTCGTGCTGAACGACGCAGAGCGCGCCGCGGTGGCGCCGGGCGTGTGGATCAACGATAACCTCTTCGGGCGCCTCGATGCGTGGATCGAAAAGCATTATCGCGATCGCCTCGCGCCGGCCGATCTCACCGATCCGCAACTGCTCGCCGAGTCGCGCACCGCGCTCGACGAACTGACGCAGATTCTTGGCCTTGGCTCGCTCTATGACTTCCAGCGCTGATCGCGGCGCGCACGCGCTGCTCGACGATTTTCTGGCGTACACGCTGGGCGGCAAGCGTCCGTCGCCGGAAGAGGCCGTGGGGGCGTGCGCGAACGGCACACGCTTTACGTGGCAGGGCGATGGCGTGCTGCAGCTCGAACCCGCGGTGCTCACGAACGGGACGCGTAGCGTGCTCGCGTCGGCGGGCATTCACGGCGACGAAACCGCGCCGATCGAATTGCTGTCGCTGATGGTGCGCGATATTGCAACGGGGCGCATGCCGCTCGCGTGCCGGCTGCTCGTGATTCTCGGCAACGTCGATGCGATGCGCGAAGCGTGCCGTTATCGCGACGACGACCTGAACCGCCTCTTCAGCGGCCGTCATGCACAGGTCGCAGAGAGCCGCGAAGCCCCGCGCGCGGCCGCACTCGAGCGCGCCGCAAAGCGTTTCTTCGATGCCGCATCCGCTGCGCCCGAAGCACGCTGGCATGTCGATATGCACACGGCGATCCGTGCCTCGGTGTTCGAGCAGTTCGCGTTGTTGCCGCACACCGGCGCGCCGCTATCGCGTGCGATGTTCGAATGGCTGCGCGATGCACGCATTGCCGCTGTGCTGCTGCATACGACGAAGGGCAACACGTATTCGCATTTCACCGCCGATACGTGCGGCGCACTGGCCTGCACGCTCGAGCTCGGCAAGGTACGCCCGTTCGGAGAGAACGATCTCGTGCGTTTCGCGGGGGCCGATCACGCGCTGCGCCGGCTGGTCGCAGGCGAACCGGTCGATGAATCGGCGCCGCTGCCGCGCGTGTTCACGGTCATCGACCAGATCACGAAGCAGAGCGACGCGTTCGAACTGCTCGTCGCTTCGGATGTGCCGAATTTCACGCCCTTCGAAAAAGACACGCTGCTCGCCCGCGATGGCGATTATCGCTACGCGGTGCGCCACGACGAAGAGCGCATCGTGTTTCCGAATCCGGCGGTGAAGCCCGGCCTGCGCGCCGGGTTGCTCGTCATCGAAACCACCGACAGCACGCTGGCCGCGCTCGTCTGACCCATCGTACGGCCGCGTGGTCGCTGGGGCCGCTGCCGCGTCATGGGGCAGCTCCGGCATGTGTGCTGCGCCTGCCCTGTACAATCGCGCCTCCGCGGCTGTTGAGGGGCACCGCATCAGCCGCAAGGGTTTAAGTTGCAATTCTGGCGCTGCGACCATGCGCGCCTCGATTCGGCCCGGTTTTATCTCATCATCAGCAAAGCGAGGACTCCCCGGATGAACATGAATTGGCGAAAGATGGCCGCGCTCGCGCTTTTTGCGTCCGCGACGGTGGCAGCAGGCAGTGCGTCGGCGGCCGACATCAAGGAAATCCGCTTCGGCGTTGAAGCGTCGTATGCACCGTTCGAATCGAAGTCGCCGGCGGGCGACCTGCAAGGGTTCGACATCGATATCGGCAACGCCGTTTGCGCGAAGCTGAAGGCGAAATGCGTGTGGGTCGAGAATTCGTTCGACGGCCTGATCCCGGCACTGGAAGCGCGCAAGTTCAGCACGATCAACTCGGACATGACGATCACCGACCAGCGTCGTCAGGCGATCGAGTTCACGGATCCGATCTACACGATCCCGAACCAGATGATCGCGAAGAAGGGCAGCGGACTGCAGCCGACAGCCGCCTCGCTGAAGGGCAGGCACGTCGGCGTGCTGCAGGGCACGATCCAGGAAACGTATGCGAAGGCGCGCTGGGCGCCTGCGGGCGTCGACGTCGTACCGTATCAGACGCAGGACCAGATCTACGCCGATCTCGCGGCGGGCCGTCTCGATGCATCGTTTCAGGATGCGGAAGCTGCCTCGAAGGGCTTCCTGAAGCGTCCGCAGGGCGCGGGCTTCGAATTCGCGGGTCCGGCCGTGAGCGACGAGAAGCTGCTTGGTGGTGGCGTCGGCTTCGGTGTCCGCAAGGGCGACAAGGCGTTGAAGGATGCGCTCAATCAGGCGCTGAAGGACCTGAAGTCCGATGGCACGATCGACCGTTTTGCTGCGAAGTACTTCGACGTGAAAGTGGTGCTGAAGTAACGCACCAGATGGCGCGCGCGGCCAGGCATCGTTACGGAGGTCCGCGCTCCGACTGGAAAAACCGGCCGCCTGCGCGGCCGGTTTTTTTTCGAAATCGTTTGCGCGCGGCTGCCTGATGACTTCTGCGTGCGCTAGAATCTGCCAGTGCCTGAGGCCCGCGTCGAGAGCGCCGGCCGGTCGGATTCAGGCACAACGAAAACACCACAAGAGCAGGGCAAACGAGGCGTCGATACGCTTCGCGGGGGACGGGTATGACCAGGATCGCAGTCGAAGATCACCAACATCCGGACGGTACGTCCGGTCAGGCGGGCCATGCGCCGGACGACGTCTACGTCGCGCGTCAGCCGCTGCTGGATCGCGATGGCATGCTGTGCGGCTTCGAGCTGAAAGCACGGCACACTGCCATTCCGACGCCGAATCCCGCCGCATTCACCGACAGCGAAACCGCCGACGCCGCGATGAAGGCGGCCGAAGCCGCGCGCGCAGCGGACGCGAAGGCGGTGATCTGGGCCATCGCGCAGCCCGACGTAAGCGGAGCGCTGGCCGGACATATGGCCTATGTCGATGCGAGCCGTGAAATGCTCTTCGACGACACGCTGCGCCTCTTGCCCGCCGAACGCTTCACGCTCGAACTGCCTCCCTACCTCGAAGCCGACGATCAACTCGTCACACGCGTCATCGCGCTGCACGGGCGTCGCTATCGTTTCGTTCTCGACGATGTGACGCAGCCGGGCGACACCTTCGCCAAACTGCTGCCCTATGCCGATGCCGTAAAGATCGACTTCCGGCGCACGCAGCCCGCGCTGCTGCCGAAGCTGACGAAAGTATTGAAGGCGGCGGGCAAGATTCTGATCGGCAAGGGCATCGACACACCGGCGGATTTCGAGGCCGCGCACGAGCTCGGCTTCGATCGCTTTCAGGGCTACTTCTTTGCCCGTCCGCAGACCCAGAACCTGCGCCGCGCGAGCGCGCCGCGTCACGCGTTGCTGAATCTGCTGCAACTGCTCGCCTCCGATCCGACGGTCGCGCAGCTCGAAGCCGAATTGAAGCTGAACCCGGTGCTGGTGATGCATCTGATGCGGCTCGCAAATTCGAGCGGCCTGGGCGTCGGTCACAAGGTCACGACGTTGCGCGAAGCCATCAACGCGACCGGTACGAACCGCATCGCGCGCTGGACGCAACTGCTGCTGTACGCGGACGGCCGCAAGGTCTCGCTGGAAGACGATCCGCTCCTGCAGCTCGCCGCAACCCGTGCGCGTTTCATGGAACTGGCCGTGGAGCGTCTGCCCGAGGCGGGCCGGGACGAGGCCGATGCGGCCTTCCTCACCGGCGTGTTTTCATTCGTCGATGCGGTGTTCGGTGGTTCGCTCGAAAACACGCTCGACATGCTCATGCTGACGAAGCCGATCCGCGCGGCGATCCTGCGGCGCGAGGGCGCGCTGGGCATGCTGCTGTCATCGATAGAAGCGCTTGAGCGCGCAGCATGGACGGATGTCGATACCGCATGCCTGCAGCTGGCGCCGCTGACGGCTGCCGATATCGCAAGGCTCGGGCTGGTGGCCGCTGCGTGGGCCGGCGTGGCGGATCGCAGCGCCGAAGCGGCGGGGCTTGAACGGATCGAGGATTGAAGAACCGAAGGCGGGCAAGAAGCCGCGTCATGCAGGTTGCCGTACCGCTCGCCCCGGCGGGGCGCTGGGCGCAACAGGCACGATGAGCGCTCAGGTTGGCTGTCCCATCACACGCTCAAAGCAGTTCCATTTCCCGCGCGGGCGCGTGTGCGAAGAACCTGCCGAGTTCACGCGCAAGCTCGTTGAGCGCGCCCATCTCCCCTTGGGAAATCTTGCGCGGCTCCTGCTCATGCGTCCAGTCGCCGTATATCAGTGCAACCGTCGACTGGTTCTCCAGCGCGACCGGCAACAGAACAAATGAACGCGTGTCGCCGAACGAGCGGCGGAACCATTCCGGCAGGCGCGCCATCATCTTCGGGTCGCGAGCGTTCTCGATGAAGATGCCGACCGAGTTCGCAATCGCGAGATGAAACACGTCCGGCTGGAAAGCTGCGTTGAATTGCAGCGTCGGCAGGAGCGCCTCCATCTTCGGTCCGAAGCCGAGCCGCGCCTTGAAAGAACCGGCACCGTGCCTGACGAAGACGACCGTGCGCGCAAAGCCGAGGCCGGCCAGCACCGTTTCCGATGCAAGCGCGAGCGCCGGCGCAAGTGCGTTGTCCGACGGCAGCGCGCGCAGGTCTTCGACACCCGCACCAATGCGCGCCTCCGGATCGAGTGCCTCGCGCGCAATCGCGTCGGCGTTGGCGCGCAGTTCGCTGATCTCGCGCATGACGCCATCGCCGGCCTCTTCGCGGGCCAGCGCAACGCTCATCTCCACGAGTACGTCCGGATCGGTTCCGAGCGTACGGCCGTAACGCTGCGCGAGTTCTCCGATGCGCGCTTCGCGTACCGCGTCGGGAAGATTCGGCGTCGTGAGGACGTGCGAGACCTCGGTCGAATAGTTCGTGATCGCGCGCAGCCACTGCACCTGGCGCGGCGCCTCATCCTGCGGATTGAACTGGCTCATGCCGGCGCGGATCATCTCCGGCAGACGCCAGCGTGTCGCGGCTTCAAGGCCGATTTCGTCGAACGTCACGCCGAGTTCGGCATTGCACGCTTCGGTTTCTTCCATGCCGGCGTCGACGTGGCGGCGGATCTTGTCCCATTCGGTATCGAGATAGAACACGACGAGCAGCTTGCCGACCTGACGCATCAACGTGCAGACGACGGCTTCTTCCCCGGCGCGCAGGTCGCCGCGCTCGGTGAGCTTGCGCGCGACGCAGCCCGAGAGCATCGTGCGGTTCAGTTCCAGCTTGGCGTCGATGCGCCGCGGCACGCTGTGATGAAAGTGATCGACGAGCTTGAGCCCGACGACGAGATGGCCGACGGCGTCCATGCCAAGTACCATCAGCGCCCGCGTAACGGTGGTGATGTTGCCGCCGAAGGCCATGTACATCGCCGAGTTGGCGAGCCGCAACACCTTTTGCGTCAAGGCGAAGTCCGACAGCACGACCTGCACGAGCGCCGAGAAGTCGAGGTCGTCGTTGGTCATCGCCGCCATGGTTGTGCGCAGGGACTGCGACAGCATGGGGAAGTCGCCGCGCTCGCTCATCCGCGACCACAATCTGTCGAGTAGCGCAGCCTTTACCATGTGATTCCCGCGAAAGCCATACGTGTTCCAGTGATTGGCATACCGGCGCGTGACCGGTGCTCGATGCGGATGCGCGCCGTCCGCATCAGGACGGCGCGCCGTGCAGGTGGAGCGTGCGTGCCTCGAAGCGCTGCGCCAGTTCTTCCGATGGCAGCGCCTTGCAGACGAGCCAGCCCTGTATGTGATCGCATCCCATCTCGGTCAACAATGCGCGCTGCGCTTCGGTCTCTACGCCTTCGGCAACCAGTTCGAGGTCGAGCGTTTGCGCGAGGCCCACGACCGCGCTGACGATCGCCTGATCGTTTCGCGAGGTTAGCAGATTCTCGACGAAACTGCGGTCAATCTTCAGCTTCGCGAGTGGAAAACGCTGCAGATACGCGAGACTCGAGTATCCCGTGCCAAAATCGTCGACGGCGAAACGGATGCCGATCGCAGTCAGTTCCTCGAGCAGCGCCTTGGCGTGGACCGGGTCGTGCATCAGCAGGCTTTCGGTGATCTCGAACACGAGGCGGCGCGGGTCGATGCCGGTCAGGGCGATCGCTTCGCGCACGCTGTCCGTGAAGCGCGGGTCGCGGAACTGCTGCGGCGATACGTTGACCGCCACGTATTGCAGCCTGATACCCTGGTCGTCCCACTGAATCAGTTGCATGCAGGCAATCTTCAGCACCCAGTTGCCCAGATAGTTGATGAGGCCGACCGATTCCGCGAGCGGGATGAACATCGACGGCGGCACGAGCCCATGCACTGGATGCAGCCAGCGGATCAGCGCCTCGACGCCCACGACGCCATGCGTATGGCTGCTCGTGATGGGCTGGAAGTGCAGCGAGAATTCGCCGTTGCGCACGCCGTCGTAGAGATCCGCCTCGAGCTTGAGGCGCTCGGCGTCGGCGGGATTGTCGTCCGGGACGTAGAAGGCGAGGGTGTTGCCGCCGCCGGACTTGGCCTGCAGCAATGCATGGTCGGCCCAGCGCATCAGATGGCTGCCGCCAGGCGTTGCGTCCTTCATATGGCGCGCATCGGGATACAGTGCGATGCCGATGCTCGCCGACAGGTGAACCTGCTGGCCGTTGAACGAATACGGTTGCTGGATGGCCGTCAGGAGACGCCGGGCCAGCGCCTCGGCGGCAAACGATGCATTCGGATGCGTCGAGATCAGGGGCAGCAGGACCGCGAACTCATCGCTCGCGACGCGCGCGATGGTCTCGCCCTGGTTCACCATGTTCTGCAGCCGCCGCGCCGTGTCGCGCAACATCTCGTCGCCGGCGTCGTAGCCGAGCGCGCGGTTCACGCGCTGATAATCGTCGATATCGAGCAGCAGCAGTGCGGCGGTCGAGCCGTGCATATCGGCTTGCTGTTGCGCGTTGAGCAGCGCGGGCACGAGCGCAGCCTGGTTCCACAGGCCGGTCAGGCGGTCGTGATGCAGCGCATGCTTGAGACGGTCTTCGGTCGCGCGCCACGCCGACACATCGAAGCCCGCGATCGCAAAGCCATCGGTACCGTCGTGACTGTTGCGCACCACGCGCAGTTCGACCGCGACCGGGTAGGTCAGCGATTTGACGAGTTCGAGCGTGATCTTTTCGACGGCCGCGCTGGCGGCGGCATGGGCGAGCACGGCGTCGAGCTTCGCGACATCGCCGGGGGCGACCAGATCGTGCAGCGTGATGGTCTGCAGGTACTCGCGGTGGTAGCCGATGAAGCGCAGGCTTGCGTCCGACACATAGAGGAACTTGAGGTCCCGGTCCACATGAGCGAGGAAGTCGACGGCGCTGACCGTGTGCTCGAGGCGTGGGTGGTCCTCGCGCGGCGGGGCCTCGCCGTCGGTGCGCCGGCCGAGCGCACGCAGGCGGTCGATGACCGTGCGCAGAGGGCCCCGGCGGGGCGCGGTGACGCTATTCGCTTCCATGTTTGTCGCTGGCAACCCGTATTCTCACTTGCAGGCGGAAGGCCGGTTCCGCCGTTTCCGGCAGACCGGTCTCAGGACACGAGACCGTCCATCAGAACGAGATATCGACCCCGGGGCGGAAATCTTTAGCCGATCCGGTAAAAAAGCAACGGTAAGTGAAACCGCTTCCAGTCGCCACTGCAGCGGCCCGCGGTTTCGGTTAAAGTGGCGCGGATTGTCGTCGATGCGGCACAGTCCAACAGACGCGCGGGCCGATTGGTGCAGTCAGCTCGCGCGCCCCGCGGTCCACCCGAATGCAAGCTGCCAAGAGACATGTCTGATCCGTTCGATGCCGGGTCCACGCGCGCCGGCGCAGGCGAAGAGCTGCCCGGAGAGCCTGCCGTCGCGGCCGGCCAGTTCGTCTATCTCGGCCGACAGCCGATCCTCGACCGGAGCGGCGCGCTCGCGGCCTACGAACTGCTGTTCCGCGCCGGTGCGCACAACTACGCCGAGGTCAACGACGACGCCCAAGCCACCGCGCAGGTCGTCTCCCGTACGATAGGCGGGCTTGGAGTGGCCGCCGTGCTGGGCCATCAGCGCGGCTATGTGAACATCAGCCGCGAGCTGCTGTTCGACGACATCGTCCATCTGATGTCGCCCGAGCACTTCGTGCTCGAGATTCTCGAAACGGTCACCTTCGACGCACACCTGCTCCAACGCATCGGGCAACTGCGCCGCGCGGGCTTTCAGATTGCGCTCGACGACGTGGTCGAACTGACGGGCGGTCTCGTCGCCCTGCTGCCGCACGTGGACATCGTCAAGGTCGACTTCCTCGCGACCAACCGCGCGGCGCTGCCGGCGCTGGCCGCGACGGTGCGCCGCCATGGCAGGACGTTATTGGCCGAGAAGGTGGAGACGCAGGAAGACTTCGCTTTTGCCCGCGAGCTGGGCTTCGATCTGTTCCAGGGTTACTTCTTCGCACGCCCTCAGGTATTGAGCGCGCCGGTCACACGCTCGACGCGCCCTGCGCTGTTGCGGCTCCTCGCGCTGCTCGCGCGCGATGCCGGCATGGCGGAGCTCGAAGCCGAGTTGAAGCTGAATCCGAACGTGGTCGTGCAACTGCTGCGACTCGTGAATTCGAGCGCGTTCGGGCTTGGGCGCAACATCTCGTCGCTGCGCGAAGCGATCATCGCAACCGGCACGCGGCAGATCGCGCGCTGGGCGCAACTGCTGCTGTACGCCGATGGCCGCGACCTGCCATGGCGCTCCGATCCGCTGGTGCAACTCGCCGGGACGCGCTCGCGTTTCATGGAGCTGGCGGCGAGCTGGCTGCGACCTTCGGAGGAGAGTTTTGCCGAGGCCGCCTTCATGACCGGGATCTTTTCGCTGGTGCATGTGGTGGTCGGCGCGACACCGGAAGCGACGCTCGACCGTCTGGGCCTGTCGCCGCCGATCCGCGATGCGATCGTCAACCGAACCGGTCCGCTTGGCGCGTTGTTACGCCTGACCGAAGCGGCCGAGCAGGGCGAGGACGCGGCGGCGGTCGCCCGCAATGAAGCCTTGCCCGAATTCGCGGTATTTACGCCCGAAGTGCTCGCGGAGCTTGGCCTGTCAGCGGCGGCCTGGTTCGGCGCGCACGCCGGCGAGTAATCCTGTCAGAGCGCTCGTGAACCGGGGCGTGAAGGCGTCGCGATTGCGCATGTAGCGGGAGCGAACGAACCTGCGTCCCCGCTGCGCGGTCCAATCGAAGTGGCGTTACGATGCCTCGACGTGCACGCTGCCCGACAGGTGTCGTTCGTCAGTCAATCTAAAGGAAAATCCTTATGAAACGAAAGTTCATGTCGCTCGTGCTGGCTGGGTGTCTGTCGGCGGGGCTTGCACTGCACGCGGGTATGGCCAGCGCAACGCTCAAGCCGGGCGATGCGGCGCCGGACTTCACCGCGCAGGCTTCGCTCGGCGGCAACACGTATACCTACTCGCTTGCCGACGCGTTGAAGAAGGGCCCGGTCGTGCTGTATTTCTATCCGGCAGCGTTCACCAAGGGCTGCACGATCGAAGCCCATGAATTCGCGGAAGCCGTCGATGAGTACAAGAAGTATGGGGCGACCGTGATCGGCGTATCGCACGACAACATCGAGACGTTGACGAAGTTCTCGGTCAGCGAGTGTCGCAGCAAGTTCCCGGTAGCGGCCGACGAGGACCACAAGATCATCGATGAATATGACGCAGGCATGCCCATGCGTATGCCGATGGCCAACCGGGTGTCGTATGTGATCTCACCGGATGGCAAGATCATCTACGAATACACGAGCCTGTCGCCGGACAAGCACGTCGAGAATACGTTGAAGGCCGTGAAGGATTGGGCGGCAACGCACAGGCAGCCTTGACGGATTGGGTTGCGTATCGCGCGGCGGATTAGACCGCCGCTTTCTTTTTGTGCTTCCAGTCCGACTGGAGTTTCTGTTCGCGCCGGAGTGATGCCAGATGCCGATTGTAGTTGTCCTGCTGGCCCTGATCGCGCTGATTTACGGCGCGGTCCGGGCGTTTGATTTCCTGTCGACGCAATTCGGTCTGGGCGTTGCAGTGGGCGTGGCGGTGGTGGTCGCGATCGCTCTGCTGCTGGCTATCGCATGGTGGTGGCGGCGCCGCCGCGAGGTGGCCGCGAATGTACGCGATGGCGACTGGACGCACGAACTGAAGGGCGAATGGGGCGAGATCAGACTGGCCGCCGCCAAGCGGTTCCTGAAGGTGCGTGTGGGAAATGCCGTCGGGGAGTATATTTTTGCCGACGTCGTGCAGGCAGAGGCCGAACGCGCGGGCGACGGCTGGCAGGTCGCCCTCAAGGTGAAGAGCGGCACGCAGCCGGCCTGGCAACTGCCCATGAGCGGAGAGCGGCAGGCCCGGCAATGGGCGCGGATTTTCACGCTGGCCGCAGCGCAGAAGCTCTGAGGCACCGGTCGGTTTCGTTTTCGCGCCCGTCGCCCTGCGCGGCAGACAGACGCGAGAATCGACTGGTGAGGCGAGCGCTATTCAGTCGCCGGCGCACCTCGCGAGCGCCGCTGGCGTCTCGTTTCCCATTTCACGCGAATCCGGTCCATATAAAGATAGACGACGGGCGTCGTATAGAGCGTGAGCATCTGGCTGACGATCAGGCCGCCGACAATCGCAATCCCGAGCGGGGCGCGCAATTCCGCGCCTTCACCCTGGCCGAAAGCGAGCGGCAACGCGCCGAGCAGGGCCGCGCAGGTCGTCATCATGATCGGCCGGAAGCGCAGCAGGCAGGCCTCTCGAATGGCATCGTGCGACGATAGTCCTGTCCTCGACGCCTCGATCGCGAAGTCGACCATCATGATCGCGTTCTTCTTGACGATGCCGATCAGGAGGATCACGCCGATCAGCGCGATGATGCTGAACTCCGTCCTGAACAGCAGCAGCGCGAGCAGCGCGCCGACACCCGCGGACGGCAGCGTCGAGAGAATCGTCAACGGATGGATGTAGCTCTCATAGAGCATGCCGAGCACGATGTACACCGCGGCGAGCGCGGCCAGAATCAGGATGGGCTGATCGGACATCGACTGCTGGAACGCCTGCGCCGTGCCCTGGAAGCTGCCGCGAATCGTGCCCGGCATGCCGATCTCGGCCATCGTCTGATAGATCACGTTCGTGGCCTCCGACAGGGACCTGCCCGGCGGCAGGTTGAACGAGATCGTCGATGCCACGAACTGGCCCTGGTGGTTCACCGCCAGCGGGGTATTACCCGGCCCGAAGCTCGCGATGGCCGATAGCGGGATCATCGTTTCCTTCGAGGTCGATACTGCCGAGCCCGCCGACGCGCTCGACTTGCCGCTTGCCGCGATCGAGTTGGTGGCGAGGTTGCGGGCGGAGTCGGCGGCGATCGCCGCCGCGCTCGATGCCGTCGTGCCTGCCGTGCCGCCCGTGGTCGCGGCCGTGACCGTGCCGGCGGTCGCGTTGGTGGTCTGCGCGCCGCTCGCGCTGCCGCCCGACGTGCTGACGTAGATCTCGTTCAGCATGTCCGGGTGCTGCCAGTATCGCGGCGCGACTTCCATGACGACGTGATACTGGTTCAGCGGGTTGTAGATCGTCGAGACCTGGCGTTGTCCAAACGCGTCATACAGCGTGTTGTCGATCTGCGACGGCTGGATTTTGAGGCGGGACGCCGACGCGCGGTCGATCGTCACCATGGCTTCGAGACCGCCCTGCTGCTGGTCGGAGTTCACGTCGGCCAGTTCGGGTCGGCGCTGCAGCGCCTCGGTGAGCTTCGGTCCCCACGCGTACAGATCGGTGGTCGAATCGGACAGCAGCGTGAACTGATACTGCGCGTTCGACTGCCGGCCGCCCACGCGGATATCCTGCACCGCCTGCAGGAAGGTGCGGGCGCCCGCGACATCGGAGAGGGGCGCACGCAGTTGCTGGATGACCTGGTCCGCCGAGGCACGGTGCTCGCTCTTCGACTTCAGCGTAACGAACATGAAGCCCGAATTCGTCTGGCGGCCGCCCGTGAAGCCCACCACGCTGTCGACCGCCGGATTCTTCTGCACGATCGCCATCATCTGGGAGAACTTTCCCTTCATGGCCTGAAACGACGTGCTCTGGTCGGCCTGGATGCCGCCGATCAGCCGGCCGGTGTCCTGCTGCGGGAAAAAGCCCTTCGGCACGATGATGTACAGATAGACGTTCAGGCCGATCGTCGCGATCAGGACGGCGACGATCAGGCGCGGATGCAGCAGCGCCCAGCCGAGCGTGCGTTCGTAGCCGCCCTGCATGCGCGCGAAGCCGCGTTCGAGCCAGCGTCCCAAACGGCCTTCCTCGCGCTTGTCGTGATGCTCGGGCAACAGGCGCGAACACATCATCGGCGTGAGCGTGAGCGAGACGAGCAGCGAAACGCCGATCGCCAACGACAGGGTGATCGCGAACTCGCGGAACAGCCGCCCGACGATGCCGCCCATCAGCAGGATCGGCAGGAACACGGCCACCAGCGAGATGCTGATCGACAGCACCGTGAAGCCGACTTCGCGGGCGCCGATGAATGCCGCCTTCATGCGCGGCACGCCGTTCTCGATGTGCCGCGAGATGTTTTCCAGCACCACGATGGCATCGTCGACGACGAAACCGGTGGCGATGGTCAGCGCCATCAGCGACAGGTTGTCGATCGAAAAGCCGAGCAGGTACATCGCGGCGAACGTGCCGATGATCGAGATCGGCACCGCGACGCTCGGAATCAGCGTGGCGCGCCAGTTGCGCAGGAACAGGAACACCACCATCACAACGAGCACCACCGCGACGATCAGCGTGCGCTGTGTGTCTTTCAGCGAAGCGCGGATCGTGGTGGAACGGTCAGCAGTGGGAATCACGTCGACGTCGGCGGGCAGCGAGGCCTTCAACTGCGGCAGCATGGCCTTCACCCGGTCGACGGTCTCGATGATGTTCGCGCCCGGCTGGCGATACAGGATCACGAGTACCGAGCGCTTGCCGTTGATGAGACCCAGGTTGCGCAGATCCTCGACCGAATCGACCACCTGCGAGACGTCCGAGAGATGCACTGCCGCGCCGTCGCGGTACGCGATCACGAGATCCTTGTACTGCGCGGCCTTGGTCGCCTGATCGTTGGTGTAGAGCTGTACGTGGGTCGGGCCGAACTCGATCGAGCCTTTCGGGCTGTTCGCGTTCGCGGCGGCAAGCGCCGCCCGCACGTCTTCGAGGCCGATGCCGTAGTGGAACAGCGCGTGCGGTTCCAGTTCGACGCGCACCGCCGGGTTGGCCGAGCCGCTCACGTCGACTTCGCCCACGCCGTCCACCTGGGACAGCGACTGCTGCAGCACCGTGGCCGCCGAGTCGTACAGCTGACCGGCGGGCAGCGTGTTGGAGGTCAGAGCGAGAATCAGGATCGGCGCGTCGGCGGGGTTGACCTTGTGGTAGGTCGGGTTGCTGCGCAGGCTGGTCGGCAGGTCGGCGCGGGCGGCGTTGATGGCGGCCTGCACATCGCGCGCGGCGCCGTCGATATCGCGGTTCAGACCGAACTGGAGCGTGATCCGCGACGAGCCCACCGAACTCGACGACGTCATTTCGGTCACGTCGGCAATCGAGCCGAGGTGCCGTTCGAGCGGACTCGCGACACTGGTTGCGACGGTTTCCGGGCTCGCGCCTGGCAGGGTCGCCTGCACCGAGATCGTCGGAAAATCGACCTGCGGCAGCGGCGCGACCGGCAGCTTCACGAACGCGAACATGCCGGCCAGCGCGACGCCGATCGCCAGCAGCGTGGTGGCGACCGGCCGGGAAATAAACGGACGCGACAGGTTCATCGCTCAGTTCCCCGCGTCGGTGGCAGGCGGCGTCGGGGTTGCATCGCCGCGATGAAAACGCGCACGGGCGCGGCGTGCCAGCGAATCGAAGCCGAGATAGATCACGGGCGTGGTGAAGAGCGTCAGCAACTGGCTCACGATCAGACCGCCGGCGATCGCGATGCCGAGCGGGCGCCGCAGTTCGGAACCCGCGCCGGTGCCGAGCATCAGCGGCAGCGCGCCGAGCAGGGCGGCCATCGTCGTCATCAGGATCGGCCGGAAGCGCAGCAGCGCGGCCTGAAAGATGGCCTCGCGCGGCGGCTTGCCGTGTTCGCGCTCGGCTTCGAGCGCGAAGTCGATCATCATGATCGCGTTCTTCTTCACGATACCGATCAGCAGCACGATACCGATGATGCCGATGATGTCGAGATCGTGCCCGGTGATGAGGAGTGCGAGCAGGGCGCCCACGCCCGCCGATGGCAGCGTCGAGAGGATCGTGATCGGATGGATGAAGCTCTCGTACAGCACGCCGAGCACGATATACATCGTGACGATGGCCGCGAGGATCAGGAACAGCTCGTTCGCGAGCGACGCCTGGAACGCGAGCGCCGCGCCCTGGAAACGTGTCTGGAACGAAGCGGGCAGACCGATGTCCTTTTCCGCCTGTCCGATCGCCTTGACTGCCGCGCCGAGCGACGCGCCCGGTGCCAGGTTGAACGACACGGTGGTTGCCGGGAACTGGCTCAGGTGCGTGACGAGGAGGGGCGCCGGCTGTTCATGGAAACTCGCGATGGCCGACAGCGGCACCTGTCCGCCCGTCGACGTTGCCGACGGGAGATAGATCGAGTTCAGCGACTCGACGTAATGCTGCATCTCCGGCTTGGCTTCGAGAATCACGCGGTACTGGTTCGACTGCGTGAAGATCGTCGAGATGATGCGCTGGCCGAACGCATCGTATAGCGCGTTGTCGACGGTGGCGGGCGTGATGCCGTAGCGCGCGGCGGTCGGCCGGTCGATTTCGATGAATACCGACTGGCCGTTTTCCTGCAGGTCGGTGGCGACGTCGGCGAGTTCAGGCGACCGCTTCAGCCGGTCGATCAGCTTCGGCACCCAGGTGGCGAATTCCGTGATGTTCGGGTCCGTCAGCATGAACTGATACTGCGTCGGGCTGACCGTCGAATCGATGGTCAGATCCTGCACCGGCTGCATGAAGAGCGCCGCGCCCGGAATATGCGCGACATCTTTCTGCAACTGGCGGATCACTTCGCTCGCGGTATTGCTGCGGTCGTCGCGCGGCTTCAGGTTGATCAGCATCCGGCCGCTGTTCAGCGTGATGTTGCTGCCGTCGACGCCGATGAACGACGTCAGGCTTTCCACGTCCGGATTCTTCAGGATCTGTGCGGCGAGTTCCTGCTGCCGCTCTGCCATCGACGCGTACGAGACCGACTGCGGCGCCTGCGTGATCGCCTGGATCACGCCGGTGTCCTGCACGGGGAAGAAGCCTTTGGGAATCACCACGTATAGCAGGGCCGTGAGCACGAGCGTCAGCAGCGCGACGAAGAGCGTCGCGCGCTGCCGGTTCAGCACCCACGTCAACGCCACCGCGTAACGGGCAATCACGTAGTCGATGAACTGGTGCGCTTTCGCTTCGAAGCGGTGGCTTTCTTTCGGCGGCGTGTGACGCAGCAGCTTCGCGCACATCATGGGCACGAGCGTCAGCGAGACGACCGCCGAAATCACGATCGTCACCGCCAGCGTGATCGCGAATTCATGGAACAGGCGTCCGACCACGTCGCCCATGAACAGCAGCGGAATCAGCACCGCGATCAGCGAGACCGTCAGCGAGATGATCGTGAAGCCGATCTGTTTCGAGCCCTTCAGCGCGGCTTCGAGCGGCGGGTCGCCGTCCTCGACGTAGCGCGCGATGTTCTCGATCATCACGATCGCATCGTCGACGACGAAGCCGGTTGCGATCGTCAGCGCCATCAACGACAGGTTGTCGAGCGAGAAGCCACACAGATACATCACGGCGAGCGTGCCGATCAGCGACAGCGGCACCGACAGGCTCGGGATGATCGTCGCGTAGATGTTGGCGAGGAACAGGTACATCACGAGCACGACCAGCACGACCGACATCAGCAGTTCGAACTGCACGTCGCGCACCGACGCGCGGATGGTGGTGGTGCGGTCGGTGACGATTTCGACATCGAGCGAGGCCGGCAGCGACTGCTGCAGTTGCGGCAGCAGCTTCTTGATGTTGTCGACCACCTGGATCACGTTGGCGCCCGGCTGGCGCTGCACGTTCAGGATGATCGCCGGCGTGTCATTGACCCATGCGCCGAGCTTGGTGTTTTCCGCGCCCTCGATGATTCTCGCGACGTCGGTGAGCATGACCGGGCGGCCTGCCTTGTAGGCGATCACCGCGTCCTGATAGGCCGCGGCGTCGGTCAGCTGGTCGTTCGAGTTGATCGTGTACGAACGGCTCGGGCCGTCGAAATTGCCCTTCGGCGTATTGACGTTCAGGTTCGAGACCGTCGTGCGCAGGTCGTCCAGATTCAGGCCATACGCTGCGAGCGCGCGCGGGTTCGCCTGGATGCGCACCGCCGGCCGCTGGCCGCCCGACAGGCTCACGAGACCGACGCCCGCTACCTGCGAGATTTTCTGTGCGAGACGGGTGTCGGCGAGATCCTGCACCTGGGTGAGCGGCAGCGTCTTCGACGTGATCGCGAGCGTGATGATCGGCGCGTCGGCCGGATTGACCTTGGCGTAGATCGGCGGCGCGGGCAGGTCGGACGGCAGCAGGTTGCCCGCCGCGTTGATCGCGGCCTGCACTTCCTGTTCGGCGATATCGAGCGGCAGGTCGAGACTGAACTGCAGCGTGATGATCGACGAACCCGCCGAGCTTTGCGACGACATCTGGTTGAGCGACGGCATCTGTCCGAACTGCCGCTCGAGCGGCGCGGTCACGGACGACGTCATCACGTCCGGGCTCGCGCCCGGATAGAAGGTCTGCACCTGGATGGTCGGGTAGTCGACTTCCGGCAGCGCCGAAAGCGGCAGGAAGCGCAGTGCGACAAGCCCGACCAACATGATCGCCGCCATCAGCAGGGCGGTACCGACCGGGCGCAGAATAAAAGCGCGGGATGGATTCATGCGGTATCAGCCGTGCCTTATTCCGAGGCTTGCGCCGCGCGTTTGTGACGGTGGGCGTGCGCGCCCGATGCGCCGGACGCTGCGGCAGCACCGGATGCGCCCGCTGCAGCCCTCGGCCGTTCGGCGGGAATCGTGATCTTCGCGCCTTCGCGCAGCCGGTCGGAACCGTCGATCACGACGCGCTCGCCAAGCGCGAGGCCCGACTGGATGCTGGTGCGCTCGCCATCGACCGGGCCGACCTTGACCGTGCGCACGGTCACCGTGTTGTCCGGCTTAACGACGTACACGAACTGGCCCATCGACCCGTTCAGCACCGCCGAGGTTGGCACGATGGTCGCGTTCTTGACCACGTCGACGAGCAGGCGCGTATTGACGAACTGGTTCGGGAACAGCCCGTTGTCGGGGTTCGGGAACAGCGCGCGCATCTTGAGGGTGCCGGTGGTGGTGTCGATCTGGTTGTCGATCGTATCGAGGTAACCCGATTCCAGTGCGGTGGTGTTGCTGCGGTCGTAGGCGGTGGCCGACATTCTCGTGCCCGCGTGCATCTGTTTCATGATGGCGGGCAGGTTGTCTTCGGATGTCGTGAAGAGCACGCTGATCGGCTGCAGCTGCGTGATGACGACGATGCCGTTGGTGTCGCCCGAGGTCACGTAGTTGCCAGGATCGACCTGGCGCAGGCCGACACGGCCCGACACCGGCGCCGTGATGCGCGCATAGATGAGGTCGAGCTTGAAGGTATCGACGTTCGCCTGGTCCGCCTTGACGGTGCCCTCGTACTGCCTGACGAGCGAGGCCTGCGTGTCCACCTGCTGGCTCGCGATGGAGTCCTGCGCGAGCAGCGTCTGATAGCGCTTCAGGTCGAGGCGCGCGGTTTGCAGCAGGGCTTCGTCTCTCGCCAGCGTGCCCTGCGCGTTGGCGAGCGATATCTGGAACGGGCGCGGGTCGATCTGCGCGAGCAGGTCACCCTTCTTGACCATCTGGCCTTCCTGGAATGCGACAGTCTGCAGGGTGCCGCTCAACTGCGTGCGTACGGTCACGTTGGCAAGCGGGGTGACGGTGCCGAGCGCTGTCAGCACAACGGGCATGTCGCCTTGTGTCACGCTAGCGACGTGCACCGGCTGGGGCAGGTTGGCCTGGCCCGCGCCGCCGCGGCCAGCGCGCGCGCCACTGGCGCCGCCGGGCGCCTGCGCGGCCCCCGGATCGCTCGCCCATGGATGCCAGCGCACCAGCACGATACCCGCGACCACCAGGGCCGCGACGATCAAGCCAATCGTGCGGGCCCGATGCGGTTTCGCGCCAGGCGGGACGCGAGGCGTACCGGCTGGCCCTGTCGGTTCAGGCGATTGGCGGGCGGGGTCAATGCTGCGTGGCGTATCCGAATGCTTTTGTTGTTCGTCCATCAGTTCGTTCAGGTGGCTGGCGTGTAGTTGAGCAAGGGCGCGTTGCGCGACGCGATAAGCTGGGGTAGCAGGCAATAGACAACAGAAGGCGTCAGGCGACGTCCATGAGCGCCGTGTGATTGATCCATGCCGATGCCTTGCTCGATGCTACGCGAGGGGCGGGAAAAAGATGTTAAGGCGCGTCGTTGCGATCGTGACTGTGTTCGACAGGTGAAGATTCCAGGTCGAACCAGTTTATAGGCGTTGCAACGGGCGCCGCCGCGCTGAAAGCATGATGCTACGTCCCCCGGCTTGTTACAGTCCAGCGGCGTATTTTTCGATTGGTTACCTGAGTTACACCCGCGGCGGCCGCAATCGGGGATTCGGTGTCTCAATCGTCGAGACGCCGGCCGGGCGCGCCGCCAATCTCGCGCACGATTTTCTCGATGCATTCGATGAGGGCTGGCACGGCGCGCGATGTGAGCCAGTCGCGCGGGCACTGATGCGCCGCGCCGCCGCAGTTGACCGCGTACCGTTCGCCGGATGGGCCGATGAAGCCCACGGCGACCGCGTTGAGGTTTTCGTGCCATTCACCGGTCGCAATCGCGTAGCCCTGGGCGATGGTTTCCTGCAGGGCGTCGTCGAGGCGGGTGCCGAGATGCGCCCACTCGTCCCCGGCGGCCGCCTGCAGGCCGACGAGCAGCCGTTGCCGCTCTGGCTCGCTCAACGCGGCCATGTAGGCTCGACCGACGGCGGTGCGGCACATGTCCATCCGCGAGCCGACATCCAGTCGCGACACGAGCACGGCCGAGCGCGGGCGGATGGTATCGATGACCACCATGTCCAGACGGTCGCGTACCGCCAGATGCACCGACAGCGAAGTGCGCTCGGCCAGTTCAATCAGGAAGGGCCGCGAGCGTGCGCGGATATCGAAGTTGCGCAGAAAGCCGTTGCTCAGTTCGAGCACGGAGGCGGTGAGGACGAAGCGCTCGCTATCCGGCAGCCGGAACAGAAAGCCGGCGCCAACCAGCGTCGCGGTAATCCGCGACACGGTCGGCTTCGGAATCCCCGTCAGTTCGGTCAGTTCGCGGTTACTGAGGGGTGCGTCGGCAGCGGCAATCTGCCTGAGCACGGTGATGCCGCGCGCAAGCGCGGTCACTTCGTCGCCGGAACCGTCCTTTTCCTTCAGTGGATCGGTGGTGCGCGTGGGTGTCCGTTGCAGGCTCATTTCGTTTTTATGGAACTCTATTTCATTTTTTTGATTACGCCGATGGGTCCCAATCCATCCCATCGACGCCCGGAAACCCTCTCGGCGGGGTTTTAGGAGCTGATTTCATCTGAAGATTCATTGTAGCGAATCTAGTGCGGTAGGGCGTACAGTGGGACGACATTTTGCTTGACTTAGTCAGCATAAACATAAAAAATGGAATCTCATTTCGAAAGACGATGTTCTGTTGACGCTTTTGGGATCCTTTCAAAGCATGTCTGAACCGCGCCGGGCGCGGGTTTCAAGGCTGGAGCGCAAGGGTTTGAGCAGAGCCAGATGAGGAAATCGGATTTCGGATCCCGTCTCTCAGGTTCTAGCACGGCCCTCGGAATGGCTAGAACTTTTTAAGGCGTCACGGTTACGTGACGCTTTTTTTTTCGGCTTTGTCTGCGCACAACAATGTCTGCAGCGAGCCTGCTGCGCGCTTTCAGTGACAAAAAAGTTTGCCCACCGCATGCGTATCCTGCTGCGCCGCATCATGAATGATAGCTTCTAACTATGGCGGAGCGTTTGCAACGCCCTGACAGCACGGGGGATTTTCCAATCTCTCAAAACAAATTGTTTTAGATTTTGGACGACACATTCTTCGAACTGCCGCCGTTCGTATGGACCGGCGGACCCGTCGACGCTCGCGGACATCAGCGCACACGGGTCGACGTCCAGGGCGATTCCCAACCGGTGAATCGTGTCCAGTTGCAAGCGCGTACGCCTTTCTGTTCGAGTTCATTGGCCGACGTTCGTTTGCTTTATCTGGACTACGACAATTGCCTCCATGCTTGCGATGCGTACAAAGCTGGTGACCGGATTGCGCCTGGCGCTCGGTCGGAAAATTTTTTTGAGTTTGCCGGAGTGCTCGAAGACCTGCTCGCACCATATCCTGCATTGCAAATCGTGTCAGTGGTTGGTTCTCGACGATGAGGCATGGGATGTGCCTTCCGAATTCGAGCAGCATTTTTTGCAGACAGAATCAGAAACAGCACTCGGGGCGCCGAAAGTGCGCACACGACTTCGAGACTGGCTGGCTGTCTACTGCGGCCCGCAATGATGGACATCGGTCGAGAGTTAGTGCGGCTTGCGGCTCCGCGCGGTTCCTTTTGGGAGCGGCCGTCGAGGTTTGCCTGGACGAGGGCTTATCCATGGACCCGACCGGTCCCAGAAGCGGAGGACGTTCCCGGTGAATACGATTCAACCTTTGTCGAGTTGGGACCATCGTCCGCTCGATGCGAAATCGTGAACAAAAGTGATAGCAGCGGATGGTCGTCAGTCTCGACTATTGCGTGATGCAAAGCGTGGTGAACTGTCACTAGCGACGCGCCTGAAATGCGCTTGGGAAGCCATTTGTTTTTGTTGCTGCGGAGTCGCTGCGAGACGAGGTGAAAGCATTAGCAGCTTGGACCATCCGGACGCCGATGTTGTCGAACTCCTGCTGCGGGCCCTCGCCGTGTCGCCAGACGAACGACCTCAGGTCGACGCGCTTTTTCGGTGGGCCTCGTACATGCAGCCTTTGACGCCCGAACCATGTTCTCCCGTAGAGGCCTGCGACCTGGCCGAAAGTCTCCACTTACGAACGGCGGCATTTCTGTCGACAGAGTAAGGCTTCTACGTCCTATCCTGATTGCGTCGGACATCCCATCAAGATATGGAGGCAGCCATGAAAGTGCGAGATTTACTGCGACACCTGAAAGAGGCCGACCCGGATGCCGTCCTTCTATATCTCGCGCCATACGTCGACGCAAGCGAGGTCGATGAGATTGTTCAGGTCGCGGTCTCAAACGAACTCTGGACCTGCGAGCGCCATCGTTCCGAGGACGGTCGGTTTGACAAGATTTACTACCCGGCGGTCGCCGGGCACATCGCTTGGGTGGGATGAAGCGACCGACCAGCGTTGGACAGAGCGCGTGGTCATCCTGTCTTTAATACCGGGAGCTTTGGATGGCTAAAACGGGCTGGCAAATTGCGATGCGTCGCATCGATGCGGAGTTCGACATTTCGCAAAACGACGTGTCATGCCTTGTGCGCAAAATCGCAGATGAGTTCCGGCTGCCGCCTGATGGCGCATTCACTGTTGGGCTGATTCGTCGACGGCCATGTTCATCAAGTTTGTCGTCGTTTGACTAAACTACAACGGACGGACGGCCCCTTACCGAACAACGCCTATGCGCGCGGACCATTGTTGGTTGTCCAGACTCGAGACACTGCGAACAGGGCATCGTCGCAGCGCTGCGCGCTTCGTTTTGGAAAAAAGACGACCTGTCCCGCGGATGCAAACACTGAGACTCGCGCGAGAAGCGTTCGATGCGCTGGTTTCAGGCAACGAGGAGGACCGTTGAGTGAAGCACCAGCAGCTGACGATGGGCCTCCTGTCGATTATCCAAAGTATCAGTCCTCTTTTTGAAATTCAATAGATTCCAGGCGCGCTTCAAACACATCGGCAAGTAAAAAGGTGGTAAAGAACGTCTTGCTAATACCACACGAAGATCGTGGTTTCTTTGTTTCGCTAGCGTTGAGGGGAAACCGGGCGTACCTGTTAGTAAACCTGGCACGTTCCGGGATTCTTTTGCGTGAGCGGCCCTACCTGGTCATCTGGTAGTCGGAAAGACGCCAATTGTGCGCCGCTACAAGTTCGCATACGGTTTACGCTGGCGGTGTATTCTTTTTCGGCAAGCATCGCCCAATCGCGACTACTCCAGTCGCAGTGGACCGTGACACTCCGTCGTCCGAAGACATTGAACGTATCTACGACGCGGCCGATGGCGTCGATATATCGCGGCTTTCTTCAATTTTGGAAAACAATTATGGCAACCGGTACTGTGAAGTGGTTTAACGATGCAAAGGGCTTTGGCTTCATTACGCCAGACGATGGCGGAGAGGACCTGTTTGCTCATTTTTCGGAAGTGAAGGCGGAGGGCTTCAAGTCTCTTCAGGAGGGGCAAAAGGTGAGCTTCGAGGTCAAGCAAGGACCGAAGGGTAAGCAGGCGGCCAACATTCAGCCAATCTGACACCTAAGCGCACTCGCTGTCGCGTAAAGAATGGTCCGCCGAAGCGGACCATTCTTTGCAGCTATGTGCCGTTTGTAAGCTTCGGCGCGAAGTTGACCAGTATTCAGTGCCGCGCGAGAGGTATACGCGGCTTCAACAGCACTCGAGGCGCGCTTTGCCGAGGAAGGAAGTCGGCAACCGTCCACACTGGAGCTCGGGAGATTCGCCGCCGCCATGCAGGAACTGAGAGACGCGCGCGAGGCATTCGACCTCCTGGTTTCATGCAACCCGGAGTCATGTCATGGATTGAGCGCCCGCCTGCGATGGCAGGGTCGTCATGCAACCGGGCGTAGGTTGATTGGGGCGCTTCCGATTGCGACGGATTGTCTTGGAGCGAGAGAACTGACACCTGAGTCCATCAGTGAGAAAAGTCTGTAGCGGTCAGGCTTATCGGCTCGTCCGGGACTCTCAGCACCTTTCGTTCAACTGCAGCCGCAATGCGCTTGTGTCCGTCCGTATAAGCTTTTAGAAGACGCGCATCGTTTGCGCCGATGGGTGCCCAGAAATACTGTTCGAGTACGTCGCGGGTAATCGAACATTGCACCGCACGTCCACGGGCAAATGCGGTGAAGACGACCAGCTTTCCGTCTGACGAAACGGTGGCTTCGATGGTGAGAGTGCTGTCCATGGCCGCGTTGGTTCTCTGTTGACCGAGCCGCCGGGCTGTCCCTGAGAGGACTCGCGTCGGTAGCAGTCTCATCATAAATCATACGGCCCTGCGTGTAGAGGCCCATCACTTGCGTCCATTGGGCCGCAGGTGACAGCGGTAAGTAAGACGCGTGCCATGTCATCAAGGAAACGCGGCATGGTCACGGAGTCGGCCGCAGGGCGCGGCGGCGATGCAGGCACTGTGCACCGGTCAGGTAAGGTGACCCAGCTCGAGCGATACAAGCACGACCATCAGTGCCGGCAACAACACCGCGATGCCCAACTTTAGAAAATCCAACGCACGCACCGCGATGCCTTCCCGCCGCAGCGCCGTCAGCCATAGAATCGTGGCGAGCGACCCCGTGACGGACAGGTTCGGCCCAAGGTCAACGTGACGCTTCTGCAAACACACGGCCAGGAAAACGGCGACGCCCGCCGCAAACGTCGGCCACCCCAGTGGCACATCCGGCGCCGACGCGCCGAGCATGACGACTGCCATCAGCGCAATGCCCCAGCCGGTCAATCTGCCGGCCGAAGACAGCATTGGTACATCTATGTCTTTCCCGATGGGCTGCGCCAGCGACGAGCGCTGCAAGAACCGAAGCGCCACGTATGTTGCGGCAATCGGCAGCGCCGACGGCAACGCAAAGCGAAAACAGGGCCAGGCCGTCCTGGCTATGCTTGCGGTGAGGCCGCGAAGCTCCGCTATCATTGACAGCATTTCGGACCGTCAGTCGCGACGGAGAACCCTTGCCCACCCGTTTATCCGGCTCAGCGAATGCCGACCGTAATCGCTTCATCGCGCTTTAAGAGATAGTGCAAACCGAACCGCAGGTCAGTATTCTTCGGCAAATTCCACGCAGCGTCTGGGTGCTTGGCTGTGTCAGCCTGTTCATGGATGTCTCGTCCGAAATCATCCACAGTCTGTTGCCGATGTTCCTCATGGCAAGTCTCGGTGCCAGCGCGACGACGATTGGCCTCATCGAAGGTATCGCCGAAGCGATAGCTCCCATCGTCAAGGTGTTCTCCGGAACCCTCAGCGACTACCTGGGAAACCGCAAATGGCTTGCTGTTGCAGGATATGGACTGGGGGCGTTAAGCAAGCCGCTATTTGCCATTGCGCCGAGCATCGGTATCGTGGTGACGGCGCGCATCATCGACCGCGTGGGTAAAGGAATCAGAGGAGCGCCGCGAGATGCGCTCGTCGCCGATGTCACACCGTCTCATCTGCGAGGTGCTGCATTCGGGCTGCGCCAGTCGCTTGACACCATCGGCGCGTTCCTCGGACCCCTGCTGGCCGTTGTCATCATGCTGGTATGGGCAGACAACTTCCGGCTCGCGTTCTGGCTTGCCGTTATTCCCGGTCTCCTGGCAGTCGCCCTGTTGACCTTCGGCATCGAAGAGCCGGCGCGGGAACCGGGCGCGAAGCGGGTCAATCCGATTCGTTGGGACAGCGTCAAGCAGCTCGGCACCCGCTATTGGTGGGTGGTCATCGTGGGCGCGGTATTCGCGCTGGCCCGGTTTAGTGAAGCCTTCCTCGTATTACGCGCCATGGGAAGTGGCGTGCCAATTGCGCTGGTTCCGCTCGTGATGGTCGCGATGAACGTCGTGTATGCGCTGTCGGCCTATCCGTTCGGGAAACTTGCCGACACGATGAGCCACACAAGGTTGCTGGTCGCGGGTCTCGTTATGTTGATTGCATCGGATGTGGTGCTCGCGCATGGCACGCACTGGAGCGTTGTGCTCGTGGGCGTCGCGCTATGGGGCCTGCATATGGGAATGACGCAGGGGTTGCTGGCCACGATGGTCGCTCACACCGCGCCTGCGCAACTGCGCGGCACCGCGTTCGGTTTCTTCAACCTGCTCAGCGGTGTCGTTACGCTTGTGTCCAGCGTCATCGCCGGAGCGTTGTGGGACCGCCTGGGTGCAGCTGCCACGTTCTATGCCGCAGTGGCTTTCTGCGTCTTGACCATCGCGTTGCTTATATTCGGGCGGACGCCGGGCGCCGCTGCGGCTCGCTGAGCCGGAGCGCTTGCAGCGAAGGCAAAGCGCCTTTGCCGCCTTGCCAGAGGCAGGGCAAACAGCAATGAGGAGTGTCTGCAACGGCTGAAACGCCCAAACGAAGGAATGTCTTCCAGCTTAGTGACAGTCCGTTGCGCCGGCTCCCTTTGCGCCGTGTGCGTGCGTGTCGATGCACACATCCTCTTCGACCTGAACCGTCACGTGTTCGATGCTGAAACGCTGGGCGAGCCGGCGCTGAACAGCCGTAACGACGTCTCGCGAGACGGTTCCCGCCGTAGGATGCACGTGTAGCGTCAGCAGGTGCTGTTCGCCGGTGATGGACCACGCGTGGATATGGTGAGCGTCGCGCACTTCAGGTACGTTCTGCTCGAGGTCTGCCTTGATATCAGCCAGGTTCATGCCCTCAGGCGTGCCTTCGAGCAGGATGTGCGCGGACGATTTGACGATGCCCCATGCGCTCTTGAGGATGATGACAGCAACGAATATTGACAGGATGGGGTCGATGGGGGTCCAGCCGGTGAGCAGAATCACGCCCGCCGCAACGATGGCCGCGACCGAGCCCAGCATATCGCCGAGAACATGCAGCCAGGCGCCGCGCAGGTTGAGGTTTTCCCGGTTGCCGCCGTGCAGGACCAGGAACGCGGCAATATTGGCGGCCAGCCCTACGAACGCGACGATGAGCATGGTCTTGCCCGCAACCGGCACCGGCGACGCAAACCGCTGAATCGCCTCGACCACAATCCATGCAGCGATGACGAAAAGCGCACATCCGTTGACGAACGCTGCGAGGATTTCCAGCCGCTTGTAGCCGTAGGACAGTTGCGCGCTCGCGGGGCGTCGGCCGTAGTGGATGGCTATCCAGCTGAATCCGAGCGCTGCCGCATCGCTGACCATGTGGCCCGCGTCGGCCAGCAGGGCCAGCGAGCCCGACAGCACGCCTCCGGTGACCTCGACGAACATGAACACTGCAATGATGATGAAGGCCCATCCGATGCGTCGCTGGTCCGTCACTCCGTGCAGGTGATTGTGGCCCGCATGGCTGTGACCGGCGTGACCATGTCCATGGTCGTGACCGCTATGGTCGTGGTCTGCATGCACGTGCCCATCATCGTGGTTGTGTCCGGTATGGTCGGCGTCGTGACGGTGATTGTGTGCCATCGGAGTGGCCCCTCGGCTAAACTGGTAAATAGGCTATTATATACACATATAAACATGCGTTGATATGAGTTTTCTGGAGTTCCGATGCAGGCTTCCGATTTGACCGACGACCAGGTGGTGGAACTGGCAGAAATGTTCCGGCTGATGGGCGACCCAAGCCGTCTGAAAATAATCGCGGCCTGTCTCGGGGCGCCGATGTGCGTCTCCGACATCGCTGCGAAGCACGGCCTGTCGCAACCGCTTGTCAGTCATCACCTGCGTCTTCTGCGAGCGGCCCGGGTGCTGCGTGCCGAGCGGCGCGGAAAGCAGATTTTCTACGAGGCAGCGGACGAGCACGTGAAGCGCGTCATCAATGACATGGCTGACCACGTTTGTGAGCACCCGCCCTCAGACCTCGAGGATTCGCCTCGCGACGGTTGACGTCTACGACTGTTCTCCCGGGCCATGCGAGCCAGGCGACCGGCCGTGCAGCTGGGTGTTCGGCGCGTCAGTGTCCCGAGACGATGGAGCCGTCCTCGTTCGACTCGCTGACCTGCCGCCAGATCTCGATGGCATCCCTCGCGACGTAGCCGGCAATGGCAAGTCCCGCCAGCAGGTCAGCGTAGCGCCAACCAGTAAACAGAACCACCAGACCCGATGTGAGCACGCCAAAGTTCGCAATGACGTCGGCGCGCATGCAAATCCAGCTGGCGCGCAGATGGACTTCGCCTCGCCGGTACTGTGCGAGCATCCGGAGGACGGTGACGTTCACGCAGAGCGACAGCAGCGAAAACGCCATCAGCGCAGCCGCCGAGCGGCTCACTGCCGAAAAGAAAACGTCGTATGACGTCGGCGACGATGCCGACGCTCAGGAGCATGAGCGTCGCGCCGGTCCAGCGTGCCGAGTATTGCTTGAACCGCAGACCCCGCGTTACCGCGATGAGGCGGAGTCCATACGCAGTCGCGTCGGTGAGCATCTATACATGCGACCACGCAGTTTACGCAGTTGTGTCCGGCGAGTGCTGCCTGCATGAGGAAGACCTTGTCGCGCTGACGAGGTTGTTCCGCAGCAGCGCGCGTACTCAGCATTGGCATCCAGGGGTTTCAAGGTGGATCACCAGGGCGACGGCTCGCGACCAGAAGTGCGCTCGCTTTAAAGCGAGTGACCCATTGCGCACAGCCAATCGCCGACGCTGGTTCGCTACTTTCTCTTTGTCTGATTGCTGCGCTCGTGCGCTCCGTCTTCAATCACCACGGTATTGGCTATCCGGTCGTGCAACGCCTGCTTTCGTGGATTGAACAGCACCCACAGGAATCCTGCACCGCATGTCGCGAAGCTCAGAAGGTAGCCTAGTGTGCGCAAACCGGCTTGCCTCACTGTCATCGGTTTCCCAGTGTCGGCATCAACAATCCGGATGTGCAATGTCCGTTTCCCTGGTGAAGTACCCCATACGGCCCATAGTACGCCGGTAACGAGTATAGGTATGCACTGCCCGACTGCCAGCCACAGCACGATGGACAGAGCGAAGGACTCCGGTGCCATGAGGATGTCTTCCGTGGAGACGCCGAGCGGGACGAAAAGTACGATTACGGTCCACCAGATTGAATCGATGGCCAACGCGGTGGCGCGTCGGGAATACGAGGCATATCGCATCGGGAAGCTTGATGTCGGACTGGCTGCTGGCACTTGCGTGGGTCGGTTTGCTCTACGCTACGAGTTCTAGAAGGGACACTGTTTAACGATGTCAAGCATCGCTCGCGCCTGGCCACACTGAAAGACCACTCTGGTGTTCCTGCCGACAATGCTCATATACGGCGAACGAAGAAATGGGCGACTCAAGTCACTTCTGCGGTTTGCCGATGATATACCTGGTTCTTTCCACGGCGCTTCGCTTCGTAAAGCGCCGAGTCGGCGGCTTCTGGCGACTTGTCAGCGTCGTCCGTCTCGCGTTCGCTGGTATGTGCTAAACCAATCCTAAGGGTGACTATGCCAGGCGGGCTGCCTACATGCGACGCAGCAAGTGCTTCGACGTTGACTCGAATGCGTTTGGCTGCTTCAACTGCTTCGGCATAGGGACAACCATGGAGCAAGACGACAAATTCATCTCCGCCATATCGAGCAGGCAGGTCGGCTTCCCGTATCGCTGCTTTGATGCTAACACTCAACCTACTGTCCCTTCAAAGGCGAAGCATCGTATTTCACTATCAGGGAAGGCGGTGAGCGCGGGGTAAACGTCGTGTGGTCGTATGTGAACGCCTACCCGGCAGTGGCACAGATTGACGGGTATCTGGCGTTCTATCCGGACCGCGTGGATTCCATAGAGGTTCTTGAAGACTGAGGGCGCCGAAAGGGGCTCGCCGAGCTTCTCGTAAATCCACGCAGCGAGCCCCACCGGCGAGTCGACCAGCGAATAGCCAATGGTCTGAGGACGAGTAGTCTGGATGTGGTGGTAGTACGAACCTTCATTCGCAAATAGCAGGCACTGGTCGATGGCAATCTGTTCTTCTGCAGTCGGCGTTTCTGGGAACGGCGTCGGGGCGACAAACGGCAGATTCACGTGAATTGCCTGCAGCCCTTCAAGCTTGATGCGACCCATCTCTAGCCTGCGGGATGTCAATGTGAAACCGAGTGACGTTCATAGCTGCCTTGAACCCTCCTGGTGAAGAGAGTCTGTAGAAGGAGGTAATGCCAGGCGCGCGTGTCCGTTCGAGAAAGCTGCGTCCAGGAGACGCTGTGTCGCCAGGCGGGAGACATTCAAGTTGCTGGATGTACCGAAGGAGCCGTCGTTGGAGGCGTAGTTGGGCATGTTGCCGGCAAACAGGGCGTAGCCGGCGCGGCAGCCGGATACACGGTGGGATATCATGAAGCCCCCAAGAAGCAGAAGGCCGCTAGCCAGGCCGCAGAGGCAAGCGCACCGGCATCAAGGTAATCGGGGCGGACATCTGCTCGGACAAGAGGAGGACAGGTGTACCAGAGACGACATTTGGTACTGCTGCTTTCACTGGCAGCTTTTGGCTCGACCGGAGCATGGGCGAACGATATTCAATGTGCAACCACGCGGCAACCGGCTGAGCGCGTAATATGCGACCACGCCATCCTGAACAATGAATACGACCACATCTTCGCGCGGCAGCAGGCCCTGCTGAGCAGTGGGAAGCTCTCGCCTGAACGACTCGCCCAATGGAGGCAATCGCGCAACTCGTGCACTGACGTGCACTGCATCGACACGGTATTCGCGCAATGGACGGCGATGGCCAAGTCTGTCGAAGCCACTTCTCGCCCGGCGGTGGGTCCGGTTATAGCTTCGGTCACCGCTATGGCTCCGGTAGGACCCACTTCCAACGTAATTCCCGAACCAACTCTACAGGCATCCCCGACATCGGAAGCATCCCTTGTGCAGCGAGGGAGTGCCGCTGGCATCGCGCTGCCGCAGCCTGTCGCGAGTCAAGCCTCTACGCCTGCGGTCGCTCCTGCTGCTTCCAGCGTGAGCAAGCCGCGCGGCGCGACCGGTATGAGCGCCGGCCTGATGGCAGTCGTGCTTGTCGCGATTGGATGCGGCGTACTCTTCAAACGCCGAAAGAAGAGTAGTGGCGCGCCGAAGAACCATTAGTTCACAAAGGCGCGAGTTCCGAGCACTCCAATGAAGGTAAGGAGTGATGCAGCTCAAATTTCTGATGACAGTCACCGACCGTACTACGAGCATCGGATGGCGGCATCAAGTAGCGCCAGGCATCACGCGTGTCAACACCGCGTCCCGGCATTGTTGCCGTGAGCCCAGGTCAAATGCTTGCGCTTGTCTGCGGGAAACGGCTGGTGACGCGCAGCGGAGACCTCTCAGCGTTCGCTGAGCCAATCCGGCGACATCGGCACTTTATGCAGGATGCTGCACCGCGCCTAACGCGGATGGTTTTCCTGCCGTGCGAGCGGGCCGCCCGCAAACGGGTCATTGCGCCAATCTACCGCTTCCTGATTTTTTTGCGGTGCCGCCGTCTTTGGCGACAATTGGAAATGTTCAAGGGACTGTCCCGCACTAATCGCTTGCTTCAGCCATTGCGGCATTTCTCCTTCACCGCTCCACGTGTTTCCCGTCGCACTGCGATAGCGCGCTTCCTTTTGCTCTGCCACGTCGCTCGCGATTGCTGCAGCCAGGTC
The DNA here is from genome assembly GCF_050435685.1 of Paraburkholderia sp. GAS448. NCBI lineage: Bacteria > Pseudomonadati > Pseudomonadota > Betaproteobacteria > Burkholderiales > Burkholderiaceae > Paraburkholderia > Paraburkholderia sp. GAS448. The sequence goes on from NZ_JBNDKT010000003.1 coordinate 257,555, forward strand.
GTCTATGCTGATACCAAACTCCTGCATACGGCGACGGAGATAAGCAACCATGCTATCTCGCTTTCTTTCGTCCATAAACCATTCATTCCTAAGATAATTGCTTAAGTTCGCCGAATACCGATTGCGGTGAATTGCACCGTGCGCGCATTGCGCCGAGGTAGTCGGTGACAGGTTGCTGCATGTCGGGAAGCGCAGAGGTCGTAGCCTATCTGACCGAAGAAACAGGAAGCCGGCTCTCAATGTCGCATTTGGGAATCGTGATTGATGCAGAACCTTCGCCAACCTATGAACTCATAGCAGCAGTATGCACGCCTGTGGCATAGTGCGCTCAGTCAATCAACAACACAGGGAGTCCATATCCCAACACTAGAACAAATTCAGGCAAAAATGAAGCGATTCAATTGAAGCTTGACGCGTTGATTTCAAACAAAGCCCAGACGGCTGTGAACCAGATCCGAGCATTAATGCTGGAGCACGGCCTGACCACAGCGGACATCGCCGCGCAAACCGGCACGACGAAGGGCGGAGCAAAACGTGGACCTAAGCCTGGCGCGAAGCGAGCCGGTAAGTCGGTGGTTACCGTGGTAAAAAGCCAGCCACCAGCGTGAAAGGAAATCTGCCGCCAAAATACATCAATCACAAGACCGGCGAAACCTGGAGCGGCCATGCTCGTCCGCCCGCGTGGATTAAGGACGTCAAAGACCGAAGCAGGTTCTTGATTGCAGGTGGTGTCAACACTGCTGTGGCAGCAAGCGCTGACGCGGTGAGCAAGGCAAGGATGCTACCAAAAAAGCTTTGGCAGCCGCGGGCACAACTGCTCACAAGGGGCAGCAGAAGGGGCCGTAGCCGGCCAAAATGACGTGATGCTTCGTCAAAGGAGGGCACGATGTTGATAGCCGACGGCAATCCGAGCGTCTGGTTCGACGCGAACTCGAATCAAAGTCAGGTCGTCGTCGTGCCATACGTCGAGTGGGCGCGCGACGCGCGTCTCGAATATCAACTGAATGTCGTCAACACCAGCGGGACGGGTACGTCCAACGTCTCGCAAGGGGGCACCATAAGCATTTCGCCGGGGCGGCCTCAAGCCGTGTCGACGGTTCGCGTTACCCCACAGGTGGGCGGTAGTTGTGAAGTCGACCTGACCTTGCGCGAGGGCAACAAGGAAATAGGCCGGTATTCATATGACTGCACGGCGAAAAAATAGCCGCATCGCGCTTGACGCCATCCCCACAATTGCCACAGATGTTTGTGCTCGCGCTTCAGGATGCGCTCGATCAGGAAGCACGAGAGGAAGCGCCGTACTTCGAGACCTCTTACCGCAGCGCTCCAGATACACAGTACGCGGTGAAGCCTGAGGCCAGGTGTCACGGCGCTTTGGACCTGAAGCGCCCGCAAGCGGGCATGCCATGCGGTTACTGCCGCTTCATCAGCGAGTTTGCCTAAGCCCGCCGCCAGAGGGGTTTCGCCCGTTCGAGCACCTCGAAGACAAACATTCCGGCCAGCATCGCGGCGACGAAGCCCCAGGCTTTAGCGTAGCCCGCGCCGAGCGCGACCAGCGCGGGGCCGGGGCAGAATCCCGCGAGTCCCCAGCCCACGCCGAATGCGGCACTTCCCAAGACGAGCCGCAACGTCACGGTCGAGCTGGCGGGGAGCTGGATCGGCAATCCCAGAAGCGACGTTTTCCGGCGTTTTGCGATCGCAAAGCCGATGCTGCCAACGGCGATTGCGCCTATCATCACAAACGCCAGCGAAGGGTCCCATCGTCCCCACAGGTCGAGGAAGCCGAGAATCTTCGCCGGGTTCGCCATGCCGGAAACCATCAGGCCGACACCAAAGAGCAGCCCTGCGATCAATGCGCTGACGACAATCACTTCAGCCTCCCGTCAGATGTCGTTGTACGAAAACAGTGGCAAAACCAGCGAGCATGAAGGTCGCGGTCGCAACGAGGGAGCGGACAGCGCCGCGCGAGATACCGCACACACCGTGACCGCTCGTGCAGCCACTCGCGTAGCGCGTGCCCATTCCCACGAGTAGCCCGGCAACGAGTATTCCGCCCCATCCGGCCTGGATGTCCAGCGCCATCGTCTGACCGGCCAGGCCGGCGACGACCGGTGCACCAACCAGCCCTGCCAGAAAGGCGGTTCGCCAGGCGACGTCGTTGCGCGGCCACGCCAGCAATCCGCCGAGGATGCCGCTGATGCCGGCGATTCGTCCGTTGAAGAGGATGAGTACGGTGGCTGCGACGCCAATCGCGAGTCCTCCCGCGAGAGAAAGGAGGGGCGTGAAACTCACGAGATCAATTGACATGATGGGTCTCTATGGCGATAAGTCGATGCGATGAGGTGAAAACCGGTTGCGCAATGGTTCATGAGCGCCAGCCGACCGCGGCGCCAAACAGGCCCGCGACGCAAACCAGCGCCGATACAGTGCACACGAGCCAGAAGTACACGCCGCGCGGCCGCCGCGCGGCAGGCAACGCTATTATGCTCAACGAAATCAGCAAGCCGACCACGAGCGGCAGCATCAATGCGTTGACGACCTGCGCTGCAACGTTCAACAGGACCAGGTCGGGCGCCAGCCAGACAACCAGTGCGCTGAGCGCGAGAGCGGCGGCATAGACGCCGTAAAACCACGGTGCGTGCGAGGGCCGCCCGTCCAGCGAGCGACTGTAGCCGGCAACTTCGCCCAGACCCCACGCCAGTGCCAGTGAGCAGACGATGCTGGCCACGAGCGATGCCCCCAGCACGCCGGCGCTGAAGAGCAGTCGCCCGATTTGCCAGCCGGCGATACCTGACAGCGCCGTGCCGATTTCGCCCACGCTTTGCAGGCCATGCTGTGGTCCCGTGCTTGATAGCGTCGTCGCGGCCGCGACGAGAATGGCCGCCGTCAGAGATTGCGTGAGCACGGCGCCAAGCGCCGTTTCAACGCGTGCCGAAGGATAGTCGCGCGCAGTGAGCTTCTTGTCGGCAATCGCCGCCTGCTGATAGAAAACCATCCACGGGTTGAATGTCGCGCCAATGAGCGCGGCAGAAAGCCAGGCGAATTGCGGATGCGCAAAAGGAATGTCACGCAACTGCCCGGCCAGCGCCCGAACACTCGGGTGTGCGTGCCAGGCGACCGCGAAAAAACTCAACTCAAAGGTTCCGATGGCAATAGCCACCCTGTCGACACGTCGATGTGAGCCGGTGAGGATCACCGCCAGCAGGATCACGACAGCCAGAGGCAGCGTCAGGTTGCGCGAGACGCCATACATTTCACCTACGCCTGCGACACCTGTGAATTCGGTAATCAGCGAACCCATCACGGCAACGACGAGTCCCAGGGCGGATATCCAGGCCCACGTCGGACCGAAGCGTTTGCGGATCAGTTCGCCATGACCTTGTCCCGTGAAAATGCCAAGGCGCACGCTGAGTTCCTGAACCATGTAAAGCAGGGGAACGAGAGCGAAGAGTACCGGCAGCAGGCGAATGCCCCATTGCGCGCCGCTCTGCGCTGCAGTCACGACATTGCCGGCGTCACAGTCGGCAAGCATCACGAGCAGACCCGGGCCCCAGGCTGCGCCTGCGCGCAGCATGTCGGACGTCTTTCTTTTCAGCAGTAGCGAGCCACGCATGGATGTCGGAAGCGATCGGGAGGAGAGCCGGGCGGCGAGGGATTGTAGCGCGTGGGATCTCGCCCCGGTCCCGGTCCCGGCTCAGGCGCTGGGCGTGGACAGCGCGCGGGAGCATGGGAAGCAGCCCCGCCGCGCAGTGCCAGGCCCTGCTATGTCGGGTGGGTGCGCAGCAGGGCCGTGTTGTCCCGGTCGCGGGTCGTCAGCCAGAGTGTCGACGACCCACAGTGTGATGCATGCCTAGCGGAGCAGGGTCATCTGCACAACCTTCACGATGACGAGGCCGACTGCCACTACCAGATAGCCACGCAACACGCCCATCCAGACTCGCTGGGACAGCGTCAGGTTCGGAGGCGGAAGTTCGTCCAGCGGTGGCATGCGCCAGCTGTTGCGCGCGTCTTTCGCGTACGTGAGCACATGTCCCGTTGCGCTGCCCACGGCTTCACGGCGCAGCTTGCGAATCCCGAGCGTTGCGACGTAGCCGGTCACGGCGAGGAGCGTCCCTCCGGCGAGCACTTCGAGCATCGCCTCGCCCGTGATGTCCGGATACAGCACTGACGCGGTCAGGATCATGGACAGCATCACCAGCACCCAGATGACGGCGCCCGTGAACAGGTTGAGCTTTTTCGAGTTGACCCACGGGCCCAGCACCGCCCGGTCATTGCAGAGCAGCAACAGGAACACCGTGGCGCTCGGCAGCAGCACGCCGGCAAGCGTCTGCACGGCTTCGGTCAGAAGACCGAGCGGGCTGCCCGGAATCAGCACCAGTGTCGCGGCCGCGGCGACGATGACGAAGTACACCAGATAGAAACCCTTCGCGTCCGACACGCCGCGATGCAGCGAGTGCCGGATCTTGAACACATCGCCGATGGCGTAGGCAGTCGACAGCGACACCGCGGCGGCGCCGATGATGCAGGCGTCGAAGAGCGCGATAGCGAAGAGGACGGCCGAGGTGCGCCCCGCATATCTTTCGAGACCAGCGATGACGCCACCTGCGTCCGTGAAATTTCCGAACTCGGGTCGTCCCGCAAAGAGCGCCGCGCAGAAGGAGATCATCGCTACTGCACCGATCAGCACGAACACGATGCCGATCCAGAGATCGGCCTTCTCGTACTTCATGAAGCGCGGCGTGATGCGTTTGTCCACCACGTAGCTCTGCTGGAAGAACAGCTGCCATGGCGCGACCGTGGTGCCGACGATGCCGATAACCAGCAGCATGACGTCAGAGAGCTTGGAGTGGGCGGGCCAGTTCGGAATGAAGAAATCGCGCGCCATCTGGCTGACCGGCGGATGGATCGACACCAGCACCGGCACCAGCAGCAGACTCAGCACGCACAGTGCCACCGCGAAGCGTTCGAAACGGCGGAAGTTGCCGGTGCTGACGGCGGCCATCGTGAGCGCCGCGGCGATGCACACGCCAGCGATCTTCGATACGCCGAAGAAGTCGAGCACAAACGTGATACCGATGAACTCGGTGACGATGGTCAAGGCGTTGAGGATGAACAGGTCGACGACGCTGAACGCCCCCCAGAATTTGCCGAAGCGCTCGAAGATGAGGCGCGCGTGGCCGACCCCCGTGACGGCGCCGAGCCGCAGCACCATCTCCTGGTTGACGAACAGCACGGGGACCAGCAGCAACATGGTCCACAGCAGGGTGGTGCCATAGTTTTGCCCCGCCTGGGTATAGGTGCCGAACGCGCCTGCATCGTTATCGCCGACCATCACGATGAGGCCGGGACCCAGAATCGCCAGCAAGGTGCGCAAGCGCGCCCACCAGCTGGTGCGCGGGGCGGTGTCATGGTAGGCAATGGTGCCGAGCGCGCCCTTGATGTCGCCGAGGTGGGCGTCATCGAGCACGGCGCTGCGCACGGATGAGACATTCGATGGTGTAGACATTTTCTTCTCTTTGAGTTGTCTGGCTATTGAAAGATAAATGCGTACCTCCGGCATACGCAAGAGCGTGAGCTGGCCGATGACCGCGCCGCTTGCGTATGACGGACACAGCGCAGCAGGTTACGAAACAAGCGTTTTGAGGCGCCGCCAGAACGCGGTGAACTGATGTGGCGCGCGGGCGTGCAGCGCGAGCATGGCGTCGTAGTAAACGCGTGATTCCTGAACGTTCGGCAGGTGTGGCAGAAGGAGGCCGAATTGCATGATGTTTCTCCAGGCGTCGGGCTTAACGCGGTTAGCGGAAAGCCGGCAGACGTGGAGTTCGGGCGTGTCGCGCGCGCCGAAGTGGGTCTACTCGCTTTCCTCAGGCAAAAATGAAGGTGAGTGGCATATGGGGTAACTGTCACTGTCTGGCATGGTGGCTCCTTGTCGGCGTTTGATACGCACGTCTGTTACACGCGTCTGTTACACGCGTGTTGATCCACGCGTTCGCCCGCACCCCGTCGAATCGACGAAGCGCGCACGAGCGCTGCCGCGAGCTGTGGCTCGCGACGCGGTGTGCCATATGGAACCGCGAGGCGCGCGGAACACGTGCGCAAACGCAAGTGCCCGCGGTTGCCCGCGTTGCCATATGACGCTAATCAGGGTGCACGGAGAGAGACTGCGGCGCGCACCGTCTGCCTGCTGGCAAGACGGCGGCTATGAAAGGAAGCGCGGACGTCCTGCCGAATCAGGCAGTGAAATTTTTCGAAAGTCGACTACTGCAGGTGTCCAAGGCGTCAGCCCCATTTGTGAATACTCTTAAAGTTTAGGGGGCTAGCGAATCTGAAGTCAACATGATTCTTAAGCAGAGCAAATAGAAAGCTACGCCATATCGCAGCGATACCCTCATGGCATAGGTGGAGAGATCAGCGGGCGGAGCAGGTCCTTCATACAGAATGATTCGGATGAAAGCATTCTGAAGGGATTGGCGTGACTGAAGTGAAATCGTCACCATTCGATCGGCGTATTCATGTCGCTCTTCAACGGCCGTAGCCGCGACCGGTCACGCCGGACCATGAGCGGCCGGCCTTCTCCATGGGCGAGGCGCCTCAGTCCCGGCGTATCGGTGCGCCGGTCAGCGTGCCATCAGCGCGACGGTTCCGAGGCCGAGTATGGTCATCAGGAGCGAACTGCCGACATGAATCGCGATCTCGCCGGCAGCCCAGCCGAGCCGTCCCTGTTGCAGGTGGCTGACAACTTCCGCAGAAAAGGTGGAGAACGTCGAAAGCCCGCCCATCAATCCGGTGATCACGAAGAGCCGCCATTCGGGGGAGATACCCGGATAGCGCGCGAACCCTGCGATCGCGACGCCGATGATGTAACCCGCGATGATGTTCGACGCGAGCGTGCCGAATGGCAGAAGCGGAAATACGCTGTTCAGACGTACACCGAGAACCCAGCGCAGCAGCGAACCAAGCGCGCCGCCGATTCCGACGGCAAAGATAGACAGATACATCGTTGTTAGAGTCCTTGGCGGAGGTCGATAAACCGGGTTGCGCAGGCGCGAAGCTGCCTTGCGCGGTTTCCCGGGCGAGGGCAGGCATCATCAGCCACGACGGCGGTTCAAGGACAACGGAGAATGCCATCTCCGGCCGGGAGTCTATCACCGGCAGTCGTCCGCAGCGATAGCGCAGGCCGGCTCCGTGTTGCACCATGGGATGGATGGCGGTGAACTAGAATGAAGCTTCAGGCGTCTCCGATACGGCGCGGCCTGTCAGGCATTTGCACAACCGGCTCCCGCTGGAGGCCGTTATGAAAGGCTACCAACTCACGTTTTACACCGAGCAGAACCGCAGGCATGGGCGTCAGTCCGTGGTCGAATGGCTGCTGGCGAAGGCGAAGCAGGTTGGCATCCACGGCTCGACGGTCATCACGGCCACCGAAGGCGTCAGTCACGCGGGCGTCCATCACGCCGCGCGCTTCTTCGAGCTGACTGACCAGCCGCTGCAGGTGATTTTCGCAGTCACCGAGATCGAGGCCCAATTGATGTTCGATGCGATCCAGCGCGAAAACGTCCACGTGTTTTATACGCGCTGCCCGATTGAATTCGGCATGCTCGGCGCCGATGAACCCGCGCAGCGCAAGGTGAAACGCTTTTCGCTGCTGCATCGCTTTCATCGCGCGGCCACCTGAGTTCCGTGCGGCCGCACCGGCGTGCGGGTCGCCCGGTATTGCGCGATGTCGCACCCCAGGCTTCAGCCGACGCTTTCGCGCTCCGGCATCGACGTGATCTGGTGAATCGACAGATCGGCTCCGTTGAACTCGTCTTCCTGATCGAGCCGCAGGCCGACGGTCGCGCGGATCAGGCCGTACACGACACCGCCGCCGGCCGTCGCGATCACGATGCCGCCCAGCGTGCCGACGATCTGCGCGCCGGGAGAGACGCCGCCAAGTCCACCCAGCGCGTGCAGTCCGAAGATCCCGGCGGCGATGCCGCCCCATGCGCCGCACAGACCGTGCAGCGGCCACACGCCGAGAACGTCGTCGATGCGCCAGCGGTTCTGGACGCAGGTGAACATATAGACGAACAGCGCGCCCGCGATACCACCCGTCACAAGGGCCCCAAGCGGGTGCATGACGTCCGAGCCGGCGCAGACGGCGACGAGTCCGGCAAGCGGCCCGTTGTACGTGAAGCCGGGGTCGTTGCGTCCCGCGAGCCAGGCGGTCAGCGTGCCGCCGACCATCGCCATCAGCGAATTGACGGCCACGAGGCCGCTGATCTTGTCGATCGTCTGCGCGCTCATCACGTTGAAGCCGAACCAGCCGACCGTCAGTACCCACGCCCCGAGCGCAAGGAACGGGATGTTGGAGGGCGGATGGGCGGCGATTCGGCCGTCACGCTGATAGCGGCCATGACGCGCGCCGAGCAGCAGTACGGCCGGTAGCGCGATCCACCCGCCGAACGCATGCACCACGACGGAGCCGGCGAAATCGTGAAAGGGCGCGCCGAACGTCTGGCTAATCCACGCCTGCACGCCGAACCGGTTATTCCACACGATGCCTTCGAAGAACGGATAGACGAAGCCGACCAGCACGAACGTCGCGAACAGCTGCGGATTGAACTTCGAGCGCTCGGCAATCCCGCCTGACACGATCGCCGGAATCGCCGCGGCGAATGTCAACAGGAAGAAAAAGCGCACCAGCGCGTAGCCGTTGTGGGCCGCGAGCACATCGGCGGGATCGAAGAACTGCACGCCGTAAGCGATCGTATAGCCGATGAAGAAATAGGCGATCGTCGAGACCGAAAAGTCGACCAGAATCTTGACGAGCGCGTTGACCTGATTCTTCTTGCGGACCGTCCCGAGCTCGAGAAACGCGAAGCCCGCGTGCATCGCAAGCACCATTGCGGCGCCGAGTAGCAGAAAGAGCGTATCGGTTCCGGTCTTTAAACTTTCCATCCTGAAATCCTGCTGTGCGCAAAAAGCGGGCATGGAACGCAAGAAGCGGGCCAAATCGGGGCGAAACGTCTGTCGGAGGTGCTAAATCGCACTGGATTGGGTTATCTGGGCTTGCGTGCAACTTTTTGGAAGTCCTTGTTCCTGTCTGGTATGCACGATAGCGGTGCGTCTGCATCAAAGGTGGGATTTTTGCGGACCAATAGTGGGCGACATATTCGATCTTGCTTACACGTAGTTTCGAATCGATAACAGCGGCCGTTGACGATCGCGCTTTCGGTGCATGCGGCGCCCGGTCCCGATACTGCGAAGATGCCGGAAGGCTTGCTGAAAGCAGGCCGAGCGGCCTTTGTCTTCCGTCCGAAACGCCGACATAATGTGCGTCCCAGGGCGGCGTCCGTCGTGTCCGGACTTTTCGCGCGCGCATGAAACTGACCACCAAAGGGCTGTTGCTGATTGCGATTCCCGCTGTGTTCGAGCTTGCGCTATTGATGGGCATCATCAAGGCGCAGGCCGACGCAATGGAGGCACAGCGTTGGGCGCTGCATAGTCAGGATCTGCTGCGCCAGACCACGGCGATTCTCCAGCCGGTGCAGCTCGAGTCGGTGCGCCTGCGCGGTGACGTGATGTCGGGCGAACCTGGCGGCGCGGCCCCGATTGCGCTGTGGATGGACCTCGACCGGCGCATCGACCGTCTGGCCGAACTGGTTGCCGATAACCCGTCGCAGGTCGAGCGTGCCGTGCAGATCCGTCAGGCGGTGCAGGCTTACCGGCGCTGGTCCGACGCGGTCCAGGATCTGCTGGGTGCGGGGCGCCGACGCGATGTGCTGGACCGTTTTCGCGATCCGAAGTCCAATGATGTGCTCGATCGCGTGCGAACCCAGATTGCCGCCTTCCAGTCGGAAGAACGTCGCCTCGACGAAGAGCGGATGAATGCGGCCGAAACGGCCCGTGGGCGTCAGCAAATGCTGGTCGTGGCGGCGGTGATCGGCTCCATCGTGTTTGTCGCCGTGGCGTTCGGCCTGTTTGCGCGCGGTGTGCGCGGCCGGCTGGCGTTACTGTCGGAGAGCGCGCGCCGGCTCGCGCAGAACGAGCCACTTGCTGAACCGCTGCCCGGTACCGACGAAATTGCGCGGCTCGACCTGACTCTGCACGACACCAGTCGGCGTCTGCTCGAGGCCGAACGGCTGAAGGCCCGCTTCCAGACCGATCTTGCCCGGCGTGCTGGTGAGCTCGCCCGCATCAACGAAACCCTGCGCCAGCAGACGCAGGAAAACGAGATGTTCGTCTATAGCGTGTCGCACGATCTGCGCTCGCCGCTTGTCAACCTGCAGGGCTTCTCAAAGGAACTGATTCACGCGTGCGACGACCTGCGTCGAGCCGTGCGCGAGTCTTCGTTGACAGACGCGCAACGCGCGCGCATCGAGCACCTGATCGACGAAGACATCCGTGAGGCGCTGCGTTATCTGCAGACCGCGGTGCTGCGTGCATCGCACATCATTGACGCGTTGTTGCGCCTGTCGCGCGTCGGGCGGGTCGAGTACAGGCAGCAGCAGGTCGAGGTGGCCGACATCGTGCAGCGCGTGATAGACGCGATGCAGATGTCGATCCGTGCACGCGGCGCCCGGGTTGTCGTGCACGATTTGCCGCCGGTTTGGGGGGACCCGATCGCGCTCGAGCAGGTGTTTGCCAACCTGATCGGCAACGCGGTCAACTATCTGAGCCCGTCACGCGAAGGGTGGGTGGAGATCGGCACGACGCCTGCACCGCCGGGTGTGCGTTCGCTGCGCATTTTCTACGTGAGGGACAACGGGCTCGGGATTCCGGAGATTGCTCTGCCGCGGCTTTTCAGCGCTTTTCAGCGGTTGCACGGCAACGTCGCGCCTGGCGAGGGGATTGGACTGGCGCTGGTGCGCCGTGTCGTGGAACGGCACGGTGGCCGCGTGTGGGCGGAATCGAGGGAAGGCGTGGGAACGACGTTTTACGTGTCGTTGCCCGAAGCGGCCTCGAGGATCGCACCGCGCGATCTGCTCGACGTCGTCGGATCCGGGGAGGCCCGGCCGTGAGAACCCGGCCGGAGCCTGGTTGAGCCCTATAGACCCGGGCCCTGGTAAAGGCGTGATTGACAACGGGAGGGGAGTCGCGGGCTGCGATGCGCGCAGCCCGGACGATGCGGCGTTACAGCTCGATGCGGGTGCCGAGCAGCACGAGGAACTGGCGAATCCATTCCGGGTGGGCCGGCCACGCGGGCGCTGTCACGAACGGCGCGTCGGTAATGGCGGCATCGATGGGAATGTCCGCGTATTCGCCGCCCGCCAGTTTGACTTCCGGCGCGCAGGCGGGGTAGGCGGAGATCCGCTTGCCGCGGATCACGTCGGCGGCCGCGAGCAGTTGTGCCGCATGGCAGACTGCCGCAATCGGTTTGTTCGCTTCCGCAAACTGGCGGACGATGTCGATCACTTTCTGGTTGAGACGCAGGTATTCAGGCGCGCGTCCACCCGCAATCGCGAGGGCGTCGTACTGGGTCGGGTCGACGTCGTCGAACGACGCGTTCAGCGCGAACTGGTGGCCGGGCTTCTCGGTGTAGGTCTGATCGCCTTCGAAGTCGTGAATCGCGGTCTTCACACGGTCGCCGGCCTTCTTGCCCGGACAGACGGCGTCGACCACATGGCCGATCGCCTGTAGTGCCTGAAACGGCACCATCGTTTCGTAATCCTCGGCGAAGTCGCCGGTCAGGAACAGGATTTTCTTTGCTGCCATCGCATGCCTCCAGTCAAAGGTGGAACACATCGAACGTTCACGCAGTCTACTCCACTGTGTTTGACAGAACAGCGACCGGTTGGGGCATGACACAGATCGAATGGCGCACGTTCGAAAAGGGCGATGCAGCAGCGCTCGCCGCCCTGTTTCGCGATGGGGTCATGCAACTGACGCTCGCCTGTTACGACACGGCGGCGCGCCTCGCGTGGGCGTCGGCGGCAGACGAAGCCGACGTATTTGCAGCGCGGCTTGCAGGCGCAGCGGTGCTCACAGCCGACGTGAGCCTGTGCGCCGCACACTGTTTCGCGCGGGCGGGTTTCCAGGTGCTCGGCGATGAAGTCGTCGAGCGCAACGGCGTATCATTGAGGCGTTTTCGCATGCATAAGCCGCTCGACGCGGCTCTCCCTCGACGATGACCTCCATCACCTGCCATCCCGTGATTCGCCGGACGGCCTTTGCCTTTGCGTTGCTGGCTGCGCTCGCCGCATGCCAGAAAAACGACGCGTCGGCGGGACAGGCCGACAGCAAACTCAACGACGCCGCCCAGGTCGCGGGCCAGAAGCTCGATCAGGCCGCGAGCTACGTTGGCCAGCAGGTCGATGCAACGCGTTCGGCGGCCGAACAGAACCTTGATTCGGCCGCCTCGGCGCCGTCGATCAAGATCGATCCTGCCGCACTGGCTTCGTCTGCCCAGAGCAATTTCCAGGGCGCGGCCAGCGCGACGAACGCAGCGATCGACCGCGCTGCATCGATGACCGGCGCTGGTCTCCAGACGGCCGGGCGTAAGCTGCAACAATGGTCGGGACAGAGCACAGCGGCTTCCACGTCGACCGCGGCTTCGACTTCCGGCGCGACGTCGGCCGATACGAGTGACGCCCAGAAGCAGATGGACAAGTGAGAACGATTTGACGCTGTCATTAAATGTAATTACTATGGTTACACATTGCCGCCGGGCGGATTCGCTGTGAACACGAGTAGCCGGTTTGCGTTTGCCGTTCATGTGCTCGCGCTGTTGTCGCAGCAGGACGGTGTACCGCTCTCGTCGGAGATGATCGCGGGCAGCGTGAATACGAATCCCGTGTTGATCCGGCGTCTGCTCGCCATGCTGTCCGAGGCGGGGCTCACCACTTCGCAGCTTGGCGCGGGCGGCGGCGCGCTGCTTGTGCGCGCGCCGGACGACATCACGCTGCTGGAGGTCTATCACGCGGTCGAAGATGCACAACTCTTCGCGATGCATCGGGAGGAGCCGAATCCGGCGTGTATGGTCGGGCGGAATATTCAGGAAGTGCTGCGCGGCATCATTGACGACGCGCAGCAGGCGATGGAGGCCTCGCTCGCTTCGCGCACGGTGGCGGATGCCATCGCCGATGTCGAGCGGGTGGAGCGGCAGCGCGAGCGAAAAAAGCGTGTGCGTGCCTGAAGTGCGCGGGATTGATCTGTCGTGACCTGAAGCGACGAAGCAGACAGGCCGGCGTCTGTTTCAGCGGAAACTTCGCTGGAACATGCGCTGGAGTTGAACCGGGGGCTTAGCCCCTCTTTTTTCCGGCATATATGTAATCGATATGGTTACATATATGCATTCCATGGGAGTACTGAAATGAACAAGACACTGAAAATCGCATTGTTAGGCGCCACCGGAATGATCGGTTCGCGCATCGCGGCGGAGGCAGCGCGCCGCGGGCATCAGGTGACGGCGCTGTCGCGCAATCCTGAGCGCGTAAGCGCGGATATCCCGAACCTCACGGCGGCAAGGGCCGATGTGCTCGACGCAGCCAGCGTCGCCGATGCGGTGCGCGGTCATGATGTCGTGGCGAGTGCCTATGCTCCGCCGCAAGGGGAGGTTGGGGCCGTCGTGGCGGCGTCGAAGGCGCTGGTCGAAGGGGTGCGCCGCGCCGGATTGAAGCGCCTCGTGGTGGTCGGCGGTGCAGGTTCGCTCGAAGTTGCGCCTGGCAAGCAGCTGGTCGACACAGAGGGCTTCCCGGATGCCTACAAGCCCGTGGCGCTCGCCCATCGCGACGCGCTCGCGTACTACCGCACCGTGACCGACCTCGACTGGACTTTTTTCGCGCCGGCCGCGCTGATCGCTCCCGGAGAGCGCACCGGCACGTTCCGCACGGGCGCGAACGCACTGATCACGGACGCCGGCGGCAACAGCCGCATCTCCGCCGAAGACTACGCGATTGCGTTCGTCGATGAACTGGAGCAAGGCCGCTTTGTCCGGCAGATCGCGACGGTCGCTTACTGACGGCTGACCTTGATGGTGCGCGCAGGCGTGATATTCCTGCGCGTGTGAGAGGTCGAAAGGCGGCGCAGGCGGGTTCGTCGTGTCCGCCCGTACCGCAAGCGTCCTAACATTCGGTTACGCATGCGAACGCGTCTTGCCCGCAACTGCGGCTACACTGGCGTGTCCCGTTTTGTCTCCGAATCCGATTCCAATGAAGTCATGCCCGTCGCGGCGTGAATCCGGGGCCGCGCCGTCTGCTGGCGCACCGCCGGCTGTTCGCGCCGCATATCAGTCCCCCCGTCGCCATCGCGCTTTCGCACGCGCGGTATCTTCGCTCGTCCGGCGGGGTGAGGGGGCGGGGTGGTCCGGGTGGTTCGCATGGACTGCCGGCGCGTGGCTGGCCGTGGTGGTCTGCGCCGTCTGTCTTGGCCTGTCGCCCGGGCTCGCGCGTGCGGCCGGCACGCCTGTGATTCCTGCTCTGCAGAGCCTGATCAATAGCGCGACCGTGTCGTCAGCCTCCAGCGCCGCTGCGGCATCGGCGGCGGAAGCGGCATCGGCGCCGTCGCCGGCCAGCCAGGCTGAGCTGACGCATTCGCTCGACGACGTCATCGCGACCCTCGATAACGACCATCAGCGCGCCGCGCTGGTCGCCCAGCTGAGAAAGTTGCGCGATGTTTCGCGAACCGTCGGACCCGCCGCGCCCGCGCAGCCAGGTTCTGGCCTGCTGGGCGCGATCGCATCGGGGATCGCGTCGGTCGAGGCCGACGTCAACAACGGTCGCACGCCGCTGCGCTACTGGTCTGGACGCTTCAACGCGGCGGGCAACGAGTTGTATACGATCGTCACGAGTCAGGGGCACGAGTCGCTCGGCCGCGTGCTGCTTGACATGTTTGCGATGCTGGCTGGCTGGGGCGCCTGCGCCGCGGGGCTGATCTACCTGCAGCGCCGGCTGTATGCCCGCTTTGGCATCGTCTACGAACTGGACCCCAATCCGACCACGCGCGAACTGCTGATTTTCGCGCTGCGGCGCGTTGGCCCCTGGATTGTCGCTTTCGTCGCCGCGTTGCTGTTCGCCCGCGCGATGCCGGATGCCCTGGGCCGTACCCTGGGCACGGTGATCGCCTATGCGATCGTCGCCGGTGCGGTGTTTTCGGCGATCTGCCTCATCATGTTTTCGCTGTTCGGCTCAGGACATCGGCGCGTTGCCGTGAGGCTGCTGCTCGTGCGCGGCCGCCGGCTGCTGTTCGTGATCGGCATATGCAGCGCGTTGGGCGACGCCGCGGTGAATTACGATGTCGCGCATCAACTCGGCTCGAATCTCGCGGGGCTGGTCTCGACGGTCGCGAACATGTCCGCAGCACTCCTGACCGGCTATTTCGCGCTGGCATTCCGCCGCCCGATTGCGCATCTGATCCGCAATCGTTCGTACGAGCAGCGGCACGGCCACAAGGCCGCGACCGACGCGTTCGATGTCCTCGCCTCCCTCTGGCATATGCCGATGCTGATGCTCGCGACGGTCTCGGTCATCGCGACGATAGCGGGCATCGGCGCGAGCGAGAACGTGCTGCAGATTTCGGTCGTCACCGCGCTGCTGCTGGTGCTGGCTTTCTTCCTGAGCGCGATCGTGTTTCGCGTGACGCGCCCCGGCGATGCCCGGCGGCGCCGGCGCTCGCCTTACGTCACACGGCTGCAGCGGTTCGTCGGCACGTTGCTGGTGCTGTTCATCTGGCTGGCGTTCTTCGAGTTTGCGGCGCGGCTCTGGGATATCTCGCTGGCGCAGGCTTTCGAGGAAAGCGTGACCGCGCGCGGTATCGCGCACGCAGTGACGGCGATCATCGCGACGGTGTTCCTCGCATGGCTTGTCTGGATTCTCGTCGACACGGCGATTCTCGAAGCGCTGAATCCGACCGGCCCACGCATAAAGGGTCGCAATCCCAGCATGCGCGCGCGGACGATGCTGCCGCTCATCCGTAACGCCTTGCTCGTGACGATCCTGACGATCGCGGGGATCGTGACGGCAGCGAATCTCGGCATCAACGTGACGCCGCTGCTCGCTGGCGCGGGTGTGATCGGCCTTGCGATCGGCTTCGGCGCGCAGTCGCTCGTGACTGACCTGATCACCGGCCTCTTCATCATCATCGAAGACACCATTTCGGTCGGTGACTGGATCGACGTCGATGGCGGACACGCGGGCACCGTCGAGCACCTGACGATCCGCACCGTGCGTCTGCGGGACGGGCAGGGTGCGATTCACGCGATCCCGTTCTCGCAGATCAAGATCGTGAAGAACCTGTCGCGCGATTTCGCGTATGCGGTGTTCGAAGTGCGCGTGCCGTTCTCGGCGGACGTCGACCATGTGACGCGCCTGATCCGCGAAGTGGGCGCTGACCTGATGGCCGACTTCCGCTACCGGCGCGAAATGCTGGGGTCGGTGGAAGTGTGGGGGCTCGACCGTTTCGACCCGAACTGGATGGTCGTCAAAGGGCAGATCAAGACGCGGCCGCTGCAGCAGTGGAGCGTCGCGCGGGCCTTCAACCTTCGGCTCAAGCGCAAGATGGACGAGGCGGGCATCGAGATTCCGGTGCCGCAGATGCGTGTCTATACGTCGGTGGCGGACAGCGAAGGTCTGGAGGTGGCAGAGGATGATGTAGAGGCGCGCATGGCTGCGCGATCTCAGGCCGCGGGCGGTTCCGCGTCGCCGGCGCAGACTGTCGCGCCGGCCGCGCGCGACGTGTCGCACGCGCCGCGTCCGGCGCCGCCATCGACGGGGGAAACCGCGCCGGTCGCACCGCAGATCCCCACCGCCGGCGAGCCGGGCAGAAGCTAGCAAGCTGGACGAAATCGTGCGACCGGCGTTGCTTATGCGCTGACTCGCTGGTCTGCGAGGCGCACGAAGTCGTTCACATGCGTCGCGAGTTGCGTGCCCGGCACGCCGTACAGATGCAGCGAAATGGCGGGCACGTCGCTCGCGTTGCCAAGCCGGTGAATGCCGGTGTAGCCGGCGCGCGTGAACGAAACCGCACCGCGCGAGCGAGGATGCGTGCGTACTTCGCTCGCGCACTGATCCGCCGCGATCCAGCCGTAGATATTTTCCGTGAGCGTGCCATCGATCACCGCGTAACCGCACCACGTGTGATGCGCGTGGACGCGGCTCGCCTGTCCGGGCATCCAGACGAGCGCCGCGACGGCGTAGCGGCCAAGCGGATCGGCCGCGAGCAGGTGACGGCGGTACGAATCGGCAGCCCCTTCGCGCTGGGCAGACGTGAGCAGTGCGGCGTCCGCGGCGGCCTCGGCCAGCGCCGCGCGGACGCTGCGTGTGAAGGCCGGCTGATGCGATGGTTCGTCGGCTTGCGCGGACCGATCGAAAGCCAGGTCGAGCGTGCGGCACAGGCGTTCCAGTGCGGTGGGCTGACCGAATCCGTCAGATGGCTGCGAAAGCAGACAGGCGTCGCCACCGGAAGATCGAACGGAGGCGGCACGGTCGAGAGCGAACAGGTTGGCGGCGTAGTTCATGGGGTGTTGGACTCTTTGTTCTGTAGTGATCGGACAACGTTATTTATACCGGTTTGCATGGAGAAAGAGTTTCCATATAATTTCCTGAGAAACCTGAAAAGTAGAATAATTTTCTATTGGGGTGGCCTCATGGGAATGGACCTCATCGATCGGAAGCTGCTGGAACTGCTTCAGGAAGATGCGACGATGCCGATCGCCGAGCTGGCGCAACGGGTGAACCTGTCGCAGACGCCGTGCTGGAAACGGGTACAGCGTCTCAAGGATGCGGGCGTGATCCGGGCGCAGGTGGCGCTATGCGATCCGCGCAAGCTGGGAGTGGGGACGACGGTGTTCGTCGCGGTGCGCACGAACCAGCATACGGAAGCGTGGGCGCAGGAGTTCACGCAGGCCGTACAGGGCATTCCGGAGGTGGTCGAGGTGTACAGAATGAGCGGTGAGACCGATTATCTGTTGCGCGTAGTCGTCTCGGGTATCGACGACTATGACCGCGTCTACAAACTGCTGATCCGGGCGGTGCCGCTTTATGACGTCAGTTCCAGTTTCGCGATGGAGCAGATCAAATATTCGACGGCGTTGCCGGTGCGGCCGGCGATAGCCACCTGATGCAACGCTGACGATTGCCGGCTACCGGGTATCGTTGCGACAGGGCGACGCGATCAGGACTGTGCCTCTGTGCAGCGCGGATGCGAAAAGGGCGCAAGGAGAGTGCAAGGCATGCGGGCGTAGAATGCCGGCTTTATCCAATAAATCCCGAGTACTGGGTGCTCTCCATGAACGATCCGCGCAAGAAGAACCCGACCTTTGGCATTGCTGTCTTCATTGTGGTCGCGGTGATGCTGGTGATCGCGACGCTGTTCTATAACGCGATCAGGGAAAAGCGCGATTTCGATGAACAGAACACGCCGGCCCCCGCCGCGGCGTCGGTGTCGACGACCACCGGTCCGGCAGGGGGAACCGGCGCGTCGCAATGACGTACGGGCCCACGCGCTGGTCAATAATCGCCTGCCTTTCAGATTTCTAGTCTTCGGGCAGACGGATGACGCTCGCGTCCTTGCGGATCAGGTACGACGCCACGACCATTTGTTTGCATTGGTGCGCAAGCAGTTTCAGTTCGTGAACCGAGTCCGCGGAATAGCCTGGCGACTGCTCTGCTGCAATGACCATCGCGTCGAGTTCGCGTGTCAGCAGCTTCGTGACCTCGGACTGGTCGTGCGGCGGAGGCGTGCCGGCCTCCGCCTCGGTCAGGTTCTCGCGAACGACGGTCAATGCCCGTTGCTGCGGCTGCAGCGACACGCTGTCATGCAGTTGCGCAGACGTGCGCAGTAACGGCGCGGCCGCCGTGATCTGCGACGCGAGCACGTGACTGCGCACCAGCAGGTCGTTGAGTTCGGGCACGAACTTCTGCACGGATTTCGGTTCGAGCATCATCCGCTGGAAGGCTTGTCCGAGATTCGCAAACGCCACGTGAACATTCTTGCGCGCGAGACGATAGCGGTAGTCGCGGTCGAGCGCGCTGGCGGCAGCCGTGGCCGCGGGCGTGGCTGCAGTGGCCGGGGCTGTCCTCGCGGACACCGGGGCGACGGCGGATCCTGCGTCGCCCGCTGCGACCTGATCGAGCATCGCTGTGCCGCCGCCTCCATTCAACGTCGCTTCTGCCAGTGCGACCATCGGCGCCAGCGCGCCGGCTTCAGTCACGGCGTCGGGCGGGATGGCTGCGCTGGCGGAAGCAGGCTGGCCGCTCCACCACCAGCTGGCTTCCAGATACTGCCGGGTGGCTGCGATCATGTCATTGACGAGCTTGCCCATCAGCCGGTATTCCCAGTACGGGAACAGGTGGCTGGCCGCGATCGCGATGGCGCAACCGACCACCGTATCGATCGCGCGCTCGCCGATGATGTGCAGGTTGCCCGGCGCAAGCAGATGGAACATCAGCAGCACGTACGATGAAGTAAATACGACACTTGCCGTGTAGTTGAACAGCAGCAGGCTGTAGCTCATCACCATCGACGCGAACATCACGACGAGCAGGACGTGCGGCTCCTTGACGAAGACGATCAGCGCGATACTGGCTGCGCAGCCGATCGTCGTGCCGACGATCCGCTGCCCGTTACGCTGCTTGGTCAGCGAATAGCCGGGTTTCAGGATGATGACGGTTGTCATTACGATCCAGTAGGCGTTCGTCAGCGGCAGCAGGCGCCCGAGCCAGAAACCGACGGCCACGGCGATCGTTACGCGCAGTGCGTGGCGAAAGCTCGGCGAGGCCATCGTCAGATTCGAGAAAATCTGTCGGTACGGCACACGGCGGCTCGAGATGAAACGCGACAGCGCCTGGTCGAGGCGCAGTTCGGTTTCCGTCACGTCCGCCTCGCTGGAGAGGCTTTTGCGCATCTTGTCGATGAGGCGCGTCGAACTCCATACGCGCCGGAAGGTGGCGGACACCGCCGCGTAGGCTTCCGGGTTCTTCTTTGGCAGATCGTTCTTGCGCATCAACTCGATCTCGTATTCGATCGCGCGCAGCTCGGCCTTCAGGTTCACGCGGGCGCGCGGCGGACGGTTTTGCAACACCGCGAGGCCGATGTCTTCGAGGTCCGCTGCGGCCTTGCGCATCAGGTCGCGATAGAAAACCAGCAGGTCCGAGGCACCGAACGTAGTGCGCACGAGTGGATAGTCCGTGTGGGAGCCGACAAACAGCTCGTGCAGATCGACCGTATTGATGAACAGATTGAAAAGTGCCGCGCGGCGCCCGTCCAGCTTGCCGCTCTTGAGCTTGGGCAGGTTGCGCAGCACGATGTCGCGTGCGGCGTCCTGACGTTCTACTGCGGCGATCTGCCTTGCGACCAGGTTGCGATAGCACTCGTCGAGGTCATTGTCGAGATCGTAGAAGTCCGCGCGCGAGGCCAGGTAGTCTGCGCAGGCGAATACGCTTTCGGCGAGCGCCTGCTGTTCGATGCGGTGCATCTGCCAGCGGCTTACGATGG
The DNA here is from genome assembly GCF_050435685.1 of Paraburkholderia sp. GAS448. Lineage (NCBI taxonomy): Bacteria > Pseudomonadati > Pseudomonadota > Betaproteobacteria > Burkholderiales > Burkholderiaceae > Paraburkholderia > Paraburkholderia sp. GAS448. The sequence goes on from NZ_JBNDKT010000003.1 coordinate 277,967, forward strand.
TTGCCCAGTAGGTGTACCAGAGCCCGCCCAGCAGGATCCACGACGCGTTCTGGAGCGCCTGCAGCGGCGTGAAATGCTCTTCAAGCGTCATGATCATCATGAAGAGCGTCGCGAAGCTGATCTGCGGCCAGCGGTTGCCGTACACGACGATCAGCGAGAGCACGAACGTGAGCGGCACGACAGTACACCAGAGGGCGACCGCATTGACCGTGGCGAGCCCCGTGGCAAGCGCCGACAGAAAGCCGATCACACTGCAGGCAAGCATCTCGTTGTGCTTGTACTTGAGTGGCCCTGGCATGTCGACCACACAGGCGCCGAGTGCGCCCGTCGCGATCGTGAACCCCAGCTCACGGTTATGGAACACGATGAGACAGAGGACGGCCGGCAACGATACGCCGACCGCGATACGCAGTCCGCCATAAAAGTACTGGCTATACAGAAACTTTTTAATTTCGACCGAATAGCGCATCGGCTGCCTGGGTTTTTCCTGGGTCCGTTGGCGAAAAAAGCGATTGAGGGACAGGCTCAAGCTGCGTCGAGTCTAACTGATTTTGACCGTGTTCTGACCTCGTCCGTCTGGCCAGGTTCTGTGCCGTCGATGCCTTTGCTATGCTGTCGCCTCAACGTCGTTTGCGGCCCGGGTTTGACGAGGCGCCGCCGTTTCCATAGGCACCATGCTCCAGCTCTTCTATTCGAACCGGTACGAGATTCTCGTTTCCGCACTGCTCGACGATCTGTCCGCCGCGCCGTCCGACCCATGGACTGCGCAGCCTGTCATCGTCCCGAGTGCGGCCGTGCGGCGCCGGCTTGAACTCGATATCGCGAGGCGCCATGGCGTATGTGCCAATGTCAACTTTCGTTATCTCGCGCAATGGCTGTGGGCACAGATTGGCGGCGTGATTCCGGTGCCCGTGCATTCGCCTTTCGCGCCGGACCGGCTGGTGTGGCGCTGCTACCGGCTGCTGGGCGAGGAGGGTGAGGGCGCGCCCTGGAACGCGTCGCCCCGCTTGCGCAGCTACCTCGACGCCGCCGATGCGCCGATGCGCTACGAACTCTCGCGGCGTGTGGCCACCGTGCTGGATCACTATCTGACGTATCGCCCGGAGTGGCTGACGCAATGGCAGTCGGGCGGCTCGATCTTCGCCGGCGTGTCGGGTGGGCCGGGTACGGCAAGCGACAAGGGCCCAGGACTTACTGGCGGCACCGAGGTCACGCGCGAAGACGAACAATGGCAAGCCGCGCTGTGGCGCGCGCTGCTGGCGGAGGTTGGGGGAGATGCGCGATCGCTTGCCGCCGCAACGCCGCCTGCCTACCGGTTTCTCGACGAAGTGCGCACGCTCGATCTCGATACGGTGGCGCGGGCGAACTGGCCCGAGGCGGTCAGCGTGTTCGCGCTGCCGACGATGCCGCCGCTGCACGTCGCACTGCTGCGCGAACTGTCGCGCTGGGTCGATGTGCGTCTCTATGTGATGAACCCTTGTCGCGAATTCTGGTTCGACATCGTCAGCGAAGGCCGGGTCGAGGCGCTCGACGCAGCCGGACAACTCGACTACCAGGAAGTCGGCCATCCGTTGCTGGCGGAATGGGGCAGGCAGACGCAGGCGCAGTTGCTCATGTTGCACGAACTGACCGAGAGCGCGGCGTCGAGCGAAGCCTCGTATTACATCGATAACCCTGCGCCGAGCTGGCTTGCCAGCGTGCAGAACGCAATCCTCGATCTGCAGGACGAGCAGGAAGGCGAGCCGCCTGTCGAGCAGGGGATCGAGGTTCATGTCTGTCATAACCTGTCGCGCCAGCTCGAAGTGCTGCATGATCGTCTGCTCGGCTGGTTCGACGAGTTCGACGACCTTCAACCGTCCGATGTGCTCGTCGCGTTCCCGGATCTCGGCGCGGCCGGCCCGCTGATCGATGCGGTGTTCGGCACGGCGCCCGCTGGCGACACGCGGCGCATTCCCTATCGCATCACCGGCCTGCCGCCGTCGCAGGCCAATCCCGTCGCGCGCGTCCTGCTCGATTGGCTCGCGTTGCCTGAGCGTAGCGTGGGTGCACCGGACCTGATCGAATGGCTGCGTGTGGATGCGATCGCGGCGCGCTACGGTATCGATGCGCCTGCGCTCGAAGCCGCGCAGGAGTGGCTGGCGGCCGCGGGCGCGCGGCGCGGGCTCGCGCCCGTCGAGCCGGAACATGAAGCGGTGCCGGTCGCGCGTCATACATTTGCCGATGCCCTCACGCGGCTCTTTCTCGGCTATGCGATGCCGGACGGCGGCGAACCTGTCGATGCGTGGCTGCCCGTCGAAGGCGCCGATGGCTCGGACGCGGAGCTGCTCGGCCGGCTTTCGAGTTTCGTCGACGATATCGATGCCTTCGCGCGTCTTTGCGAAGCGCAGCACACGCCGGTCGAATGGAGCCAGCTATTGCTCGAAACGCTCGGCCGGTGCTTCGACGCAGGGGTCGAGTTTGCGGATTCGCTGGCCGACGTGCGCGACGCGCTCGACGCCATGAGCGAAGCGATGCGTGCCGGCGCCGAAGAGGTCGCCTTGCCGGCGGCGGTGGTGCGCACGGCGCTCGCAGAAGCGCTCGATGACCCCGCACGCGGCGGCGTGCCATGGGGGAGCGTCACGTTCTCGTCGCTGACGAGCCTGCGCGGCTTGCCGTATCGCGTCGTGTGTCTGCTGGGCATGGACGATGGTGTGCTGCCGAGCCTCGCACGTGCGGACGAGTTCGATCTGATGGCGGTGTTCGGCAAACCGGGCGACCGTCAACGCCGCGACGACGAGCGCAACCTGTTCCTCGACCTTGTGCTTGCTGCTCGTGACCGTCTGTTGATCGCCTATACCGGACGTAGCATCCGCGATAACGCGCCGTTGCCACCGGCCGCGCTCGTCGACGAGTTGCTCGACCATCTGGCGCGGGCGTCGGCAGGGCCCCACGCCGCGCCGGCTGAAGTCGACGAGGCGCGGCGGGCATTCATCGTCGAGCATCCATTGCAGCCGTTCGCGCCGGACTATTTCGACGCCCAGCGGGGCCTCTTCACATACGATGCGGATCGCGCGGAACTTGCCGGCTTGCTGGCCGCCCCGCAGGGCGCGCCCGCTTCGGTGTTCTTTGCTCAACCTTTACCTGCCGAACCGATAGCGCCGGTTGCGTTCGACGATTTCGTCCGTTTCTGGCGCCATCCGGCGCGCGCGCTGCTGCGCGACCGGCTTGGCATCGTGCTGTCCAATGCGCAGGGTGAATTGCTCGACACCGAGCCGTTCGAACTCGACTACGCGGGCCGCGATGCGCTCGCTGACCGGTTACTCCCGGGATTGCTGGATCGCGATCTGGATGAGGGTGCCATCGACCGTGCCCGCCGCATTGCGCAGGCGAGCCCCGAACTGCCGGGCGGCGCGACTGGCGCGGTCTGGCGCGCCCGTGAGCTTGGCGCTTTGCGTCAACTGGCGGACAGCGTGCGGCGAGAAGTGGCGGCGGGCGTCGAGCGCGCGCCGTTCGCGCTCGACATCCGGCCGCGCTGGCCCGACACGTTCGGTGCGCCGCTGTTCGGCTCATACGACCCGGAGTTGCGCGCCGCGGCCGAAGAAGCGCCGCTACAACTGCACGGTACGCTCAACCTGCTGACGGAAAACGGCCAGGTGATGTTTCGCTATGCACGGCCAACGGCGCGCGACTATCTTTCTGCATGGCTCGCGCACCTCGTCTATTGCGCGACGCATCCGTCGGGCCCGCGGCGCACGGTGTGGCACGGTAGTGGCGAAACGTTCGAACTTGCACCGGTTGCAGCGCCACTCGAAGAACTGGCGCCGCTCGCTGCGTTGTTCCGGGCGGGCCGAATGATGCCGCTGCGCTTCTTCCCAAAAAGCGCATGGGCGAAAGTGAGCGATGGCGATGCGGCAGCGCAGGGCGCCTGGATCAACGATCGCGTGCGCGGCGAATCCGACGACTCCGCGCTTCGCATCGCATTGCGGGGTACGCAGATGAAACTTGACGAGCCGTTCGGCGCGCTGGCTTCGATTGTGTTCAAGCCGCTCGTCGGACATCTGCGGAGTGCATCATGAGCGGCACGATGGGGGCGCATGCAACAGCCACACGGGAACTCGACGTGTTCGCCTGTCCGCTGGACGGCGTGAACCAGATCGAGGCATCGGCAGGAACGGGCAAGACATGGAATATCTGCGCGCTATACGTGCGGCTGCTGCTCGAAAAGAATTTGAATGCCGACCAGATTCTCGTCGTCACCTTCACGAAGGCGGCAACCGCGGAACTGCACGAGCGGATTCGCGGGCGGCTGGCCGAATTGCAGCGGGCGATCGAGACGGATGACGACGGCGGCGATCCGTTCGTCGCGCAGCTGTTCGAAACGACGCTTGCGCCTGAAGGGGGCATCGATCGCGAGGCGGCAGCGAAGCTTGTGCGCCGGGCGCTGCGTACTTTCGACCAGGCGGCGATTCACACCATTCACGCGTTCTGCCAGCGCGCGTTGCAGGAAGCGCCGTTCGCGGCTGCCATGCCGTTTGCGTTCGAAATGGAAGCGGATGATGCGTCGTTGCGGTTCGAGCTTGCCGCGGATTTCTGGCGCGAACGCGTCGAACCGGTAGCGGCTGCGCATCCGGCGTTCGCTGCCTGGCTGGTGGCGAAGGGGGCAGGGCCAGCTTCATTGGACCAGCAACTGGCCCGGCGCCTCAAAAAGCCGCTGGCGCAACTTCGGTGGGGCGGCACCGATGCCGCTGAGACCGGCGGCACGGCCGACACGCAAATCCGCTTCGACACCGCACGCGAGCTCTGGCGTGCGGAACGCGATGCGATTGCGAGTCTGCTCGAAGAATCGCAGGACCGCCTGAGCAAGACGTCGCACAAGCCGGATGCACTAAGTGCGGCGATTGCGGCGTGGAGCGCGTATTTCGCCGGCGACGACGCCCATGCGCCGCCTCCGCGTGCGGCATTGAAGCTGACCGCGTCCGCGCTGAAGAAAGCGACGAAGGTCAAGTTCGAGCCGCCCGAACACCCGTTCTTCGCTTTGGCAGATGAGCTGGCGGCCGCGGTCGTGGCGGCCGAGGCGGCACAGCGTGCCCGCTGGCTCATGCTCGTGCAGACATGGCTCGAAACCGCGCCAGCCGAACTCGCGGCACGCAAGCGTACGCGTCGCGTGGTGTCGTTCGATGACCTCCTGTCGAATCTGTATCAAGCGCTCACCGCTCATTCGTGGCTCGCCGACGCGTTGCGCGCCCGCTATCCCGCCGCGTTGATCGACGAGTTCCAGGACACCGACCCGCTACAGTTTGCGATCTTCGATCGCATCTTCGCGCCGGCCGGACCATTGTTTCTTGTCGGCGATCCCAAGCAGGCGATCTACAGTTTCCGTGCTGCCGATCTGCATACCTATCTCGCCGCGCGCGACGCTGCGTCCGCGCGCTACACGCTGGCAGTCAATCAGCGCTCGACGCAGCCGGTGGTCGTTGCCTGCAATCGCATCTTCGAAGCAAATCCGCAAGCGTTCGTGCTGGAAGGGCTCGCTTATCAGCCGGTTCGCGCCGGCATGCGGCAACGCCAGCCATTCATCGATTCGCACGGGCAGAGCGGCGACTTTCGCATCTGGATGCTGCCGGAAGGCGAGCGTGCGCTGACGAAGCGCGAAGCGCAGCGGCAGGCCGGTGATGCCTGCGCCGCGGAGATCGTGCGCCTGTTGCGCGGGGCGCGCGAGGGCACGGTAGCGATCGGCAATACGCCACTCAAGCCCGGCAACATCGCGGTGCTCGTGCAGACGCACCGCCAGGGAAGTCTGATCAAAAGCGTGCTGGCAAGCTGGGGCGTTGGCAGCGTCGAACTGGCTCAGGCGTCCGTGTTCGGAACGCTCGATGCCGAACAGATCGAGCGCGTTCTGGCCGCTGTCGATACACCCGGCGATCTGCGCCGTTTGCGCGCCGCGCTCGCCACCGATTGGCTTGGCCTCGACGCGGCCGCGTTGTGGCGGCTCGAACAGATGACGGACGCGCCATCGTCTGCGGACGATCCCGCCCATGCCGGCGACGCGATGAGCTGGGTCGAGCGCTTCTCGCGCTATCGCACGCTATGGCGCGAGCGCGGTTTTGCCGTAATGTGGCGCACCTTGATGCGCGAGCTTCGGGTCGCCCAACGGCTCGTCTCGACGCAAGACGGTGAGCGGCGCCTGACTGACGTGAACCATCTCGCCGAACTCATCCAGGCGCGCGCCGCGACGCAGCCGGGCATCGCACCCACGTTGCGCTGGCTGGCCGCACAGCGCGCCCAGGGCGGCGGCGAAGAGGCACAACTGCGTCTTGAATCAGACCGCAATCTGGTGCAGATCGTGACCGTCCACAAGTCGAAGGGTCTGGAGTACGCGGTCGTGTTCTGTCCGTTCCTGAACGACGGTTCGTTGCGTGATCCTCCGTCGTCGGGCCTGCCCGATGCACGTGAGTATCACGACGATGAAGGCGCGGCTGTCCTGCATTACGGCTACGACGATGACGAAGCCGGGCGGGCCCAGCGCCATGCCGCCCGCGAACAGGCGGCCGAACGGGCGCGCCTCGTGTACGTGGCTTTGACCCGCGCGGTCTATCGCTGTTATCTGGTTGGCGGGGTCTATCTGTCGTCGCGTTCGACGAAGGAGTCGCGCCGCAGTGTGCTCAACTGGCTGGTCGCGGGCAAAGGCCATGAGTTCGACAACTGGCTCTCCGATCCGCCCGACGAAGGCATGTTATCCGACCGATGGCATGCACTGGCTGGTGGCCCGGTGTCGATCGAGGCTCTGCCTCCCGTCACGCGCAGGGTGCCGCTCGAAAGCGGGCAGATCGACAGCGCAGGCATGCAGGCGCGTATGAACCGGCGCCTGCTACGCGACCAATGGCGGATGGCGAGTTTCAGCGGACTGGTGGCAGCGGGTGCGCGTAGCGAGGAGTTTGCTGCGCCTGTCGAAGAGGCGCGTCCCGATCATGATGAGATCGCGGAAGCAGTTTCCGGGCCGACACTCCTGGTCGCGCCGCGTCCGGCGCATGCGCCCGACGACATCCTGGCTTTCCCCCGCGGAGCAGCGGCCGGCGAATGTCTGCACCTGATGTTCGAACTGGCCGACTTCGCCAATCGGGAGACATGGCCGAAAGCAGTCGAACGCGCGTTGCACGAGCGCCCCGCGCAAGCGGTGCCCGAACTCGCGCAGCGGATGCCGGCGATGATGCGCAACCTGCTGGCGGACGTCGTCGCAACCGAACTCGTGCCGGGGATGACGCTTGCCGCGCTGAACCCGAAGCGGCGTCTCAACGAACTTGAATTTCTCTTTCCTGCTTCGGCGCTCGATTTCCCGGCGTTGCGCGAACTGCTGCTTGCACACGGGTACCCCGACGTTGCGCTGGAATCGGGCGTGCTGCGTGGTTTCGTCAAAGGGTTCATCGACATGATCGTCGAGCACGACGGCCGCTACTGGGTGGTCGACTGGAAGTCGAATCATCTTGGCGATACACCCGAAGACTACGGCGCCGCGTCGCTCGAGGCCGCTATGGCCAGTCACGCCTATCACCTTCAGGCGCTGCTTTACATCGTGGCGCTGCATCGCTATCTGCGTGCGCGCGTACGCGGCTACACGTATGAGACGCACATCGGCGGCTATCTGTATCTGTTCGTGCGCGGGGTGCGTCCTGCGTGGCGGGATGTCGAAGGCGCGGCGGGCGTGCATGCACGCTTGCCTTCGGCGGCACTGATTTTCGCGCTTGACGCGCTGATGGACGGAGGCGCGGCATGAGTACGTTCGACCAGGCGCCGCTCGACATTGAAGTCTCACTTCCCACGCCGGCGGATTTCAGTACGGCCCTTGCGGAAGGATTCGCGAGACGACTCGGCATCCTGACGAAACGTCTTGGCGGCGGGGCAATGAGTGTGCGCTGGGCGCAGCGCGCGGCATTCGCAATCAGCCGCGCAACCGCCGAAGGGCACGTCTGCGTGCCATTGCACGTGTTGGCCGACCGCTACGAGGCTTCCATCGAGGAGGTGCGCGAAGCGTTGTTCGCAAGCGGCGTCGCGTGCGACGGTGTGGCGGAAGCGGCGGCACTCCGGCCGCTGGTCGTCGATCAGCAGGGACGGCTCTACCTTGCGCGCTACTACGACTACGAGCGGCGCCTCGCGCGCTCGCTTGTCGCGCATGCTCATGGAGACGGTGCGCGCGGCGTTGACCCGGAGGCTGCCTCTGGTTCCGGCGGCCGTGGAGAAACCGACGATCCGTCAGCGCTCCGCGCCCGGTTGCTCCGCTATTTCGGCGCACCTCGGGACGCCGCAGTCGACTGGCAGCGCGTGGCGGCGGTGATGGCGCTATCCGGCAGGTTGACGGTGGTGAGCGGCGGCCCGGGAACCGGCAAGACGACGACGGTGACGGGCGTCCTTGCCTGTCTGCTCGATGCCGCGCCGGACTTGCGAATCGCGCTCGCCGCACCGACCGGCAAGGCGGCACAGCGCATGCAGGAAGCGCTGCTCGGCCGTGCGGGCGATCTGCCGCCCGATATCGTCGCCCGCCTGCCGCAGACCTCGTACACATTGCACCGGCTCCTTGGGAGCGGCCCTGGCGGTCGCTTCCGGCATCACCGGGACAACCCGTTGCCCTACGATGTGATCGTGATCGACGAAGCGTCGATGATCGACGTCGCGATGGCTGCTCATCTGCTCGATGCGATCGCACCGCAGACGCGTCTCGTGTTGCTCGGCGACAAGGATCAACTCGCGGCAGTCGAAGCCGGCGCCGTGTTCGCCGAACTCAGCGCGCAGCCGTCATTCAGCGCGAAGGGCACCGCAAGGATTGCAGCGGCATTGGGCATTGACGCATCGCAGCTTGCGGCATCGCTGCCGGTTGCCGAGGCGAACACGCTTAACCCGCTGCCGCCTGTCGACGATCTTTTCGCCGACGCAACTCATGGAGAACGCACAGCCATCGCAAGTCCGCAGCAAAGCCGCGACCCAGCCGCACTTGCTGACGCCGTCGTCTGGCTCGAGCGCAACTACCGCTTTGGCCTGGAATCGCCGATCGGACAGCTCTCGCTGGCGATCCGGCGCGGCGATCCACAGGCCGCGCTCGCGACCTTGACTCCCGATCCGGGAGGTCCATGCGCCGCAGCATTCTACGAAGACCCGGGGCCGGCTCCAGGCGATCGCACTATCGCAAGACTCGCGAGTGGCTTTGCCCTTTATGCAGAAGCGCTCTCTGTCGCGCTTGCCTCGGCCATGCCGGAGCCGGCGCCGCTTTTCGATGCGCTGAACCGCTTTCGTGTTCTGTGTGCGACGCGCTCGGGTCTGCGCGGTGTCGATCAGATCAACGCGCTGATGGCCGCGCAGATACGCCGCGTGGCGCGCGTGCCGCTTGCAGTCGGCGCCAGCTGGTTTGCGGGCCGGCCTGTGATGGTTACACGCAACGACTACGCGCTCGGACTCTTCAATGGTGACATCGGGATTGCCCTGCCGGGCGAAGACGGTGTGCTGCGCGTGTATTTCCGTTCGGGCGACGGCAGTCTGCGGGCCGTATCGCCCGCGGCGCTGCCACCGCACGATACGGCGTTCGCACTGACGGTCCACAAGTCGCAAGGCTCGGAGTTCGAACACGCTGCACTGATGCTGCCTTCGGCGTTCAGCCGCGTGCTATCGCGTGAACTGGTTTATACGGCGATTACACGAGCGCGCGAGCGTGTCGAAGTGATCGGCTCACGTGCAGTGCTGGCGCAGGCGATCGCGACGCCGACGCAGCGCGACTCCGGCCTCGCGGCACGCATTGCCGAGGCCATGGAGCGTGGGAGATGACACTCGGCATGGGGGCGAGGCAGGCTGGCAACGCGGCGGTGCGAGGGCGACTCAGCCCGTGACGCCATCGGTCGCTTCGCCGCCCGCTGTCGCGCGATCACGCATGCCTTTGCGGTACCACACCGTCCACAGCAGCAACGCGCCATAGATGCCGTAGCCGATAAACGGCGATACGACGAGAAAACGCTCGACAGGCCACGTCATCGCCATCCACGCGCGCAGGGCGGTTTCGCCGGTCAGGCCGGCGCCCCAGACGGCGGTCATCAGCCGAAGCGCGGACACGAAGGCGGGACGCTCGTGCCACAACGCTTCGATGCGCGCTGCGCCGTCAGCCATTTCGCGCGCGACGGTGGCACGTGCCAGATAGAACACGAGCGGTCGCGGCATCGCGAGGGAGAACAGGAACGCGACGCCGACGGCGCCGGACACGAGCGATTCGCGCAGTAACAACATGCGAGGGCTGCCGCCAAGCGCCATCGCCGCAATCGACAGCACGATGCCGAGCAGCACCATCACGCTCAACGCATCGACACGCCGGAAACGCGCCAGCTCAACCGCGCTCCAGACGAGCGGCGGCACGGCGGATGCAATCAGTCCGCCCGTCTCGCCCCAATGCGGAACAGCGAGCCGATAGGCAAGCCATGGTAAAACCAGGTTGACTGCCAGCTCGAAAAGGAAGCTCGCGCGTAGTTTCATGTCGATCGGTATTGTGGATAGGGTTGTCAGGCTCGACCAGCCACGTCTTCGCGAGCACGGGACAAGCTCGACATTGCCTGTCGCCGGCGTGCGTTTGCTGCGTGCACGAATCGAATCACCAGGCGCGGTCGCGGCCTGCAATAGTCTGTGCGAAACTTGTGTTTCGCCGCCCAACAAGCCGCCATGATCTCACGTTACCCAATCCCGCCAAACGAAATCGAACTGACTGCCGTGCGTGCGCAAGGGGCGGGCGGGCAGAACGTCAACAAGGTGTCGAGCGCCATTCACCTTCGCTTCGACGTGCATGCATCTTCGTTGCCTGACGTACTCAAGATGCGTCTGCTCGCGCTCTCCGATCATCGGTTGACGCGAGATGGCGTGGTCATCATCAAGGCGCAGGAGCACCGCACCCAGGAAATGAATCGCGCGGCGGCGCTCGCCCGTCTGGACGAACTGATTCAGAGCGTCAGCGTGACCCGCAAGGCGCGCGTCGCTACGCGTCCGACCCGCGCGTCCAATATGCGCCGGCTCGAAGGCAAGTCAAAGCGTAGTGAGATCAAGGCCGGGCGTGGACGTGTGAGCGACTGAGCTGTTGTCCCAGCCGTTGCCTCCACGTGGAGCGCGGAGCCCGGGTTGCGTTCAGCGTGGTCCGGCTCTCGACCGGTCGGGTAGAAAGTCGGCACAGAACACTTCGAGGCCGTCCTTGCCGCTGATCGCGATGGCGGTCGTGTAACAGTCCTCGCCCTCGGTCAGCGAGTAGTGCGGCCCCATCATCGCGACCCGTCCGGGAGCCGCCAGTGCATGCCGGAAATAGGCGCGTCGCGACCAGTTGCAAAGCGTGTCGGGAAAGAGCGGGGCGAGCCGCGCTGGCGGCGGCACGACATCGTGCGAGGCGACGGACGGCCGCTGCTGGAGCCCGTTCGCATCGAGTACAAAGACGCGGCGCGCTTCGCTCACGCGGAACACATGTTCAGCCGCCTGCGCGAGATCGCCGGTCGCGGCAAACACCATGGCGCCCGCGCGGACGGCTTCCGCGAAGCTCTCGAAACCGAGCCGCTGATAACGCGCGTTCGCGACATCGTAGGCAGCGTACTTTTGCCACATCGATTCGATCAGGCGAGGCGCGGCGGCGCCCGCGGCCTGTACCGAAGTCTGCGGCTGTCCGAACCAGAAGCCCTGCACGAAGTCGACGTCCGCCTGCATCAGGATCATCAGTTCATCGTCGGTTTCGACGCCTTCCGCGAGCACGAGCGTTCCTGCCTGATGCAGCATGGCAATCAGATGGGTCATCAGCGTCTCGTCACCCTCTCGCTTGCCGGCGCGAGCGATCAGCGACCGGTCCAGCTTCACGATATCGGGCCGGAAACGCCAGACGCGGTCGAAGTTCGAGAAGCCGGTGCCGAAGTCGTCGATCGCAATCAGAAAGTCGCGCGGCCGCGTGGCCGCGAGCGTGCGCGCGACCGCGGCTTCGTCGCCGGCGGGCTGCTCCACCAGTTCGATCACGATGCGCTCGTGCGGCAGCCCGAAATGCGCGGACAGCTCGTCGATGAAAGCGCGATGCGGCCAGCGTGTCTCGAAGACCTGCGGCAGTGCATTGAGGAAGAGCCAGCAGGTATCGATCTTCTGTTCGACGAAATTCGCGACGTGCAGACACCGTGACAGACGGTCCAGGATGGGCGCATTGGCGTGCGCTTCGGCCTGCGCGAAGAGGGTGTCCGGTCTCACCGGGTTGCCCGCCGGATCGGTCGCGCGCAAGAGCGCCTCGTAGCCGACGATGCGCTGATGCGTGATCGACAGAACCGGCTGGAACACGCTATAGAGCGTGATCGAACGCCAGTTCGCCGACCAGCCGGCGCCATCCCGCACGATACGGGGGAGGAGGCGGGAGAGCGTCAGTTCGTCGACGGTGGACATCGTGGCTCGCTGTGTAGACAAGGCAGTGCTGCAAAGCGCTGCCAGCCGCGCGCGGATACCGCGTAGGGTCGGCGACGATCCGCATCGCCTGAGCGGTCAAACCTGTGTCCCCAACGCGCAAGTCAACGCCTGCTTCGCCAGACTTCGGCCATGGATTGGGTCATCAAACAGTCTATCAGGTCATTTCCCCCTACGAGTGTTCGGGGCATCACACTGCGCTCTGTGTGTTCGCGGCGTGCCGGGTATCCTGCTGCTTTTCCAAAGGAGATGGGCATGGCGGAAATTGCAGTGGTGGCAATCTCGGTGGCGAAGCCTGGTTATGAGGCGCAGTTGCGCACCGCGCTCGAAGCTATCGTGGCCCCGACGCGCAGCGAGGCGGGCGCCTTGCAATACGATCTGCATCAGGATCTGCATGAACCGCGTCGCTTCGTCTTCGTCGAACGATGGGAAAGCGAGGCGGCGCTGGCGGCACACGCGAAGTCAGCCCATATATTGGCCTACAGCCAGGCAGTGGCGGACTGGATCGAGCACTCGGAAATTCGCGTGCTGTCGAAGATCGCCTGAACGGCGGATGGCGGACAGATGAAGCGCGGGGCCCGTTCAGGCGTCACGGAACGGATATTGCTGGCCCCGCCACCCCCATCGCTCACGGGGTGAATGAAGGCGGACGCGTGCGTGCCTTCATCCGTCGCCGGGTGGAACGGCTGGCTTAGTGCGTGGCTTGCGGTACGTCGAGGATCAGGATAATGGTCCAGTCCGCGTCGCCCTCGTGGTGGTACTGGCGTTCGGCGACGATAAACGGTTGCTGCTTGCCTGCCGGGCCCAGAAACAGCACGTCGCCTTCCATGGGCAGGCATTCGACGGGCGGCAGTGCAAGGAATGCTTCCTGGGTGCCGCGCGGCATCAGTTTTTCGATCTTGCGGGATGCCGCTTCAGTCCATTCGATGTCCAGCTGGATGTTACTCATTCTGTCCTCCGCACCAGGGTGCGCACGGGTTGGGGATGGTTCGGTGCGCGACTTTAGCATACCGTCACCCGTCCTCCGGCAATAAAAAAGCCGAAGCCGGTTACGCCGGCTTCGGCTTTTCCACCTGCGCGGCGCATGCCGCGACGCCGGGCCTTGACCCGTGGTTCCTGCTATTCGTTATTCGCTGGCGGCCATCGGTTTGGCGGCCTTCTTGTGGTGCATCATCTTGTGTTGCGGCATGGCTGGCGCGCTTTCCATGGCTTGCTGCTTCGACTGCACGTCTTGTGCGTGTTGCTCGAATTCAGCTGCTTTGGCCGGATCGGTGCTCATCGTGATGCCTTTGTCCGTTTGCGCATAAGCCGCGCCCGTCATCGCGGAAAGGGCTACCAGGACTGCCAGGGACACTTTTTTCATCGCTACCTCCGTAGAGTGGTTTATGGACCCGAGTAATGCCTGTCCAATCGGAAAGACACTGCATTCTAGCCAGCAATATCCGCTCCAGTAGGCAGGTTGTAACAGAATTAACGGATCGTTACATCTGGTTACATATTCCGGATGTGGCCATCAGCCTTGCTGCGCAAGGCGGCGAGGCGACGCGCGTGGATTCAGGAAGGGGGCGCGTACTCCTTCGGTCCCGGTTCGCTCAAAACCAGCCGATTGCCCGATAGATGTGAAATTGTGCAATGCCGATCAACTCATGCAGGGCGATTTCTGCATTGACGAGATTGGCGTAGCGCGGCAACACGCCCGTCTGGGCGCGACGGGTATTCGACACGACAGGCTGCGGCGTGACGCCAAAGCGCCTGAAATCCAGCAATGCCCGTCGCATATGATGAGCTGACGTGACCAGTATCAACGAATCGTAATGTTCGCGGGCCAGAATAGGGGTGACGTACTTTGCATTTTCGTAAGTGGTACGGCTTGCGTGCTCAAGAATGATGTCAGGTCGCGCGACGCCCTTACGCAGCAGCCAGGGCAGATAGACGTCTGCTTCGGCGGCTTCGTGCCGTTGCGGGTTGCCGCCGCTCACGATCACCGTGCAGCGGGATGCGACACGCGTGCAGATCGTGTACAGGTCGGCGGTTTTTTCGATTCGGGCGAAGCCATCGTGTTTTGGAATCAGGCGGTCGTCATCGTCGTATTCGGTGCCGCTGCCGAGCAGGATGATCGCGGGGCGCCCTGAGAAAGTTGCGTGCGCAACCGGCTGCATGCCGGCCTGAGCCCAGGCGAGCAGCGGCGCTGTCAACCATCCCGCCGACAGCAACCAGAAGAGCGTCAGGCCAGCGATAACAATCGTCAGACGCAAACGCCGGACTAGCACGAAAGCGGCAAAAAAAAGCGCCAATAAAGTGAATAGAATCAATTTAAATGGGGTAACGTATGACTTTCGGGACAATCCTCGCGCCAGCCATCGCACCGGGACCGGTTGCATCGTCGGCACGTGGAGGGAACGCAAAAAGCGCGTTCTGACGGGGGTTCTGAATACTACAGGCAGCGCCCGGTGACAAACGGAACATCGGGCAGATCCGGTGCTTCGCCTCTTGTCGGTGGCGCGATGATGAGGTGTCGTGCAAGTTGTGTCATGGCTGCACTTTAAGAAAGATGTGAGATGACCACGTATTCCAATGAAGCGGTACTTGAAGCGCTGCGGCGGGCGCAATATCGCCAGGTGCCCTGGGCGCGACGTCCCGGTGTTTTCGAATATCTTCGCGCGCTGGGTCTCATGGAGACGGTCCGCCAGCGTACGGTGGCACCCGCGCCGGGCTTTCACGCTCCGGTGGACATTGCGGTGTTGACCGAGCGGGGCCGGGCAGAGTTTGCGCGGCTCGAACGCGACGAACGTTCGCTGAACTGGCAGGCCCACCGGATGAACGACTACGTCGCTCTGGTCCGCGAAGCGAGTGCGACCGCGCTCGAAGCGCGCCCCTGACACCGCCACGGACTATCTGTGAAGCCGGCGAATACGCCGGCGTCGGGGTCATTACGCGAAAAAAAGCCCGTATCGTGAGATACGGGCATACCGGAACTACTTTGCCACGCTGTGCTTATGGCTTGGGTGAGACCGCAACGGTCTCAAAGTGGTTCCCGGCATTGTTCGCCTCGTGTGTTTGACTGGGGGATTTTCCTCGCGCGTCTGAGCTGAGTCTGCCTCGATCCTCCGTCCAGTCACTCTGCTTCGATAACCCTGGCCGTAGATTCACCGACGCCGCTGCCCACCGTCGCGAGGCGGTTCGGGCCGTTCGCGGACATTGCTGGCGATGTCGCCGCGCAGGTCGCCGCGCGGCGCAGGCGGTGTGAATGCGTGACCGCGGGCATCATCCTGCTGCCAGGCTTCAATGCTGGCTGAATGTTCCGGACGCCAGTTCCAGCCCTGCGGGCGTTGCTGGGCCAGCGCCGGTGCAGCAAGCGATGAAACCACAATGCCGCACAGAAGCATGGACATTGGTTTCATGATGGGCTCCCGTCAAGCCGCCTGGATAGGGCTTGTTCGCATACTCGTACGGTATGCCTGGGAGCGAAAGCCTGCTGTAAATAATGGTAATGAGATGTTTCGTCAGGCGCTGAATACGTAGTCGGTCTCACCTTCAGCAAAGGTGGAGGCCCGGCAGTCTGCTGCGGTCTGATTGTCGGCGAGTTGCCCCGCCCGGGGAAAAACAGCGTCAGGGGCGCAAACCTGTCGTTCGCGCACGAAAGCAGATCAAGCGATGAATGCGCAACGGGCGCCCGAAAGCGCCCGATGGCATGGGGTCGGCCTCAGGCCATTTTCACCGGCGCGCGCCAGGATTCCGGATTGGTCCAGAATGCGCCACGCAGACGATCGCGGCTCGGCGGTGCAGGCGGCTTCGCTGCTGTCGCGCCGATCCGGCCGCGCAGCGAAATTTCCCGGCCGCTCGTGCCGAGGCGCTTGACTATTTCGGCGAGCGTACCATCGGCCTGCCACTCGTCGAAGCGGCGGCGGCACGTCGGCGGCGACGGATAGCGGCCCGGCAGCTTGGACCAGCCTTCGCCTGTCGACAGCACCCACAGGACGGCGTTGACAACCGCGCGCGCTTCCACGCGAGGCCGACCGCGTCGCTCGCTCCGTGCTGGCTCCGCACAGAACAACGCCTCGACCAGCGCCCACTCGTTGTCTTTCAAATCGTCGAACAGCATCATGTTTTCACCTCAGCGAAGCTAACTCCGGTGCGCTGCCCCGCGCCGCGCACTCTTGATGCACTCGATCTCGAGTGCCAGGCGGGGTCGGGCAAGCCACGGCGATTGGAATGAACTATCGGCAACCCGCGCCGACCCAGTGCATACCCTTATGCAGGAAGCGTGCCATTTCTCCTGCAACCCCCTTGAAACCCCGTGGCAACAGGCCAGCGCGGGCGCTAGCCAGGGGCGTATGAGAATCCAAAAAATCCATTTCGCAAATCGGGACAATCACCAATCTTGTGCAATCAGGCCCGCCCAGCGTGCGTCTGCGCTTTATTGCTGCATTGCAGCGAATAGTCGTCGATGGGCTTCCATCGAAAGAAACAATAGAATGCGCATCAAAGCCTGGTATTTATGAGGTCGATGGATGAATGTGACGCTGCGTCAATTACGGGTCTTTATCGAGGTCGCGCGACTGCAAAGTTTCAGCCGCGCGGGGGATGAAATCGGGTTGACCCAATCCGCCGTGAGCCGCTGCGTGCGGGAGCTTGAAGCGGAAATCGGGCTGAAGCTGATCGACCGTACGACACGCGAAGTGCAACTGACCGATGTCGGCGGCAACCTGATCGCAAGTGTGTCGAGGCTCCTGACCGATCTCGACGACGCCTTGCGCGAAATCCGCGAAATGGGCGAGCAGCGGCGCGGACGGGTCGTGGTGGCGGCAAGCCCGACGGTCGCCTGCCGGCTGATGCCGCAGGTGATAGCGGGATGCGGTCAGCAGTTTCCGTTCATCACGCTGGGCTTGCGCGACGACGTACAGAGCGACGTCGTGCGCAAGGTGAAGTCGGGCGAGGTCGATTTCGGTGTGATCATCGGGCCGTTTTCTGCGGATGATCTCGCGAGCGAATCGTTGATGAGCGATTCGTTCTGTCTCGTGTCGCGCAGTGACCATCCGCTGGCTGCGCAGCAGCAGGTTGCCTGGACGGATCTCGAGGGGCAGCGCCTCGTGATGCTCGACTATGCATCCGGCAGCCGGCCGATCATCGATGCCGTGATGGCCCAGCATGACGTCAAGGCCACCGTGGTGCAGGAACTCGGGCATTCGGCGACCGTGTTCGGGCTGGTGGAGGCGGGTATCGGCGTCAGCGTGTTGCCGTGGCTCGCGTTGCCAGTGCCGGCGGATTCGTCGCTGGTCGCGCGGCCGCTCGTGCCTCGCGCGGAACGCACGGTGGAACTGGTTCGGCGGCGCGACCGCTCGCTCTCTCCCGCGGCAGAGGCGGTTTGGGGGTTGATCCGGCAGTTGCCTGCACGGGCCGAAGACTTGCGCTGAGAACGGCGCGGCCGGGGACGGATGCCGGCTTGCCGTCGCGGGCGTCCGGCGAACCGTTAAACTGACGCTTTCCGATCAATCAACCCAACCGACCTGAATGCCTCGATGACCACAGCGGATCTGCCCCAGCTTTCTTCCCCCAATGCCCGGGACGCCGTGCGCGCGTTGCGGCCTTCCCAGATTCGCGAGGTAGCAAACGCCGGCTTCGGTGTCGACAATGTGCTGCCGTTCTGGTTTGGCGAATCCGACCGCGTCACGCCGCAGTTCATCCGCGACGCGGCAAGCGAAGCGCTTGCCGCCGGTGCGACTTTCTACACGCACAATCTGGGAATCGCCCCGCTGCGTGCAGCGCTCGCCGACTACGTGAGCGCGCGGCACGGAGCCACCGACGTCGGGCACGTCGCGGTCACGAGCGCCGGCGTGAACGCGCTAATGCTGGCAGCCCAGCTCGTCGTCGGGGCGGGTGACCGGGTGGTTGCGGTGACGCCGCTGTGGCCGAATCTCGTCGAAATTCCGAAGATCCTTGGTGCCCAAGTGCATACCGTCGCGCTCAGTTATGGTGCGGCGGGCTGGACGCTCGATCTGGAAGCGCTGATCGCGGCGCTCACGCCGGATACCCGGCTGCTGATGCTCAACTCGCCCAATAATCCGACCGGCTGGGTGATGACCCGCGAAGAGCAGCGCGCGGTACTCGAACATTGTCGTCGCAACGGCATCTGGATCGTCGCCGACGAAGTCTATGAGCGTCTCTACTACGGCGATCAGGCCGGCCCGGACGAGCGTGCCGGCAGCGCGCCGTCGTTTCTCGATCTGGCTGCGCGCGATGAACGCGTGATTTGTGTCAATTCATTCTCGAAAGCCTGGTTGATGACGGGTTGGCGGCTAGGCTGGATCGTCGCTCCCGCCGCGCTGATGGACGATCTCGCGAAACTCGTCGAGTACAACACGTCGTGCGCGCCGTCGTTCGTGCAGCAGGCCGGCGTCGCGGCCGTACAGCACGGCGAGCGTTTTACACAGGATCTGGTCGCCGGGCTGCGCGCCTCCCGCGACCATCTGGTGCGGGCGCTGTCCGCCTTGCCGGGCGTCGACGTCAAGGCGCCTTCGGGCGCGATGTACCTGTTTTTCTCGTTGCCGGGGGCGGGGCAAAGCCTCGAGCTGTGCAAATCGCTGGTGCGCGAGGTCGGGCTGGGGCTCGCGCCCGGAAGTGCATTCGGCCCGGAAGGCGAGGGTTTCGTGCGCTGGTGCTACGCGTGCGATACGGCGCGACTCGATGCCGGTGTGGAGCGCCTGCAGCGTTTTTTGCGCGAACACGGTGCACGCTGAGCGGCCCCGGGTGAAGACGGGACGGACCTGAGCGCGGGATTACGTCCTGTATTTCGTCTTTACGCACCGGATATTTTTGCGTAAGATGGCGCTCAGTCACGCGATTCCTTACGGGAATTTCGCTGATCCGTCCGGCTGGGCTTGGCTCGATTAGCCTGTTTCGCCTCCCCCCGGTGCGTGCTCCCATCAATATGACCGATCAGAATCGGGCGAGCGCGTCTTCAGTTCCATATCGTCTGTCTGATCCGGTTCTTTGACCCTAACTCATAAGGTCGACCTGGCTGCATGAATACCCAAGAGGCGAAAATCGTCCTCGAGACTGCCTTGATCTGCGCGCAGGAGCCGTTAAAGCTCGGCGAGTTGCGCAAGCTCTTTGCCGACGGCGTGTCGGCAGACACGGTTCGCACGTTGCTCGAAGACCTGAAGCAGGACTGGTCAGGTCGCGGGGTGGAACTGGTGGGGTTGGCGTCCGGCTGGCGCTTCCAGAGCAAGCCGGCGATGCGCTCGTATCTCGATCGTCTGCATCCCGAGAAGCCGCCGAAATATTCGCGCGCCGTGCTCGAGACGCTCGCGATCATTGCGTACCGGCAACCCGTCACGCGCGGCGACATTGAGGAGATCCGCGGCGTGACGGTCAACACGCAGGTGGTGAAGCAACTCGAGGATCGTGGGTGGATCGAGGTCATTGGTCATCGTGATGTACCAGGGCGTCCGGCGCTGTATGCGACGACGCGTTCGTTTCTCGATGACCTCGGGCTGAAGGCGCTTGATGAACTTCCGCCCCTCGACGACCCGTCGGCGCAGCTGAATGTGAATCTGCTTGGTCAGCATGCGATCGAATTCGCTGACGGTGAAATGCCAGGCGGCGAACCCGTGGCCGAAGTTGCCCCAGACGTCGTTGCGGACGCGATGCACGAAAATAGCGAGTTGCCGGAGCCCGTTGCTGGTTATGTCGACGCGGAAACCGCGGCGGCGCCAGAAGGTGCGATGGGCGTCGAGTTTGACGCCGAACGGGCGCACGAGGCGGCGGGCGAAGACGAACCCGCCCGGCCTGCGCATGCGATGGAAGCCGTCGCTCGCGAAGAACACGGCGCTGCGGCTGCAGAGGTATCGTCGCAGACCACTGAATCAGATTTTGAGTTGCACACCGGGGATGCCATAGGCGTTGCCGGGCAGGCAGTAAATCAGGATCGGGTCTCCCAGGCCGATCCGGCAGCACCCGCGCACGACTCGGGCGATCTTCGCGTTGCAGACAACGCAGAGCCCGCCGCTGAGCCGAACCCGACACGTGCGGCACACGACGACGATCAGGATGATCGCCGCGAAGCCGTGCGGGACGCAGGCCTCCTGACCGACGACGAAACCGAGTCGCGCAGCGCCTGACGTAACCGAACTATTTGCCGCGCCCGCAACGGGCGCGCGCGACCTGACATTTTGAGGTTGTTTTGACACATACCCACGACACCGATTCGTCCGAATCCGAGCACGCCGTGAAATCCGCACGCTCCGACGAAACGCGCGAGGCGCAGACGCCGACCGGCGAGAGTGAGCGCAGTGGCGAGAGCGCGGGCGCCGACGGCGAAGACCGTCCGCGTCGCGGCCTGCGTCGCGGCCCACGTAGCCTGATCGCGCGCCGTCGCGCGGGGGCGAAGGCGAAGGGCGCCGAAGGTGCGTCTACGCAGGACGCCGTTGCTCCGGTGGTGGCGGAATCGCCGCCGGACGGCGAAGTCGTGGCGCAACCGCGGATGCCGCGTAAGGATGGCGGCAACGGCCAGGGGCCGCGAAGGAACAGCGGTGGTGGCAAGCGGCCGGGCGCCGTGCGCGAAGGTGCGCCGCGCGAGGGTGGTCAGCGGCAAGGCGGTCAGCGCCAGAACCGCCGCGGCGACGTGCCGCCGGTGGTGGCTGCAAGCGAGGCTTCGCAGGACGATCTGTTTTCATACGTGACTTCGCCGGCTTTCGACGCCGACAACAGCGCCACCGGTGGCGTGCGTGCGCCAATGCTGCGTCGTGGGCGTCCGCAGGCGCCCAAGCGGGTGCTGTCGCCGGACGACGACGCGCCGAAGCTGCACAAGGTGCTCGCTGAAGCCGGAATGGGCTCGCGCCGCGAGATGGAAGAGCTGATCGTCGCCGGGCGGGTGTCCGTCAACGGCGAGCCGGCGCACATTGGCCAGCGCATCATGCCGACCGACCAGGTTCGGATCAACGGCAAGCCGGTCAAACGCAAGCTCCAGAACAAGCCGCCGCGCGTGCTGCTTTATCACAAACCCACCGGCGAGATCGTCAGTCATGCGGATCCGGAAGGTCGTCCATCCGTATTCGACAAGCTGCCGCCGATGAAAACCGCCAAATGGCTCGCTGTGGGGCGCCTCGACTTCAATACCGAAGGTCTGCTAATGCTGACTACTTCGGGTGACCTGGCTAACCGCTTCATGCATCCGCGCTATAGCGTCGAGCGCGAGTATGCGGTGCGCGTCGTCGGCGAACTGGCTGAGGGCATGCGTCAAAAGCTGCTGCACGGCGTCGAACTGGAAGATGGTCCGGCGAATTTCCTGCGGATTCGCGATGGCGGCGGCGAAGGCACGAATCACTGGTATCACGTGGCATTGGCCGAAGGCCGCAACCGCGAGGTGCGCCGCATGTTCGAAGCCGTGGGCCTGATGGTGAGCCGGCTGATCCGCACCCGCCACGGTCCGATTTCGCTGCCGAAGGGTCTGAAGCGCGGCCGCTGGGAAGAGTTGGAAGAAAACCAGGTGCGCGCGCTGATGGCGTCGGTTGGTCTTAAGGCGCCGAGCGAAGAGAAGGGCGGCCGCAATGCGGCGCCGGAACGCCGGCAGCCGGATCCGATGCAGACGTCGATGGGTTTTATTAGTCGTGAACCCGTGCTGATGTCACACGGCCGTTTGGCGGACCAGCAGCCGCGCGGCCAGGGTCGCCGTGGTACGGCCGGCGGCTTCGGCGGCGGTGCGTCATCGGGCCTCGGCGGCGGCTATGGCGGTGGCCGTGGTGCCGGCATGGGGCGTAGCGGCGGTCCTGGAGCGGGTCCGCGTGGCGGACGCGAAGTCGATGGCAACCGTGCACCCTCGGGCAATGGTGGCAATCGTGCTGCCGGCGGCAATCCGAACCGCGCGGGCGGCAGCGGCGGCGGCAACCGCACGCCGGGCGGCAATCGCGGCGGCAACGGTGGCGCTCGTGCAGGCGGCAATCCCAATGCGGCGGGCAATCGTGGTGGTCCGCGCAGCGGCAGCCCGCGTAGCCGTCCGCGTAGCCGTTAAAGCGGTGTTTGAGGTCAATGCGGCGACAGCACCCTGGCGGTGCCGCCGCAGCTTGGGCGATGGCTTGCTCCGGCTTCTCTGTCACACTTTCGTGAGCACGCAGCAGCGCGGAAGTTTCCTGTGAAATCAGGCTGAAGTGCGCGCTGCGCAAGCATTGGCGGTTTGCGTTTGTACCGAAAAATGCTACAATCGCAAAGTCGCTGGGCGTGCGGCTTTTCAAGTGCGGCTCAGGTGCGACCACCGGCAATAAGATGATGGGCGTTTAGCCCATTTTTTTTTGGCCGAAGCGGTTCAGCATCTCGGGTAGCACGAACGTGCGCCGGCCTGGCGCGCGGCCCGCAGGTGTTCGTTGGCAACCCGGCAGGCTCGCTGCGCGAACATCTTAGAGGGCACTGTGCAACTGACGGAACTGATTGAAACCACGGTCGTGGGCCTCGGCTACGAGCTCGTCGATCTCGAGCGCACCGGGCGCGGCATGCTGTGTGTGTATATCGACCAGCCGGCCGGCATCGCGATCGAAGACTGCGAAAAGGTCACGCGTCAGCTCCAGCACGTTCTGACGGTCGAAAACATCGACTACGAGCGGCTTGAAGTCTCGTCACCCGGTCTCGACCGTCCGCTGAAAAAACTGGCGGACTTCGAACGCTTCGCGGGCAGCGAAGTGGTTATCACCTTGAAAAAGCCATTGGACGGACGGAAATCGTACCGGGGCATCCTGCATGCCCCCGAAGGCGAAACGATCGGTCTGGAATTCGAAGGGAAGGAAGGCGCCGCGATGCTCGATTTCACTGTAGCGGACATCGATAAGGCACGCCTAGTCCCCAAAGTTGACTTTAGGAGCCGCAAACAATGAGTCGCGAAGTGTTGATGCTGGTGGATGCGCTGGCACGCGAGAAGAACGTCGACAAGGACGTGGTTTTTGCCGCCCTTGAGGCGGCGCTCGCTTCGGCCTCCAAGAAACTCTTCGAAGAAGATGCGGACATCCGCGTCCATATCGACCGTGAAAGCGGTGAGCACGAAACCTTTCGCCGCTGGCGAGTGGTGCCGGACGAAGCCGGTTTGCAGGAGCCGGATCAGGAAATCCTGCTGTTTGAAGCACGCGAGCAGAAGGCCGACGCGCAGATCGACGATTTCCTTGAAGAGCCGGTGCCGTCGATCGAATTCGGCCGTATCGGCGCGCAGGCCGCCAAGCAGGTGATCCTGCAGAAGGTGCGCGACGCCGAGCGCGAGCAGATCCTGAACGACTTCCTGGAACGCGGCGAAAGCATCATGACTGGCTCGGTCAAGCGCCTCGACAAGGGTAACTTCATCGTCGAATCGGGCCGTGTCGAAGCGCTGCTGCGCCGCGACCAGCTGATTCCGAAGGAAAACCTGCGCGTGGGCGACCGTGTGCGCGCCTATATCGCGAAGGTCGATCGCACGGCTCGCGGCCCGCAGATCGAGCTGTCCCGCACGGCGCCCGAATTTCTGATGAAGCTCTTCGAAATGGAAGTGCCGGAAATCGAGCAGGGCCTGCTGGAGATCAAGGCGGCTGCGCGCGATCCCGGCGTGCGGGCGAAAATCGGCGTCGTTGCGTACGACAAGCGCATCGATCCGATCGGCACCTGCGTCGGTATCCGCGGCTCGCGCGTGCAGGCTGTCCGTAACGAGCTCGGTGGCGAAAACGTCGACATCGTGCTATGGTCGGAAGATCCCGCCCAGTTTGTGATCGGCGCGCTCGCGCCGGCAGCCGTCCAGTCGATCGTCGTCGATGAAGAGAAGCATTCGATGGACGTCGTCGTCGACGAAAACGAACTGGCGGTCGCAATCGGCCGCAGTGGCCAGAACGTGCGTCTTGCCAGCGAACTCACCGGCTGGCAGATCAACATCATGACGCCGGACGAATCTGCGCAAAAGCAGAATCAGGAACGCAGCGTACTGCGCGACCTGTTCATGGCGCGTCTCGATGTCGACGAAGAAGTCGCTGACATCCTGATCGACGAAGGTTTCACGAGCCTCGAAGAGATCGCTTATGTACCGCTCAACGAGATGCTCGAGATCGAGGCGTTCGACGAAGACACCGTCCACGAGTTGCGCAACCGCGCCCGCGATGCACTGCTGACGCAGGCGATTGCAAACGAGGAAAAGGTCGAGAATGTAGCGCTCGACCTGAAGAGTCTCGACGGAATGGATGCGGACCTGCTCGCGAAGCTGGCCGAACATCAGATCCAGACGCGCGATGAACTCGCCGAGCTGGCAGTGGATGAGCTGGTCGAAATGACCGGAATGGAAGAGGATGCCGCCAAGGCGTTGATTATGAAAGCACGTGAACACTGGTTCCAGTGAGAAATGACCATGGCGCACTGAATTGAAAGCGGCCCTCAGGCCGCATGACAGATGCTAACCGCAAGGAATCGGTCCTTGCATTAAGAGGAATGAATGGCGAGTAACAACGTAGCCCAATTTGCCGCGGAACTGAAAATGCCTGCCGGCGTGCTGCTCGAACAGCTGCAGGCGGCGGGCGTCACAAAAGCGAGCGAAGACGATACCTTGTCCGAAACGGACAAGGCGCGTCTGCTTGACCACTTGCGCAAGTCGCACGGTTCGACGGATGCCGACAAGCGCAAGATCACGCTGACGAAGCGGCACACGTCGGAGATCAAGCAGTCCGACGCGACGGGCAAGGCTCGCACCATTCAGGTCGAAGTGCGCAAGAAGCGCACCTTCGTTCGCCGTGACGAAGCGGCCGAGCAAGGCGGTGAGGCATCGAACAATGTGGCCGACGAGACGGATGATCTCGAACTCCAGCGTCGCGAGGAAGAAGCTCGCCACGAAGCCGAGCTGCTCGAAAAGCAGGCTCAGGAGTTGAAGGCACGTCAGGAACAGCTCGAGCGCGAAGAGGCAGAGCGCCAGGCACACGAACAGGCGGCCGAGGCGGAGCGTCGTCGCGCGGAAGAAGAGACGGCGAAAAAGCGTGCCGCGGTACTCGCCGAAGCGGCTGCGCGAGCTGAAGCGGAACAGGCCGTGCAGGCTGAGCGCTCAGCCGAGCAGGACGACGAACGCGCTGCGGCGGAACGCGCGGCGCAACGCGAAGCCGCGAAGAAGGCTGAAGACGCCGCTCGCCAGGCAGCCGAAAAGACGCGTGCCGAGCAGGAAGAAGTCAGCAAGCGTCGGGCAGCGGCAGAAGCCGAAGCGCGCGCGATCCGCGAGATGATGAACACGCCGCGCAAGGCGCAGGTGAAGGCGCCGGAACCGGCACCGAAACCCGTTGCAGAGCCGGCCAAAGCCGCGGAAGCCAAGGGCACGCTGCACAAGCCGGCGCGCCCGGCAGGCGAAACGACGGCCCGTCCGGCCGCGAAGAAGCCTGCTGTTGCGGCACCGGCTGCGACAGCGGCGCCTTCCTCTGCCGGCGACAAGAAGAAGCCGGGTGGCGGCAAGGGCGGCTGGCAGGACGATGCAGCGAAGCGCCGCGGCATCAAGACGCGCGGTGATTCGAGCGGCGGCGTCGATCGCGGCTGGCGCGGTGGCCCGAAGGGTCGCGGCAAGCACCAGGATCAGAGCACCACGTTCCAGGCTCCGACCGAGCCGATCGTGCGCGAAGTGCATGTGCCGGAAACGATTACCGTTGCGGATCTCGCGCATAAGATGTCAGTGAAGGCTTCGGAAGTCATCAAGGTGATGATGAAGCTCGGCCAGATGGTCACGATCAACCAGATGCTGGACCAGGAAACGGCGATGATCATCGTCGAGGAACTGGGTCATCACGCGGTTGCCGCGAAGCTGGACGATCCGGAAGCGATGCTGGTCGAAGGCGAGATCTCCGACGCAGAAGCGCTGCCGCGTCCGCCGGTCGTCACCGTGATGGGTCACGTCGACCACGGCAAGACCTCGCTGCTGGACTACGTCCGTCGCGCGAAGGTGGCGGCGGGTGAAGCGGGCGGAATTACGCAGCACATCGGTGCGTATCACGTTGAAACGCCACGCGGCGTCATCACGTTCCTCGACACGCCGGGTCACGAGGCCTTTACGGCTATGCGTGCCCGCGGTGCGAAGGCAACGGACATCGTGATTCTGGTGGTCGCCGCCGACGACGGTGTGATGCCGCAGACGAAGGAAGCGATTGCCCACGCTAAGGCAGGCGGCGTGCCGCTCGTTGTCGCGATTAACAAGATCGACAAGCCAGATGCGAATCCAGAACGCGTGAAGCAGGAACTCGTCGCCGAAGGCGTCGTGCCGGAAGAATACGGTGGCGATTCGCCGTTCGTGTCCGTGTCGGCGAAAACCGGCGCGGGTATCGACGATCTGCTCGAAAACGTGTTGCTTCAGGCCGAAGTGCTGGAACTGAAGGCACCGGTCGAAGCTCCGGCCAAGGGGCTCGTGATCGAAGCGAAGCTCGACAAGGGTAAGGGTCCGGTCGCAACGATCCTTGTCCAGTCGGGTACGCTCAATCGCGGCGACGTCGTTCTCGCAGGCAGCGCCTACGGCCGCGTGCGGGCTATGCTCGACGAAACGGGCAAGCCGACCAAGTCGGCGGGGCCGTCGATCCCGGTCGAAATCCAGGGTCTTTCGGAAGTCCCGGCGGCTGGCGAAGAAGTCATCGTCATGCCGGACGAGCGCAAGGCGCGTGAAGTCGCGTTGTTCCGCCAAGGCAAGTTCCGCGACGTCAAGCTGGCGAAGCAGCAGGCAGCGAAGCTCGAAACCATGCTCGAACAGATGGGCGAAGGCGAAGTGCAGTACCTGCCGCTTATCGTCAAGGCCGACGTGCAGGGTTCGCAGGAAGCGCTGGTGCAGTCGCTCCTCAAGCTGTCGACCGACGAAGTCCGCGTGCAGATCGTGCACAGCGCAGTAGGTGGCATCAGCGAATCCGACGTCAATCTGGCGACGGCTTCGAAGGCGGTCATCATTGGCTTCAACACGCGTGCGGATGCGCAGGCGCGCAAGCTCGCGGAATCCAATGGCATCGATATCCGCTACTACAACATCATCTATGACGCGGTGGATGAAGTGAAGGCCGCGATGTCGGGCATGCTGGCGCCGGAGAAGCGCGAAGTCGTGACCGGTATGGTCGAAGTTCGCCAGGTCTTCAAGGTGCCGAAGATTGGCGCAGTGGCCGGCTGTATGGTCACGGACGGCGTGGTCAAGCGGACGTCGTCGGTGCGCGTGCTTCGCAACAACGTCGTGATCCACACCGGCGAACTCGACTCGCTGAAGCGCTTCAAGGACGACGTCAAGGAAGTGCGTCAGGGCTTCGAGTGCGGTATGTCGATCAAGAACTTCAACGACATCGTCGAAGGCGACCAGTTCGAAGTGTTCGAAGTGACGGAAGTCGCGCGTACGCTGTAATTCTGGCGCAACGCTCAAAGGGCGGAGCGGGCGCTTGCCCGACTCCGCCCTTTGCTTTTTGTGTCGGCGCGTGGCGTCGGCGTTCGTCTCGCTGCGGCACAAGTCCGCCGCACGAACGCGAACCCGCCGACAAAACGAATCACGGATTCACTATGCCGAAAAAACGCACCTCTCCCAATCGCAACGTGCAGATTGCCGATCAGATCCAGCGCGATCTGTCTGAACTGCTGCGCGAAGTCAAAGACCCGCGCATCGGGCTCGTCACGATCCAGAGTGTCGAACTGACGCCGGACTACGCCCACGCGAAAGTCTTCTTCACGACACTGACGGGCGACCCACATCAGACGAAAGACGCGCTCAATCACGCCGCCGGCCATCTGCATAATCAGCTCTTCAAGCGTTTGCATATCCATACGGTGCCGACGCTGCATTTCCACTACGACAAGACGATCGAGCAGGCTGTCGAGATGTCGCGTCTGATCGATGAAGCGAACGCCACGCGCGCGAAAGAAGACTGACTTCGCGCCTTTGACCACACTGCGTTTGCCTCATTGATATGACTGCACCTCAACGCCCACGTATACCGCGTCGCGCGCTGGATGGCGTGTTGCTGCTCGACAAGCCAGTCGGCCTGTCGAGCAACGACGCGCTGATTCGCGCCAAGCGTCTCTATCTGGCGAAGAAGGCGGGCCACACGGGCACGCTCGATCCGCTTGCGTCAGGTCTCTTGCCGCTGTGCTTCGGCGAGGCTACGAAGTTTTCCCAGGACCTGCTCGAAGCCGACAAGACCTACGAGGCGACGATGCGCCTCGGTGTCCGTACCACGACGGGCGACGCCGAAGGCGAAGCCGTGCAAACGCGCGATGTGGCATGCGATCAGTCCGCTGTCGAACAGGCGCTGAGCCGGTTCCGCGGCGAAATCGTTCAGGTTCCGCCGATGTATTCCGCACTCAAACGCGACGGCAGGCCGCTGTACGAGTATGCGCGGGCGGGTCAGGTGGTCGAGCGGGAAGGACGGAACGTCACGATTCACGCGCTCGATCTGCTTGCCTGTGCTTTGCCGGATGTCACGTTTCGCGTGACCTGCAGCAAGGGCACGTATGTACGTACGCTGGCGGAGGACATCGGCGAAGCGCTGGGTTGTGGCGCGCATCTGGTGGCGTTGCGGCGCACCGGTGTAGGCGCGCTGACGCTCGAACACGCAGTGACGCTCGATGCGCTGTCGGACGCGGGCGAGAGCGAGCGAGACGCGTGGCTGCAGCCGGTCGATGCGCTGCTGTCGACGTTTCCGTCCGTGCAGCTCGACGCAGAATCCACGCGGCGCTTTCTGCACGGCCAGCGTTTGCGTCTCGCTGATCTTTCCATCGGCGATGCGGTGACTCAGGCGGCGCGTGTTCGCGTCTACGGTCAAGGCCGGCTGCTTGGTGTCGCGAAAGCGGCGGAAGGTGTGTTGGCGCCGGACAGGCTCGTCGTTACCGCTTCGAGCTGAAATACCCGAGTGATAAAAAAGGCGGACCCGCATGATTGCGGCTCCGCCTTTTTGATTTCCCGACTCGGCAACTGCGCCGAACAACGAACCTAGTGTGCTGCCGAAGCCGCCGCGCTTGCGTCGCCTGCGCCGGCTCGCTCTGGCCTCGTGACCCAGATCAACCCGATCAGCGCAACGAAAATGCCGGCCGATATGAAGAACAGATCGTTGACGCCCAGTTGCGCAGCCTGCTGCGACACCATGTTGTTGAAGAGCCCGAGCGCCTGCGGCTGACTGTAGCCCGCCGCACCCATCTGCTGCATCGAATGATCGAACACAGGGTTATAGGCGTTCGCCTGCTCCGTCAGTTGCGCGTGATGCATGATCGTGCGGTGATCCCAGGCCGTCTGGAAGATCGATGTTCCGATACCGCCGCACATGATCCGCACGAAATTCGATAGCCCCGACGCCGCCGGAATCCGGTTGCCCGGCAGCCCCGACAGCGTGATCGACACGAGCGGGATAAAGAAACCTGCCATGCCGATGCCCTGGATCAAGGTCGGCATCAGCAAGGAGAACGTGTCGACGCCCGTCGTGTAGCGCGAGCGCATCCAGAAACACAGTGCAAAGACGAGAAACGATGCCGTCGCGATATAACGTGGATCGGTGCGGGGCAGATACTTGCCGGTCAACGGCGACAGCAGGACCGCGAACAGACCGACGGGCGCCATGACAAGGCCGGCGTCGGTAGCGGTGTACCCGATGTCGGTCTGCAGCCAAAGCGGCAGCAGCACGAGATTGCCGAAATAGAGCCCGTAGCCGATCGACAGCGCGACCGTCCCGCCCGTGAAATTACGCCGCGCGAACAGCGACAGGTCGACGACAGGATGCTCGGCCGTCAATTCCCACACGATGAAGAAGGCGAGGGCGATCACCGCGACGAGCGCCAGTACGACAACCGTCGTCGATGAGAACCAGTCGAGGTCCTTGCCTTTATCGAGCATGATCTGGAGCGAACCGACCCAGATAATCAGCAGCGCGAGACCGATCCCGTCGATGGGCGCTTTTTTGACGACCGAATCGCGGTTGCGGAAGATCGCCCACGTCGCGGCGGCGGCCACGATGCCGACCGGAATGTTGACGTAGAAGATCCACGGCCACGAAATATTGTCCGAGATCCAGCCGCCGAGAATCGGCCCGGCAACCGGCGCGATCAGGGTCGTCATGGCCCACATCGATAACGCCATCGGCGCTTTCGCACGCGGGTAGCTGGCGAGCAGCAGCGTCTGCGACAGCGGAATCATCGGGCCGGCCACCGCGCCCTGCAGCACGCGTGACGCGAGCAGGAACGGCAGCGTCGGCGCGAGACCGCACATCCACGACGAGATGACGAAGAGAACGATCGACGCCATGAAGAGCCGCACCTGGCCGATGCGGTCCGTCAGCCAGCCGGTCAGCGGCACGGAGATCGCGTTCGCGACCGCGAACGACGTGATTACCCACGTGCCCTGGTCGGACGACACCCCGAGATCGCCGGATATGGACGGGATCGATACGTTCGCAATCGACGTATCGAGCACATTCATGAAAACCGCCAGCGAGACTGCGATCGTCCCGATGACCAGTTGCGCACCCTCGAGCGGCGGGTGCGGCGCTGGAGCCTGAGCCATGGAAGCCTTGTTATTGTGCAATGCCGGCGGTGCCGCTTACATCAGCTTCGCCGCGCCTTTCGCGCTGCGATCCGCTGCCTTTTGCGCGCCGCTATACTGGCCGCCGTTGGGGCCGGCGTTGGCTGCAATGATGCGGGCGATTTCGGCGTCGGCTTCGTCGCCGTACCTGTCGAACACGTTGGTCTCATAGACCGTGTTCGGCGCATTGCCGAGTTCGCCGCCGCTCTCGTCCTTGATGTTCACGTCAGCCTGCATCGACAGGCCGATACGCAGCGGATGCTTTTCGAGTTCCTTCGGATCGAGGCCGATACGCACCGGCAGACGCTGGACGACCTTGATCCAGTTGCCCGTCGCGTTTTGCGCAGGCAAGAGCGAGAACGCCGAGCCCGTGCCGGCCGAGAAGCCGATCACCTTGCCGTTGTACTTGACGCTCGAGCCGTACACGTCTGCCGTCAACTGGACCGGCTGACCGATACGCATATGCTTCAACTGGACTTCCTTGAAGTTCGCGTCGACCCATACGGCCTCCAGCGGCACGATCGCCATCAGCGGCGTACCCGGCGAGACTCGCTGGCCAACCTGCACCGAACGCTTCGCCACGTAGCCCGTAACCGGCGCCGGCAGCGTGTTACGCGCGTTGGCGAGGTAGGCGTCGCGCACCTTCGCGGCAGCTGCCTGCACGTTCGGGTGGTTGGCGATAGTCGTGTTCGCGGTCAACGCACGGTTCGCGGCGAGCTGCTGCTGGGCGGCGTCGACAGCGGCCTGCGCGCTCTTGACGGCGTCGCGGGCATGCGAGATTTCTTCCTGCGACACGGCGCCGGTCTGCGCGACCGTCATACGGCGCTTCAGGTCGTCCTGTGCGCGTGAGAGATCCGACTGACGCTGCGCAACCTGCGCGAGGTACTGGCTGTCGTCGGCGAAGAGGCCACGCACCTGGCGCACCACCTGCGCGAGGTTGGCTTCCGCCGATTCGAGGGCGACGCGCGAATCGGCCGGATCGAGCACGACGAGCGGATCGCCGGCCTTTACGATCTGCGTGTCGTCGGCTTTGACGGCGATCACCGTGCCGGTGACCTGCGGCGTGATCTGCACGACATTGCCGCTTACGTATGCGTCGTCGGTTTCTTCATGGAAGCGTGCGACGAGGAAGTAGTACAGGCCGTACGCGATCGCCGCAATCAGGATCACGATGACGAGCAGCGTCATCATGCGTTTGCGCTTGCCGGTGTTTGCCGTTTGCGTGCTCGCAGCGGGCTGTTGGGGGGTGCTCATTGATGTGCTCCGTGTTCTCTCAGTCTTCGTCGGTTATCCGGATTGGCATTCGGTCAGTTGGACGCATGCGCCGATGACGGCGCGTCGGTCGGCACTACGAGCCCGGTTGCCGTCGCATCGAAACCGCCGCCGAGCGCCTTGATGAGGCCGATCTGCAGGTCGCGGCGCCTCATCTTCAGGTTGGTGACCGTCTGTTCGGCGGCGAGGAGGTTCTGGTCGGCGTTCAGCACCTGCAATTGCGGCGACAGCCCCGCCTTGTAGCGGATGACGGCCAGCTCATAAGCTTTTCTCGAGGCATCGAGCGCCCGCTGCGCATCGCCCGACTGTTTGTCGATCGAGCGGATCGACGAGATCTGCGTTGCGACGTCGGAGAGCGCAGTGATGAGCGTCTGGTTGTAGTTCGCCACATCCAGGTCGAAATCGGCGTAACGGCCCTTCAGTTGCGAACGCAATGCGCCACCGTCGAAGATCGGCAGGTGGATCGCCGGGCCAAACTGGATCTGACGGCTCGACGAGGTCAGGAATTTGCCCCAGCCGAACGCATCGAAGCCAGCCGCGGCCGCGAGATTGACGTCCGGAAAGAACTCGGCCTTGGCTTCCTTGATGCCGTGCGTGTCGGCTTCGACCTGCCACCGTGCTGCCACGATATCCGGTCGGCGTGACACGAGATCAGCCGGCACGTTGTCCGGCAGGGCGACCACCGCACCTGGATTCAGCACGGGCTTTGCAATCTGCAGGCCGCGATCCGGCCCCTTGCCGAGCAGTGCGCCGAGCTGGTAACGCACCGTCGTGATCTGGCCGTCCAGTTCGGTCAGGTTGGCCTGGCTCGTCGCGATGTTGCCGTTCGCGGTCTGCTTCTCGACATTGGTGTCCAGGCCCGCCGCGACGCGGCCGTTGGTGATCCGGCTGATATCCTGGCGATTGTCGATCTCGCGCTCGGCAATCTCGCGCAACGCGTAGAGTTGCGCCAGCTGGTTGTACGTGCTCGCAACCGACGACGCGAGCGTCACGCGCGCCTGCTGCATGTCCGCTTCCGCCGCTTTTTCCTGCGACACGGCCTGGCCTAGACGCTGACGGTTCTTGCCCCAGAGGTCGAGGTCCCACGACGCGCTTGCCAGCACGTTGTTCTCGCTATACCAGGTGCCACCGAAGGGCGGCGGGAAGAGGGCATTCTCCGAATACAGTTCGCGCGTCCACGAATAGCTGGCGTCGACCTTCGGATACAGGTTCGAGCGGGTGCTTTCGATATACGACGAGGCCTTCGCAAGACGCGCCTGCGCCTGGGCGATCGACGGGCTGCCTTCAAGTGCTTCGTTGACCAGCGCGGGCAGTTGCGGGTCGCCGAACTGACTGGCCCAGTCGAGCGATGGCCACTGGCCGCCCTGCGCCGGGAGGCTCTGCGCCGATTCGAACTGCGCCGGCGCCGCCATCTGCTTGTCGCTCTTGATGCCGATGTAGTTCGCGCAGCCCGTGAGGGCGAGCGCTGCCACCGCAGCGGCGACAGCAGCCCGGCACGACGGCGCCGGCGCGGACAGGGAAGGGGATTTCATCGCTCGACTCTTCTTTGCGTGGAAGGTAATGATGGACGCTGCAACTAATTTCTTACGATTTGTTATCGGGAGTGATTGCCAGGTCACGGATCATCCCGGTTTGATCGCCACTCGTGACGAGGATGCGGCGCAGCATGCTTTTTAGAAAACCGACTTCTTCGGCGGTGAAGCCCGCCAGCAGTTTGTCGATCACGCTGTTAAAGATGGCGGGCATGCGAGCCGCGAGCGCGAGACCTTCCGGAGTCAGGGCGAGCCGCACGGCGCGGCGGTCTTCGCTGCTGCGCACGCGGCTTAGCAGGCCGCGCTTTTCCAGACGATCGATCAGGCGCGTCACGGCGCTTGCGTCGATGCCATATTCGCGCGCCAGTTCGGCGGCCAGCAGGCATTTACCGCTGGCGACCATGAACAGGATGCTGGCCTGCGTACTGGTAATGCCCAGTTCGGCCATTGTGCGCTGCGTGACCATGTTCGACATCGTCGATTTCACGCGGGAAAGGAGGTAGCCGACGCTCTCGCCAAACTGATATTCGGCAATATCGGGCGGCGGCGCAGGGGGCAGATTGGCCATAATTCTCGTGCGACAGCAATGGTTGACCAGGCAGGATTATAGGTGCGGTTAGTTGACGCGGCAAGCGTTATTACAGCTTAGGCAAGGAACTTTTGTCGCTCAAGAGGGTTATCTTTCCGATGCTTGCCTGTAAATAGGGTGCGGACGCAGACGCTTGGT
This sequence comes from Paraburkholderia sp. GAS448, assembly GCF_050435685.1. NCBI lineage: Bacteria > Pseudomonadati > Pseudomonadota > Betaproteobacteria > Burkholderiales > Burkholderiaceae > Paraburkholderia > Paraburkholderia sp. GAS448. The sequence continues at coordinate 312,399 of NZ_JBNDKT010000003.1, forward strand.
GGGCAACGGGGTGGTGCGTCCGTGTGCGGGCCGGAGAGGGTGCGTCGCGCGGGGTCCTGGGTGCGTTCCGAGTTGACAGGTCGGAAACTTTCATCTCGGCGTGCTATAATTTTGGGTTCCCAAAAGTGCGCTTTGGGCTTGTTGACAGTTTCAGGAAGCGAGCTGGCGCACTCATCACTGTCTCCAGGTTCCTATGACCCGCGCCCTTCGCAACATCGCAATTATTGCTCACGTCGACCACGGCAAGACCACACTCGTCGACCAGCTGCTCCGCCAATCCGGCACGTTCCGCGAGAACCAGCAAGTCGCCGAGCGCGTCATGGACTCGAACGACATCGAAAAAGAGCGCGGCATTACGATTCTCGCCAAGAACTGCGCGGTCGAATACGAAGGCACCCACATCAACATCGTCGACACTCCGGGCCACGCCGACTTCGGCGGTGAAGTGGAGCGCGTGCTGTCGATGGTCGACTCGGTGTTGCTGCTCGTGGACGCGGTCGAAGGTCCGATGCCGCAAACGCGCTTCGTGACCAAGAAGGCGCTCGCGCTCGGTCTGAAGCCGATCGTCGTCGTCAACAAGGTCGACCGTCCGGGCGCGCGGATCGACTGGGTGATCAACCAGACGTTCGACCTCTTCGACAAGCTCGGCGCCACCGAAGAACAGCTCGACTTCCCGGTCGTCTACGCATCGGGTCTGAACGGCTACGCCGCCCTCGATCCGAGCGTGCGCGAAGGCAACATGCGTCCGCTGTTCGAAGCAATCCTCGAGCACGTGCCGGTTCGCCCGGCGGATCCGGAAGGTCCGCTGCAACTGCAGATCACGTCGCTCGACTATTCGACGTACGTCGGCCGTATCGGCATTGGCCGTGTCGCCCGTGGCCGTATCAAGCCGGGTCAGCCGGTCGTGGTGCGCTTTGGTCCGGAAGGCGAGACGATCAATCGCAAGATCAACCAGGTGCTGTCGTTCCACGGTCTGGAGCGCGTGCAGGTCGAATCGGCGGAAGCGGGCGACATCGTGCTGATCAACGGTATCGATGAAATCGGCATCGGCGCGACGATCTGTGCGCCGGAAGCGCCGGAAGCGCTGCCGATGATTACTGTCGACGAGCCGACGCTCACGATGAACTTCCTTGTGAATTCGTCGCCGCTCGCGGGCAAGGAAGGCAAGTTCGTGACGAGCCGCCAGATCCGCGACCGTCTGATGAAGGAGCTGAATCACAACGTGGCGCTGCGCGTGAAAGATACGGGCGACGAAACCGTGTTCGAGGTGTCGGGCCGCGGCGAACTGCACCTGACCATCCTGATCGAAAACATGCGCCGCGAAGGCTACGAGATGGCCGTGTCGCGTCCGCGCGTGGTGCTGCATGAAGTCGATGGTGTGAAGCACGAGCCGTACGAACTGCTTACGGTCGACCTCGAAGACGGTCACCAGGGCGGCGTGATGGAAGAGCTGGGTCGCCGTAAGGGCGAAATGCTCGACATGGCATCGGACGGCCGTGGCCGCACGCGTCTCGAGTACCGTATTCCGGCGCGTGGCCTGATCGGCTTCCAGGGCGAATTCCTGACGCTCACGCGTGGTACGGGCCTCATGAGCCACGTCTTCGACGAGTACGCGCCGGTCAGGGAAGGCTCGCTCGGCGAGCGCCGCAACGGCGTGCTGATCTCGCAGGACGACGGTGCCGCCGTCGCCTACGCGCTGTGGAAGCTGCAGGATCGCGGCCGTATGTTCGTGAAGCCGGGCGACGCGCTGTATGAAGGCATGATCATCGGCATTCACAGCCGCGACAACGACCTCGTCGTGAATCCGATCAAGGGCAAGCAGTTGACCAACGTGCGCGCGTCGGGTACCGATGAAGCCGTGCGTCTCGTGCCGGCAATCCAGATGTCGCTCGAGTACGCAGTCGAGTTCATCGACGAAGACGAACTGGTCGAGGTTACGCCGCAGTCGATCCGTCTGCGCAAGCGCCATCTGAAGGAACATGAGCGCCGTCGCGCGAGCCGCGAAGCCGCGGTCGACTAAGCCGGGCAACCGGCGGTTGGAAGAGACGTAAATGCCTGTACAAAAGCCGCCTTCGGGCGGCTTTTGTTTTTTCCGGATCGACATTTGTGCGTTGCAAAAACCGCTGGAAAATCATATGCAAATCCAGCAAAACCCCGCTGCGACAGGCTTTCGCGGCGTGCGGCCAGCTATCTGGAGTATCGGTTCTGTGATATGCTTTTCAGGATGCAAGTTAAGGTCCTTCCAAGCAAGACTTGATTCGCGCAATCCGCTAAACGGTCAGGCCGTGTCGCGGAAGGTTTTGTAACCCGCTATTTCTCGAGAAACTCGAAGAAAGGTGAGCGTAAACATGATGAAGCAATTCCAGTCGAACTCTTATCTGTTCGGCGGCAACGCTCCGTACGTCGAAGAGCTGTACGAAGCGTATCTCGATAATCCGGCGTCAGTGCCCGAGAACTGGCGTGAGTATTTCGACGCGTTGCAGAACGTTCCGGCATCGGACGGCAGCAACGTGAACGACGTGGCCCATGGCCCGATCGTCGAGTCATTTGCCCAGCGGGCCAAGGCCAATGCCTTCATCCCGCGCGCCGGCGGCGAAGATCTCGCTACCGCGCGCAAGCAGGTCTATGTGCAGTCCCTCATCGGCGCATATCGCTTCCTCGGCTCGCAATGGGCCAATCTGGATCCCCTGAAGCGCCGCGAACGTCCCAACATCCCCGAGCTCGAACCTGCGTTCTACGACTTCACTGAAGCCGATATGGACCAGACGTTCAACGCTAGCAATCTGTACTTCGGGTTCGAGCAGGCATCGCTGCGCGAAATCATCAAGGCGCTGCGCGATACGTACTGCGGCACGATCGGCGCTGAGTACATGTACATCAGCGATCCCGAGCAGAAGCGCTGGTGGAAGGAGCGTCTCGAGTCGATCCGCTCGACGCCGAACTTCTCCGTCGACAAGAAAAAGCACATCCTGAACCGCCTGACGGCAGCCGAAGGCCTCGAGCGCTTCCTGCACACCAAGTACGTCGGCCAGAAGCGCTTCTCGCTGGAAGGCGGGGAAAGCTTCATCGCGTCGATGGACGAAGTCGTGCGTCACGCAGGCGCGAACGGCGTCCAGGAAATCGTCATCGGCATGGCCCACCGCGGCCGTCTGAACGTGCTGGTCAATACGCTTGGCAAGATGCCGGCTGACCTCTTCGCCGAGTTCGAAGGCAAGCACGTCGACGATCTGCCGGCTGGCGACGTGAAGTACCACAAGGGCTTCTCGTCGGACGTGTCGACCGAAGGTGGCCCGGTTCACCTGTCGCTCGCGTTCAATCCGTCGCACCTCGAAATCGTCAACCCGGTAGTCGAAGGTTCCGCGAAGGCGCGGATGGACCGTCGCGGCGACGACAACGGCCTGCAGGTTCTGCCGGTGCAGATCCACGGCGACGCGGCCTTCGCGGGCCAGGGCGTCGTGATGGAAACGCTGAACCTCGCGCAGACGCGCGGTTACGGCACGCACGGCACGCTGCACATCGTCATCAACAACCAGATCGGCTTTACGACGTCCGACCCGCGCGATGCCCGCTCGACGCTGTACTGCTCGGACGTGGTCAAGATGATCGAAGCGCCGGTGCTGCACGTCAACGGCGACGATCCCGAAGCGGTCGTGCTGGCTACGCAGCTGGCGATCGACTTCCGGATGCAGTTCCACAAGGATGTCGTGCTCGACATCATCTGCTTCCGCAAGCTGGGTCACAACGAGCAGGACACGCCGGCGGTCACGCAGCCGCTGATGTACAAGACGATCGCGAAGCACCCGGGCACGCGCGCGCTGTACGCCGAAAAGCTCGTGCAGCAGGGCGTGATCACCGCAGAAGAAGGCGACGAATTCGTCAAGGCGTACCGTAAGGCGATGGACGAAGGTCATCACACGATCGACCCGGTGCTCTCGAACTACAAGAGCAAGTACGCGGTCGACTGGGTGCCGTTCCTGAACCGCAAGTGGACCGACGCAGCGGATACGGCCGTGCCGCTCGCCGAACTGAAGCGTCTCGCGGAACGCATCACGACGATTCCGGAGAACTTCAAGGTTCACCCGCTCGTCGAGCGCGTGATCAACGACCGCCGTGCGATGGGCCGTGGGGAAGCGAAGCTCGACTGGGGCATGGGCGAACACCTCGCCTTCGCGTCGCTGGTGGCGTCGGGCTATGCAGTGCGCCTGACGGGTCAGGACTCGGGCCGCGGCACGTTCACGCACCGTCACGCTGTGCTGCATGACCAGAATCGCGAACGCTGGAACGACGGCACGTATGTGCCGCTGCAGAACATCGCCGAAGGTCAGGCGAAGTTCACGGTGATCGATTCGGTGCTGTCCGAGGAAGCCGTGCTCGGCTTCGAATACGGCTACTCGACCGCTGAGCCGAACACGTTCGTCGCATGGGAAGCGCAGTTCGGCGACTTCGTCAACGGTGCGCAGGTCGTGATCGACCAGTTCATCTCGTCGGGCGAAGTGAAGTGGGGCCGCGTGTCGGGTCTCACGATGCTGCTGCCGCACGGCTATGAAGGTCAGGGTCCGGAGCACTCGTCGGCACGTATCGAGCGTTTCCTGCAACTGTGTGCAGATCACAACATGCAGGTCGTTCAACCGACCACGCCGGCGCAGATTTTCCACCTGCTGCGTCGCCAGATGATTCGCCTCTTCAGGAAGCCGCTGATCGTCGCTACGCCGAAGTCGCTGCTGCGTCACAAGGAAGCCGTGTCGGACCTGTCGGAACTCGCGAAGGGTTCGTTCCAGCCGGTGATCGGCGAAGTGGACGAAGCCATCGACGCGAAGAAGGTCAAGCGCGTGGTGGTCTGCTCGGGCCGCGTGTACTACGACATCGTCGCGCATCGCCGCGAAGCGAAGGCAAACGACGTCGCGATCGTCCGTATCGAACAGTTGTATCCGTTCGCGCACAAGCAGTTCGAAGCGGAAATGAAGAAGTACGACAACGCGACGGAAGTGGTCTGGGTGCAGGACGAGCCGCAGAATCAGGGCCCGTGGTTCTACATCGAGCATCACCTGAAGGAGGGCATGAAGGACGGGCAGAAGCTGGCATACAGCGGCCGTCCGGCTTCGGCCTCGCCGGCAGTCGGCTACTACGCGAAGCATTACGAGCAGCAGAAGGCGTTGGTCGAAGGTGCATTCGGCCGTCTGAAGAGCGCGTCGATCGCCAAATAACTACTTGAACCGAACCGGGAAAGCGCAGCGCGCTTTCCCGTGCCGCGTTTGATGGGTTGTTAGCGGGATGCTCACAGCGCATACACGGTTCGCAGACGGTTCGTTGTCACCAGATACGTATTCAGGAAAATCACAATGGCTATTGTTGAAGTCAAGGTTCCCCAGCTTTCCGAGTCGGTCTCGGAAGCCACGATGCTGCAGTGGAAGAAAAAGCCCGGTGAGGCTGTCGCGCAAGACGAAATCCTCATCGAAATCGAAACAGACAAGGTTGTGCTCGAAGTACCGGCTCCCTCGGCTGGCGTGCTCGCGCAGGTCATCAAGAACGACGGCGATATCGTGGTCGCCGACGAAGTGATCGCCAAGATCGACACCGAAGGCAAGGCTGGCGCCGCTGCCGTCGAAGCAGAAGTGAAGCCGGCACCGGCAGCCACCGCTGCCCCGGCACCTGCCGCACAGGCCGCATCCGCAACGGGTGCAAACACGGCGGCATCGCCCGCTGCTGCCAAGCTGATGGCAGAAAAGAATCTGTCGGCTGGCGAGCTCGCCGGCTCTGGCCGCGATGGCCGCATCACCAAGGGCGACGTGCTGACGGCAGGCGTGGCCGCACCGGCTGCCCGGGCTGCTGCACCGGCACCGGCTGCCGCACCGAAGGCTGCGAAGCCGTCGCTGCCGGACGTGAAGGCGCCTGCATCGGCCGAGCAATGGCTGCGTGACCGTCCGGAACAACGCGTGCCGATGTCGCGTCTGCGTGCGCGTATCGCCGAGCGTCTGCTCGAGTCGCAACAGACCAACGCCATCCTCACGACGTTCAACGAAGTGAACATGGCGCCGGTGATGGACCTGCGCAACAAGTACAAGGACAGGTTCGAGAAGGAACACGGCGTGAAGCTCGGCTTCATGTCGTTCTTCGTGAAGGCCGCCGTGCACGCGCTGAAGAAGTTCCCGCTCGTGAATGCGTCGATCGACGGTAATGACATCGTCTATCACGGCTACTTCGACATCGGTATCGCTGTCGGCTCGCCGCGCGGCCTGGTGGTGCCGATCCTGCGCAATGCAGATCAGATGAGCCTCGCGGACATCGAAAAGAAAATCGCCGAATTCGGCCAGAAGGCCAAGGACGGCAAGCTGTCGATCGAAGAAATGACGGGCGGCACGTTCTCGATCTCGAACGGCGGTGTGTTCGGCTCGATGCTGTCGACGCCGATCATCAACCCGCCGCAGTCGGCGATTCTCGGTGTGCACGCCACGAAGGAACGCGCTGTGGTCGAGAACGGCCAGATCGTGATCCGTCCGATGAACTACCTCGCGCTGTCGTACGACCACCGGATCATCGACGGTCGCGAAGCGGTGCTGTCGCTCGTCGCCATGAAGGATGCGCTGGAAGATCCGGCCCGCCTGCTGCTCGACCTGTAAGCACCCGGACTCGCGCATTCAGTCTCTCGCATTGGCTTGAACCGGAGCAGTGCGCGCCATGAAACATGGCCGCGCACTGCTCCGTCATCAAAAGGATTGTCATGTCCAAAGAATTTGACGTAGTCGTGATCGGGGCGGGTCCCGGCGGCTATATCGCAGCCATCCGCGCCGCACAGCTCGGCAAGTCGGTTGCCTGTATCGAAAAGTGGAAGAACCCGGCCGGCACGCTGAAGCTCGGCGGCACGTGCCTGAACGTGGGCTGCATTCCGTCGAAGGCGCTGCTCGCGTCGTCGGAAGAATTCGAAAACGCTTCGCATCACCTCGCTGATCACGGCATCAGCGTGTCCGACGTGAAGGTCGACATCGCGAAGATGCTGGCTCGCAAGGAAGGCATCGTCGAGAAGATGACGAAGGGGATCGAGTTCCTGTTCCGCAAGAACAAGATTACGTGGCTGAAGGGTCACGGCAAGTTCACCGGCAAGACCGACGCCGGCGTGCAGATCGAAGTGAGCGGCGAAGGCGAAACCGAAGTCGTCACAGCGAAGAACGTGATCATCGCGACGGGTTCGAAGGCGCGCCACCTGCCGAACGTGCCGGTCGACAACAGGATCGTCGCCGACAACGAAGGCGCACTGACGTTCGACGCCGTGCCGAAGAAGCTCGCCGTGATCGGCGCGGGCGTGATCGGCCTGGAACTCGGCTCGGTGTGGCGTCGCCTGGGTTCGGAAGTCACCGTGCTCGAAGCACTGCCTGAATTCCTCGGGACCGCCGACCCGGCGCTCGCGAAGGAAGCGGCAAAGCAGTTCAAGAAGCAGGGCCTCGACATTCATCTCGGCGTGAACATCAGCGAAGTGAAGGCAACGGACAAGAGCGTATCGATTGCCTACACCGACAAGGACGGCAACGCGCAGACGCTCGACGCCGACCGTCTGGTCGTGTCGATCGGCCGCGTGCCGAACACTGACAACCTCGGTCTCGAAGCGATCGGCCTGAAGGCCAACGAGCGCGGTTTCATCGACGTCGACAGCCACTGCGCGACGAGCGTGCCGAACGTGTACGCAATCGGCGACGTGGTGCGTGGCCCGATGCTCGCGCACAAGGCGGAAGACGAAGGCGTGATGGTCGCTGAAATCATCGACGGCCAGAAGCCGCACATCGACTACAACTGCATTCCGTGGGTGATCTACACCGAGCCGGAAATCGCATGGGTCGGCAAGACGGAGCAGCAGCTGAAGGCAGAAGGCCGCGAAGTGAAGACGGGCCAGTTCCCGTTCATGGCGAACGGCCGCGCGCTTGGCATCAACAAGGCGGATGGCTTCGTCAAGATGATCGCCGACGCGAAGACCGATGAACTGCTCGGCGTGCACATCATCTCGGCGAACGCATCGGACCTGATCGCGGAAGCAGTGGTGGCGATGGAGTTCAAGGCGGCGTCGGAAGACATCGGGCGCATCTGCCATCCGCATCCGTCGCTGTCCGAAGTGATGCGTGAAGCTGCGCTGGCTGTCGAGAAGCGCGCGCTGAACATGTAAGGCGTGGAGGTCGACTGACCGCACTCTCGCATCACACTACGAAGGCGGGCGGGTTCAATCCCTCCCGCCTTCTTGTTATCGTCACCGCACCATGAACGTCACCGAATACTACGAAAACGAACTGCAGACACGGGGTTACCAGGCGGATCCGGCGCAACGCGCGGCGGTGGACCGTCTGCAGCGGTGCTATGAGGAATGGGTGGCGTACAAGGCGCGGCGGTCGAATGCCTTCAAGAAGCTGATCATTCACCCGGACCTGCCGCGCGGCATTTACATGTGGGGCGGGGTGGGGCGTGGCAAGAGCTTCCTGATGGACAGCTTTTTCACGGTGGTGCCGGTGCAGCGCAAGACGCGTCTGCATTTCCACGAATTCATGCGCGAAGTGCACCGCGAACTCGAGGACCTGAAAGGGCAGGCCGACCCGCTCGACGAACTCGCGCGTCGCATCGCAAAGCGCTACCGGCTGATCTGTTTTGACGAATTCCATGTGTCCGATATCGCGGACGCCATGATTCTGTACCGGCTGCTCGACCGCCTGTTCAACAACGGTGTGCAGTTCGTGATGACGTCCAACTACGATCCGGACACGCTGTATCCCGATGGCCTGCATCGAGACCGCATGCTGCCCGCGATCGAGCTGATCAAGTCGAAGCTCGATGTGATCAACGTCGATGCAGGTGTCGACTATCGGCAACGCACGCTGGCGCAGGTCGAGGTGTACCACACGCCACTCGGCGCGGCCGCCGACAAGGCGCTGCGCGACGCTTTTGCGCGCCTCGCCGCGGTGCCCGATGAGAGCCCGCTGCTGCGCATCGAAAAACGCGAACTGAAGGCGCTGCGCCGTGCGGACGGGGTCGTCTGGTTCGATTTCGCGACGCTGTGCGGCGGTCCTCGCTCGCAGAACGACTATCTGGAACTGGCGAGCCGTTTCCACGCGGTGGTCCTGTCGGGCGTGCCGCAGATGACGCCGCGCATGCAATCGGAAGCTCGCCGTTTCACGTGGCTCATCGACGTGTTCTACGACCACAAGGTCAAGCTGTTGATGTCGGCCGCAGTGCCGCCCGAGCAGTTGTACGTCGACGGTCCGATGGCTAACGAGTTTACGCGTACTGTGTCGCGCATCGTCGAGATGCAGTCGAAGGAATATCTCGACACCCCCCGCCGCATCGTGGATACCTCGCTGACCTAGAATCGCAGCATTGCGCCGGGTCAGTGAATACCCGGTATCCGCTGCCATCCGGGCGTTATTTCAACATTCGGACTGATCCCATATTCGCCGGAAAGCTGTCTCTATATCTTCTCCCGATGGTTTTGCTTAAGGAGAAACCCGTGACATCTTTCCGTGATATCAATGATGAAGAATGGCAGCGCGTTGTGCCGCTGCTGCCCGAACTGCGCCCGCGCCGCGAAATGCGCGGCCGCCCGCTGGCTAATACACGTTCCGTGCTCAACGGTGTGCTTTGGGTCATGTACAGCGGCGCAACGTGGTCGGAGATACCATCCCGATACCCGTCCTACCAAACGTGCCATCGCCGCTTCAAGGTGTGGTACGCGTCCGGTGTGCTGAAGCGCTTGCTGGATGAGTTATACGGTGCGGCATCCGAAGAGCTGTGTGGGATGATGCAGGCGCGCATGCGCATGAAGGCGACATCGGCGCAAAAGTCCGCCCGTCTCGGGGTTGGTTTCGGCACACAGCCATCACAGCTCGCACCGACGTTGCCGCCGGCTACGGACGCTGTATCGCAGGTCACAACCTACTCGTCAGACTATAAGCACGCCGCATGATCGACCGACTGCGGTACTTCAAAAGAAACCGGCCGCACGATTGCTATCGTCGGCCGGTTTTTTGTTTTTCAGGTGCATCTTAAGAGCTTGTCGCGCCCATCTGCGCCCGTCGCTTATTGCTCGCGAATCCACGTCTGCGAACGCCCGAGCAGCGATATCCCGATATATCCACGCACGACGAGTTTCTGACCGCCATCCTCGAGGTGCATCTTGCACCTGTAGATCTTGCCGTTCTCCGGATCGAGAATCTGTCCGCCGTCCCAGCCGTCGCTGTCTTTCTTCATGTCGTTGATGATCGTCATGCCGAGCATTGGCTGATCCTTCCTCGCATCGGTGCATGCCGTGCAGCGACGGTCCGGATTGTCGTTCGCGCTGAGTCCTTTGATGATCTTGCCAGACAGGGTGCCGCTTCCGTCCTGCGTAATCTGCACGAGCGCTTTCGGCTGACCCGTGTGGTCGTCGATTGTTTGCCATGTGCCAATCGGGCTCGCGTTTTGCGCCATCGCCGCGACAGCGCTGGCCACCAGTGCGCCAGCAACCATCGCGTGTTTCGCCGACTTGAGCGCTGCTGCGCGGAAGCCTTGCGTGAAATGCGTCATTGTCTTCCTCCTTGTTAAACATCGTCGCGATCCTCGTCGCGCGGCATCGTGTGACTGTCAGACGCCATGGCCTGAAAACGGCTCCAGGCAGCATACGTGAAAGCGTGGGTAACGTTTAATAGTGATGCCTCTAATCAGACGGTGGGCACGCCCTTTTTCCACCGCCTTCCATCAATCGGTCAGTCGATACGGGTACGTATATCACCTGATCCACCGAGGCCCCGATTGGCGTCAATGCCAACGACACAACAGCGGCACGACAGCATGCAACACCTCGGCCCAGTGCAAGGTGTTGCGAGAAAAGATACGAAAGCACCAAACTTTTTGATGAGGAACCCGCAACGCGCAAAAGTGAGTAATAATGAGACGGATTGGCTACAACAAAAAACTGTTAGAGCAAAAATTACATGGACCAAAAGTCAAAAGTTCGTCAGCTCGCGCTGGTAGGGCTGGTTGTAATCGGGGGGTTGCAAGGCGTTCGTGCCCAGACGAGCCCAGATAACAGCGCAAACATTACGGTTGCAAGTAATACCCCAGTTGCAACGGTAGCACCGCTCACCGGGGACACGGCGACTGCGGCGTTGTCGGCCGACGCACCAACCGCGGCATCGAGCGCGCCCGTGGTGCTGACCGCCGACGAGGCGAAGCAGTCGGCCAGCGGCAACGTCGCAGAGTTGCAACAGATGATCCACGGATCCGATCTGAGCGAACTGCGCACGACGTACAACGGCAGCTATGGCGCCAGCCTGCTGTTCTACGGCAAGGAAATGACCTACTACGTCGCGCTCTTCCAGCAGAAGAACTTCTGGCGCGTCATCAAGACCCAGGACGATGGCCGCGCTGAAGCGATCTATCGCGACTTCGCGCGCCAGACGGTGCAACTGTCCGAGGTCGAAATCCGCCGCACGCGACTCGATGCGCAAAAGGTCCTCACCGAGCGCCTGATCGCGCTCTCGCAGGACCGCGCAAACCGTCTGCAGGCCGACCTGACTGTTGCACGCCAGCAGCAGGCAATCGTGGCCAGCCAGCAGAAGCAGACCCGCGACGAAGCCGCGGCGCTGCAGACGCAGAAGCTGGCAGCACAGGAACAGTTACGCGCAGCGCAGCGTCAGGTGCACGACCTGCAGCGTCAGCTGGAAACCGGTCTTCCGGTTACTGTGCGCTAGTCGATACCGGCGACCCAGGTCTTTTGCCTGGGGTTGCATTCTGGCCTGATTTTTCTGGCCAGCTTCGTCGAGCATGACGCGCGGCCATTCGCGCCGCCACAAAGCCCCGTGCGGTTCCACTGTGCGGGGTTTTCGTCGTTTTCGTCCGGCTGGCGCCTTCTGCTATCTGGCGTTGACCTGATCTGCTTGCGGCGACGCGGGTCACGACACGCTCTCCCACGCGGCTACGCCGATCATCACAGCAGTCGTGAGGTCGCTCATCATGAGCAGGTCGGTGTGGAACGCGAGCGGGACGATGACGGCGAAGAGACCAGGCGCGATCCAGTGCGATAACGGAAACCAGCCGTCCACGATCCGTTTGTAATGCCCGTTTGCCGATGATATAGAGAGCCGGGCCGCAGACCAGCAGCCAGCCGGTCGCAAGCGCGCCGCGCTGGTTCAGGTCGAAAAATTGTTCGACATACGTGACGTGCGCTTCATGGCCGTCGCGTTCGCTCAGGAAGCGGGCGGTGTCGGTGAGCACATTGTTGTTTCTTTCGTGGCGCTGGCCGACAGACCTGAAAGAAGACGGGGTTGTGCGCGTTATTCGCGCTCAGTGACGCTTTTTCTCCTTGGTGGGAGGTTCGGCGGGCTCTTCTTCCGGATCGACGGCGATCGGATCGCTGGCCGGGAATGTTTCGTCGAGCGCCTCGTCGAGGCGGTCTTCTACCGGCGCGTGGGGTTCCGGCGTACTGGGTTTGGGCTTGGACATGGCTTGCTCCGCTCGCGAACGTGGAACGGTCAGCATAGCGCAACGCGGCTGACGTGGAGAAGCTGGCCGGATGGCATCGAAGACGTCGGCAGCCCGGCGCAGGGAAGCGGCAAAGCGTTGTAAGCGTTCTTTGGAGGCCACGCCGTAAGCAGGATCAAACGGCAGTGGGTAAACCGTCGATCTGCCTGCAAAATCGCGCCGCGTGCGCCGTCTTCGGTGTGTCACGTTGAGGCGACATGCTGATGTCCTCGCGTCGGCATACTCACGAGGTAGCACGGACATGAACACTGAAAGCAGGAGCCCGGCTGGCAAGGCGCAACGCGTTCACGCTTCGCACATGGTCGAGGAAGAACTGGCTCATCTGGAGTGGGCCACGCGACAGCCCGTCGACAGCATGCTGAGCCCGGGCTACTGGCATCGCCGGGTACTCGCGATCAAATGTGGATTTGAGCTGACGCAGCAGCAGGGGCAGCGTATCGATGCGATTCTGATGCGGATCGAGACTGTCCTGAAGCGACTCGACGAACGTCTGCGGTAGTGCAGTTAGCGTGGCAGAGGGCGCTCGCCGGCCGGCTGCGGCGCGTCTTACTCGTTGCCGTTGTTGTTGTTGCCGTCCCCGTTGCCGCTGCCGGTACCGAATAGACGGCGGCGGCGTGTCACCACCACCGGGCCATCCGACGGTGTACGATCGGACGATGCCGGCGTGCCGGAGCGTTCCGGCGCTCCCGATGAAGAAGACGACGAACTCTGGCCCGTACCGCCATATGACTCACGCGGTTCGCGGGGCTCGCGAGGTTCACGCGGTTCGCGGTGGTCGCGCGAACCGTGCGGACCACGCGTCGTATGTTCGCCATGCGACGGACGTCCCGCGCGGGGTGCCGGACGGGTGCCGGTGTCGAGCTGGATGGTCGAGATGGCGCGCTTGTAGATGCCCTGCAGGCCGACAGGCGTGCGCAGCATCACCAGATACTGATCGAACGACTCGATGCATCCCGTCAGGCGGATACCGTTGACGAGATAAATTTCAACGCGCTTTCTTTCTTTGCGCGCTGCGTTCATGAAGTCGTTTTGCGGATGCGATTCTGCGGAAGGCATGGGCGATTCGGAGGCGGGCAGCGATGCGCCGCGGTCAGTTATAAGAACGGTTGCTCGCCGCGATTCTACCCTGTTGTCGGATACAAACGCGCGTTGCGGCGACCTCACGCCCACTATAACGGCTTGCGCGGCCGGAAGCATCTCTTAAAGTATTGTGTAACGTGTCGTTACGATTTCCCGCAATCCGCTTTCATTCGCGTGTGGGGAATAAAACTGTCCGTCCGAACGTTAATTGTGCATGGCAGCGTCAAGAAGTTCTTACCTGCCCGCTCATTCCCAACCCGGGCGCGCCAGCTGGCGCACCGCGCATCCCGCGCGGCAAGGCTTGTCAGCTGGTGTGCAACATCTGGAGACGACAAATGAACATGGCTCGCATTCTCTCGGCCGCCCTTGCGGTGCTGGTGCTCGCGTTTGCTTCGCTGTCGACGGGGTGCACCGCGGCAACCGACTCGGGCGCGTCCGGCAGCGGCACAAGCGGTGGCAGCAGCGGTGGCGGCGGTTACTGACCGTCCGTGCTGCGCTTCGACACGCGCCGCGTGAGTTTCGAATCGGATGTGATTTCGTGGCTCCCGCAGCTGCGGCGCTATGCGCGCGCGCTGACGGGTGATTCCGCATGGGCGGACGATCTGGTGCAGGACACCGCCGAGCGCGCACTGGCCCGCTGGAGGGCGTTCCGCCCGGACAGCAACCTGCGCGCGTGGCTGCTGACGATCCTGCGTCACCTCTACATTGACCAGTTGCGGGTGCGCCGCGAAATCGCCGTCGACGACGAAAGCGCGCCCTGGCGCAACCTGGAAGCGCCGCACGGCGAAGTCGACGGACTCGTGCTGCGCGATGTGCAGCGGGCGCTGTATTACCTGTCTGTCGAGCAGCGTGAAGTGCTGCTGCTGGTGTGTGTCGAAGAATTGACGTATCAGGAGGCGTCGTTGGCGCTCGGCGTGCCGGTCGGCACGGTGATGTCGCGGTTGTCGCGTGCGCGCGAACATATGCGGGCGTTGCTGACCGAAGGCCCGACGCGCAAGTCGCCGCCGTTGAAAGTAGTGAGAGGCTCGTGATGCACAACGACGACGAATACGATCACGATCCCACGGCCGGGATGGACCCGCGCATGCTCTCCGCGTTCATCGATGATGAATTGCCACAGGGCGAGCGGGCGCCCGTGCGCGAGCGGCTCGCTCAGGATCCCGACGCTGCCAGCCGCGTCGCGGCGTACCGTGCGCAGAAAGCCGCCTTGCAGGCGTTGTGCGCGTTGCCCGCGCGTGCCGACGCGCCGGTTGTCGTGCTGCGCGTGCGCGTTCCGTGGTGGCGGCGGGTGGGGGTGGCGGCCTGCTGGCTTGTCGCCGGTGCCGGTCTCGCGCTGGCGCTGGGGCCGATGGCGCCGCGCTTCATCGGCGGCGGCAGTGAGCCGATGGCGTTTGCGCAGCGCGCCGACGTCGCCTACGCCGTGTACACGCCGGAGCGCCGTCATCCGGTCGAAGTGGCGGCGAGCGAGGAAGAACATCTGATCACGTGGCTCTCGAAGCGGCTTGACCGGCCGCTGTCGGTGCCTTCGCTGCAGGAGTATGGGTATACGCTCGTCGGCGGCCGGCTGCTTCCGGGCGAAGCGGGCCCGGCCGCGCAGTTCATGTACGAAAACCAGACGGGCGAACGGCTGACGCTCTACGTGACGGGCACACCCAAGGGCGAGACCGCGTTTCGTCTCTTTCGCGATGGCAATCGTCGTACCTTTTACTGGGTCAGCGATCAGATGGGGTATGCGCTCTCCGGGCCGATATCGGAAGGCAAGTTGCGCACGATCGCGCTCGAGGTCTGCAGCGAACTGGGCGGACGGCCTGAGTCGTGGCGATAGCCCTACATCGCGCGGGAATCCCGAAGCGGCCGGCTTGTGAAAGCCGGGTCGTGACGCGGCAGGAAATACTGCGTAACAAACGCGTATGACGGTGCCGTCCGCGAGCGGAATAGCGCTTGCGGGCGAGTCGTTTACTCAATGCAGGCACGTGCTGTCACGCGTCATCGCGCGGATGCTGCGGCGCGGCGCATGCAAGGCGAACCGATGGGGCCTTCACGGCGCCGACGCGTCGTTCGTGTCGCGTTGCCGGACCATCGAGGCGGGACGGGATCATGCGCAACCTCATTGGACTCGGGATGGTGCTTGGCACCTGCATGGCGTGTACCACACCGGTGCCACCACCGTCGATGGCGGCCGCTCCGCTCGACGATCAGACGCTCACCTGCCGCATGGTCGTCGGGCAGGCGGAGATCGACGGCACGATGCAGCAGATCGCGGGCCGCGCGTGCAGGCAACCCGATGGCACCTGGCAGATCATGCAGGACGCGGACGGCGGCGCAGTAGCCGTTTACCCGCTTACTGCGTACCCATACTATCCGTACTATGACCCATGGTACTGGGGGCCGCCGGTGGCGATCGGTGTCGGAGGGTCGTTCATCTTCGTCGATCACTTTCACCACTTCCATCACATGGATCACGGTCACTTCGGGCACCCGTCCGGTGGCATGGGCGGACGCGGAGGCTTCCACGGGATGGGCGGCGTGCGTCCAACCGGAGGCGGGATGTCAGGTGGCGGAGCGAGGCATTAGCGCACGTTTTCGCAGTGTCATTGCGCGCCCTGCGTTTGCGCCTGCGCCCGGCCTCGCGCCGGTCACATCGAGGAGGGCGCCTTGACACGCGCAGCGACACGCTTATTGCCGCCGGACGTTCCGGAAGCAAAGTTCGACCGCGCACTGGCCGCCTGGACGGCGATCGTCGGCGCGCAGCATGTGGTGTCGTCGGATCCCGGGCTGGCGTCATATCTCGATCCCTTCGCGATCGGGCCGCAGCAGGCGGCATTTGCGGCCTCGGCGGCGTTGCTTCCCGCCTCGGTCGAAGAGATCCGCGCGATCCTGCGCATTGCCACTGAGTTCCGGATTCCGTTATGGACCGTATCGACGGGGCGCAATTTCGCGTATGGCGGCGCGGCGCCCCGTCTGTCGGGTTCCGTCGTGCTCGACCTGCAACGGATGAACCGGATCATCCACGTCGACGAGACACTCGCCTATGCGCTCGTCGAACCGGGTGTCAGCTACTTCGACCTGCATGCGTATCTGCGCAGCAACGGTTATCGACTGTGGGTCGACCCGCCTGCGGCCGGCTGGGGCAGCGTGATCGGCAACACGCTCGAGCGCGGCTTCGGCTACACGCCGTATGGCGATCACGCGGCGACGCAGTGCGGCATGGAGGTCGTGCTCGCGAACGGGGACGTCGTGCGAACGGGGATGGGCGGAATCGACATCGGCACGTCGTGGCAGTTGTACAAGCCAGGCTACGGGCCGTCGTTCGACGCGATGTTCATGCAGTCGAACTATGGCATCGTCACGAAGATGGGCGTGTGGCTGATGCCTGCGCCGCCTGCCTATATGCTCGCCGAGTTCCAGTTTCGGCACGAGAGCGACCTGGAGACGATCGTCGATATCCTGAGGCCGCTGCGGCTCGACGAGACGATCCGCAATCATGCGGTGATCGAAGGTGCGATCCGCCGCGCGGCGAGTACTGCGCCGCGCTCGCAGTGGTACGACGGTGCGGGGCCGATGCCGGAGACTGCCGTGGCGGCGATGATGGACAAGCTGCATATCGGCCGCTGGAACCTGCATTTCGCGCTTTACGGCGCGCAGGAAGTCATCGACGCCCAGTACGCGATCGTGCATCGGGCGTTCGCTCGCGTGCCGGACGCAGTGCTGTCAGCGACGCGCTACGCGGGCGATGCGGAACCCACCGGCGGCGGCGCCCGCAACTTCGCCGGCATTCCCGCGATGACCGCGTTTCGCATGCTCGACTGGCGCGGCGGCGCGGGTGCACACGTGGATTTCTCGCCGGTCTGCCCGGCGACGGGTCGCGATGCGATGCGCCAGTACACGATGGTGAAGGCCCGCGCCACCGAATACGGCTTCGATTACTACGGTGGCTTTACGGCGGGCGTTCGGCATCTGCATCACATTTTCGCGTTGATCTTCGATCGTGACGATCCGCTTGCGCCGGAACAGGCCGGCGATCTGCTGCGCGTCGTGATGAGCGACGCGCGCGCTGCCGGCTACGGCGAATATCGCGCGCATCTTGCTTATATGGATTTTGCGGCCGCGCAGTACAGTTTCAACGACGCAGCGTTGCTGCGTCTTTCAGAGACCATCAAGGATGCACTCGATCCTGCCGGGATTCTGGCACCGGGAAAGCAGGGCATCTGGCCGCGCGTCTGGCGCGGCAAGCGCGGCTATACGTAGCCGGTAACGTAGCCGGAATGCAGGCTACAGGTAGAAACGCCGCCAGCGCGTACTGGTGAGGGCCTCGACGGAGCAGATGATGGACCGACGTACATTCGTCAAGACTGGCGCGTGGCTCGCCGCAACAGGCTGCGTGTTGCCCCGGCTGGTGCTTGCCGCGCGAACGGCAGGCGCCGTTGCGGTCTTCGATTCGACGCTGGCCGATGGCCGCGCGCTGGCTGATCACGCCGCACGGGCGAACCTGGCGACGTTCGATGTCGGTGACGATATCGGGGCGCTTTGGTACTCGACGCTCGCACCGCATCTGGCACGCGCGCCGGGCATGCTGATTGGCGTGACGCGTCCAGCCGATTATTTCGTGTTGACGCATTGCGTTCCGCACTCCGCCCTGACGGCCCGCGAGGTGCGCGAAGCGGGCAGCCGCGCGCCGGTTGCCTTCGTGATCGACTGCTCATCGAGCCTGACGCAGGCCCCACGCGGAACCTAGAATTTATAGGCCGGATTTTTCGGGTCGAATGTTGTATCGTCGAAAGTTTTGGGCGTGATGGTTTCGAAGACGATCCTCTCGAAGATCCTGCCGTCGTTGTCATAGGACTCGACGCAGCGAAACCAGGGATGGCGCAAATCGAGCCCCAACGTCTCCTTCTTCGCGTAGAACTCGGGCTGGCCTGTCGCTGTTTCGTACGTGAACGCGACGACGCGTACGCCATCGACGGTCTTCACGTCGATCGTGAGCGGCCGCGTAATGCCGGCCTCGGCGAACTTCATGCCTTCCGACACGAACTGGTTCGCGATGTACTCGGTGCCGAGATCGCGCACCTGATGGCGCGACTGCGTGTGTGCCAGCGTTCCGTTGACTGACGTCCACAGCGGAATCACGCTCAGCAGGCCGCCCAGGTGGCCGTAAAGTTCGTCGCTGCGTTTCGACTCGTCGTAGATGATCTCCTGGCCGGAATGCGCGCCATCCGGCAGCCATCTGGCGTAGATGCGCAGCGGCCCGCGCGAGAGGCGCACCAGCATGTGATCGGGGCTGCCGGGCCATACGCCGTGGATGCGTTCCTGACGCGACATCGTGAACTCGTAGGACGGATAGCCGTTTGGTCCTTCCTTGATGTAGCGGGGCACCGTCAACGGATCGAACGACTCGAACAGCGCGTCGAGCTGCGCGTCGGTGAGTTTCTCGAGCGCGCCGCTTTGCGCGGCGCGGCGCAGCCAGCGCACCTGCTCGTCGACGGGGAGCTTGCCAACCTGCGCGGGCGACGCAGACGCTGCCTCGAGCGGGGCGGGCAGATCGACCGTCACGGCCTGCGGGTCGTCGGTCTGGGCGGACGATACGCCTGCCGCGCAGGCGAAAACACCTGCTGCAAAGAGGCTGACGAGACGCTTCAGTGTCGTGGAACTGGCACAACACGAACGAGGACGCATGGGACGATGCATTGCGTACGTCATGAATCTCTCCAGAATCTAAACCGCCCGCCTGTGCCAGCCTCGCGGGCTCAGGCGGGTCTCTGCCGGGCCAGTTCCTCGTCGCGCAACTGGCGGCGCAGGATCTTGCCGACATTGGTTTGCGGAAGTTCGTCGCGGAACTCGACCACCTTCGGCACCTTGTATCCCGTCAGATGCTTGCGGCAGTGTGCGATGACCTGTCCTTCCGTCAGGTCCCGGCTACGCCGCACGATGAATACCTTGATGCGTTCTCCCTGAGCCGCGTCGGGAATGCCGATCGCCGCGACTTCACGCACGTCCGGGTGCATGGCGATCACGTCTTCAACCTCGTTCGGATAGACGTTGAAGCCCGACACCAGGATCATGTCCTTCTTGCGGTCGATCAGCCGGATGAAGCCGCGCGAGTCCATCACGCCGATATCGCCGGTGGCGAGCCAGCCTTCGTCGTCGAAGACTTTCGCGGTTTCGTCGGGCCGGTTCCAGTAGCCTTTCATCACCTGCGGACCCTTGACGCACAGTTCACCCGGCTCGCCGATGTTGGCCCACGTTCCGTCGTCTTTCCTGAAGCGCACCTGGGTCGACGGGGCGGGCAGTCCAATCGAGCCTTCGAAATCGCGCATGTGCTTCAGGTCGACCGGATTCATCGACACGATCGGCGAACATTCGGTCAGCCCATAGCCTTCGACGATCGGCTGGCCGGTCACCGCCTTGAAGCGGTCCGCGACGGCCTTCTGCGTGGCCATGCCGCCCGCCATCGCGAGCTTCAGGTCGGAGAAGTCGCGCTTTCTGAACTCCTCGTTGTCGAGGAACGCGTTGTAGAGGGTATTGACCGCGGTGATGCCGGTGAATTTCTCGTGCCGGATGATCATCATCACGCGCTTCACGTCACGCGGATTGGCGATCAGGATGTTGCGGCCGCCGAGCCCCATGAAAATCAGCGCGTTTACGGTCAGCGAATAGATGTGATAGAGCGGCAACGGCGTCAGCACAGTTTCGATGGTGGCCGTCAGCTGGCCTGCGGCCCATGCTTTCGCCTGCAGGACGTTCGCGATGATGTTCCGGTGCGTGAGCATCGCGCCTTTGGCGACGCCCGTCGTGCCGCCGGTGTATTGCAGGAACGCGATGTCGAGAGGCGTGGGGCGGACAGGCGTGAGCGGCGCCGCATAGCCGGTCCTGAGCGCATCGAGCAGCCACACCGCTTTGGGCAGGTTGTAGGCGGGCACCATCTTCTTCACGTGCTTCAGCATGAAGTTCAGAAAACGGCCCTTGAGATTGGGGCCGTCGGCGAGCAGGTCGCCGAGACCGGTGACGATCACGTTCTGTATCTTCGTGCCTGGAAGCGCGTCTTCGAGGGTCTTCGCGAAGTTCTCGAACACGACGATCGTCTGTGCGCCGCTGTCCTTGAGCTGATGCGCCAGTTCGCGCACCGTATAGAGCGGGTTCACGTTGACGACGATCGCGCCCGATTTGAGCACGCCAAACAACGACACCGGATACTGGAACGTATTCGGCAGCATGATCGCCACGCGCTCGCCAGGCTTGACGCCGATGCTCTGCAGATACGCCGCGAACGCGCTTGCCTTGCGGCCCAGCTCACCGTACGTCAGGTTCGCGCCGACGCTCACGTACGCGACGCGCTCGCGATACTGCTCGATCGATTCGTCGAAGAACTGAACGAGTGACTCGTACTGGTTGACATCGATGTCGCGCGGGACGTCCTCTGGATACGACGCGTACCAGATGCCATCGGTGTTGGGCGGTTTGGGCGCGCTCGCTCCGGTCGGTGCAGCCGGCGCCGGAGCGGAGCCCGCGGGCGGCGGCGTTTGCGTGGACTGGGTCATCGCTGGTCCTCCTGAGTCTGTCTGTGTTTTTCTGGGTGTCATACTGGCTTGATACGGGTTTGATACGCGCTGCGTACGGGCTTCATACGGGCTTCACTTGAGCTGCACTTCGACGTGCCTCTAGCGTTCGAGTATCGCGACGACACCCTGGCCGCCCGCCGCGCAGATTGAAATCAGTCCACGCGCTGTGCCAGCGGGTTTGTCGAGCTGCGCCAGCAGCTTCGCGAGGCCGGCGACGATCCGTCCGCCGGTCGCCGCGAACGGATGGCCGGTCGCGAGCGAACTGCCGTTCACATTCAGCTTCGCCCGGTCGATGACACCGAGTGGGCCGGGCAGGCGGAGTTGCGTGCGGCAATATTCGTCATCCTGCCACGCCGCGAGCGTGCACAACACTTGCGCGGCAAAAGCCTCATGAATTTCGTAGAAGTCGAAGTCCTGCAACGTCAGGCCCGCGCGCGTGAGCATGCGCGGCACGGCGTAGGCGGGCGCCATCAGCAAACCCTCCTTTTTATCGAAGAAATCGACCGCCGCCGTCTCCGACCAGGACAGGTACGCCAGCACCGGCAATCCGCGCGCGGCCGCCCACGCTTCGCTCGCCAGCAACACGGCCGACGCGCCGTCAGTGAGCGGCGTCGAGTTGCCGGCGGTCAGCGTTCCGGCGTCGCGATCGAATACCGGCTTCAGGCTCGCGAGCTTCTCGAGCGTCAGGTCGGCACGCAGGTTGTTGTCGCGTGCGAGGCCGCGCCAGGGCGTCATCAGGTCGTTCAGAAAGCCGCGCTGACAGGCATCCGCAAGCTTGCGATGGCTTTCATGGGCGAGGACGTCCTGCGCCTCGCGCGAGATGCCCCAGCGCTTGGCCATCAGTTCGCAATGCTCGCCCATCGACAGACCCGTGCGCGGTTCGCTATTGCGCGGCAGCAGCGGCTTGAAAAACATCTGCGGGCGCAGGCGGGCGAGCGCGCTCACGCGCTCGCTGGTCGTCCTGCCGCGATTCGCTTCGAGCAGAATCTTGCGCATGCGCTCGTTGACGCCAATCGGCGCATCCGAAGTCGTATCGACGCCGCCCGCGATCCCCACTTCGATCTGTCCGAGCGCGATCTTGTTCGCGACCAGAATCGCGGCTTCGAGCCCGGTGCCGCAGGCCTGCTGCACGTCATAGGCAGGGGTTTCCCTGGCGAGCGTCGTCGACAGCAGCGATTCCCGTGTCAGGTTGAAATCGCGTGAATGCTTGATGACCGCGCCCGCCGCGACCTCGCCGAGCCGCTCTCCATGCAGGTTGAAACGGTCGATCAGACCCTGCAGGGTGAACGTCAGCATGTCCTGGTTCGACGCGCTCGCGTATGCGGTGTTGGAACGCGCAAACGGAATCCGGTTGCCGCCAATGATCGCGACGCGCCGTACAGCAGGAAGCGGGTAGGACATGCGTGGCTCCTTCGGGTCGTTCCCCGTTACTCGACGGTTTGAACACGAGTGAGGATAGTGGCACAGCGCGCCCGCCGACTACCGGAATCTGTAAAACGAACCCGGCACGGCATTGATTCCACCCTTTCATTGCGGTGCGCCATGCCAACGCTCATTGCAGCGTCCACTGAAAGCGGCCGCGCAGATGCGGCTTCGCGCCGGCCACGTCGCGTACTTCGAGTTCGCGTGCAGTGGCAAGAGGCGAGGCCGTCCAGAGCGACGCCTCGCCGGGCAGCAGCATCGGCAGCTTGAATTCTCCACTGATGACGGCGCTCGCCAGCCGCTTGGGAGGTTGCAAGGCGGACGCCGCGCGCGCCAGCGTCCACATGCCGTGCGCAATGGCGCGCGGAAACCCGAGGGCGCGGGCCGAGAGCGCTGTCAGGTGAATGGGGTTGTAGTCGCCGGACGCCTTCGCGTAGTCGCGCCCCAGTTGCGGCGGCAGTTGCCAGCGTGCCTGTCGGGTAAGCGCGTCGCCGTCGATATCGAGCGGCGCGAGCGGATCGCCCTGCGCCCGGATAGCGCGCTTCAGATAGACGCTGTCGCCATCCCACACCGCCTCGCCGCGCCGGTAAAGCCGCGAGTGCAGCACGAATGCCTGACCCTTGTCGTGCTTGAGCAGCGCGCCGAATTCGACTTCGACGCGCAGCACGTCGCCGGCATCGAGCGGCTTGCGCAGATGGACGCTGTTGGCCAGATGCACGAGCCCGAGCGCGGGCCATGGAAACGCCGGATCGGTCAGCATCAGCAGATGGAGCGGGAACGCGAGCAGATGCGGAAACGTGAACGGCATGCCCTGTTCGGGGATGAAGCCGCATACGCGCGCGTAGTGATCGATCGCGGCCTCCTCCAGCGTGACGGCCGGTCGCACGAAGCGCAGCGGCGGTAGGGACGCTTCGCGCCTGCGCTTGACGAGACCGGACAGTGCGCGCCCGTATAGCGCCGCCGGCTTCGGCAAACGCTCGATCGTGATGGTCTTCGGCCGTGTCGAACCTACGGCGGGACCGTAGCCGAAGGGCTCACCCATGATTACGCTCCGAGGAGGCTCTGGCCGCAGACGCGAACGACCTGCCCGGTCACGCCAGCCGAGCCCGGATGTGCGAACCACGCGATGGTCTGCGCGACGTCGACCGGCTGGCCGCCCTGGCTCATCGAATTCATGCGCCGGCCGGCTTCGCGGATGGCAAGCGGAATCGTGGCGGTCATGTGCGTTTCGATGAAGCCGGGCGCGACCGCATTGATCGTGATGCGCCGCTCGCGCAGAGTGGCCGCCATGCTCTCTACGCGGCCGATCACGCCTGCCTTGGACGTCGCATAGTTGCTCTGGCCGCGATTGCCCGCGATGCCGCTGATCGACGACACGCAGATAATCCTGCCGCCGTCGCGCAGCGTGCCCGCTTCGAGGAGCACATCGTCGATCCGTTCCTGCGCCGACAGATTGATGTCGATTACGCTGTGCCACGCGGCTTCGCTCATCTTCGCGATCGTTTTGTCCTTCGTGATCCCCGCGTTGTGGACGATGATGTCGACACCGTTTTCGTCGAGCGCGGCGGCGATCTGCGCGGGCGCTTCGGAGGCGGCGATATCGAAGGCGAGGGCAGTGCCGTTGAGTTGCCGCATCGTCGCATCCAGCGCGCCTTTCGCCGATGGAATGTCGATGCCGATCACGTGCGCGCCTTCCGCCGCCAGCACACCGGCAATCGATGCACCAATGCCGCGTGCAGCGCCCGTCACGAGCGCACGCAGACCGGTCAGCGGCTGTTTCCAGTCGATCGCCTCGCCGCCGCTCGCGGCTTTCCCGATGCGCACGACCTGCCCCGACACATAGGCGGAACGGGGCGACAGGAAAAACCTCAACGTGGTTTCGATACCGTCTTCCGCGCCCTGCGCCACGTACACCAGATTGGCTGTGATGCCTCCCCGCGCTTCCTTGCCGAGCGACCGGGTCAATCCTTCGAGCGCGCGTTGCGCAGTCCATTGACGCGGGTTCGCGCACGCCTCGGGCGGCCGTCCGAGCACGACGACGCGGCCACACTTGCCGAGCGAGCGCAGCGCGTCGTGAAAGAATGCATAGAGCGCGTCGAACTGGCTGCTGTCGTCGATGCCGCTGGCATCGAACAGCAGCGCGGCGAGACGTCCCTGCGAAGCGTCGCCATCGACAGGCTCGAAACGGCCGGTCATGAGGCCGTGCCGGTTGGCGAGCGGCATCCAGAGCCCGGCGCCTTCGTGCGCGACGCTTGTCACGCCGAGGCGGCCGATCACGTCGGCAAGCGCATCGAGCAGCCCCGGCTGCGGTCCCGCGCCGATCGCGACGAGACCTTCGAATTCGGGTCGATCGGTCCGGTAACGGCGCAACACCTCGGGCTTCGGCAGGCCAAGCGAGCGCGCGAGCCGCGCGCCGAAGGGCGAGTTGACGAAGTTCAGGTAAGAGTCGTTCATCGTCCGGTGCTCCTCGCCCGTGGGATCGTTCCGTGGGATTGTTGTTAGGCCCTGTTATTAGCGTGACCAGGCCCTAGTGTGCACGGCGCAAGGTTCAGGCGGCAAGTTGCATCGCCTTGTCGAGCGCCTCCTTGCGCTTTTGCAGGCCGGCGAGCATGTCGAAGTCGGGCGCGAAATCATCGACTTTCACCACTTCCGCGCCGTAGCGTGCGTAGTCGGCGAGGAGCTGGTGTTCATTCGCGTCGATCAGGCCATGCTGCAGCGCGGCCTCGGTCCAGCCCGGGAGATCGGGCAGGCTTTGCGGCATCGGTGCGATCAGCCCTTGTCTGACTGCGTCGCGCAGCTTCTGGTCGATTTCATTCACGCGCGGCGTCAGCTCGAAGACGAGTTCGCCATAGCCGAGCGGATCGACTTCGACCGGCGGCACGTAGGAATCCGCCACCAGCCGATCGCGCGCGGCGCCTGGCGTCTGCATCAATTCCGCGATCGCGGTGCCGAGACTGTCCGGCGGCGCGCGATGCGGCAGCCCGAACGGAAAGGCGAGCACGCGCACAAGTCCGGCGGCTACGCGGTTCGGATAGTTCGCGAGCACGCCGTCGATGGCCTGCTGCGCCTGGTGCAGCGCATCTTCGACACCCCAGCAGACCAGCGGCAGATCGCTCTCCTGGCGTCCCTCGTCCTCGAAACGCTTGAGCGTCGCAGAGATCAGATACAGCTGCGACAGCACATCGGCTAGACGCCCTGAGATCCGCTCGCGACGCTTCAACTCGCCGCCGAGCACGAACATCGACACGTCCGCGAGCAGCGCAAACGCGGTCGAGAGTCGGGTCGCCGCGCGGTAGTAGTGCGCGAGCGGCGCGTGCGCGCGCTGCGGCTTTGTGATGAAGGCACCGCCCGTCACGCCATACACGAAGCTGCGCACGACGTTCGACATCGTGAAGTTGACGTGTCCGAAGAAGGCGTTGTCGAAATCGCGCAGCGCCTTGTTGCGATCCGTTTCGCGGGTCGCGGCCATTTCTTTCAGCACGTAGGGGTGGCAGCGGATCGCGCCCTGGCCGAAGATGATCAGGCAGCGCGTGAGAATGTTCGCGCCTTCCACCGTGATCGAGATCGGCACCTGCTGATACGCCCGCGCGAGGAAATTCGACGGGCCCATGCAGATGCCCTTGCCGGCGACGACATCCATACCGTCGTTGATCACCTTCCGGGCACGCTCGGTGATGTGATATTTGGCGATCGCCGAAATGACCGAGGGCTTTTCGCCGAGATCGATCGCATGGGCCGACAGGCGGCGCGCGGCGTCCATCACATACAGGTTGCCGCCCATGCGGCCGAGCGCTTCCTGAACGCCTTCAAACCTGCCCACGGCCGTGCGGAACTGGCGACGCACAGCGGCATACGCGCCGGTGCCGCGCACGGCGAGCTTGGCGATGCCGACATTCGATGAAGGCAGCGAAATCGCGCGTCCCGCCGCGAGACATTTCATCAGCATGCGCCAGCCGTTGCCGACCTGGGTGTGTCCGCCGATCACCCAGTCGAGCGGGATGAAGACGTCCTTGCCGGAGTTCGGGCCGTTCTGGAACACGGCATTGAGCGGCCAGTGGCGGCGGCCGATATTCACGCCCGGATGCTTCGTCGGTATCAACGCGCAGGTGATGCCGGGTTCGTCGTCGGTGCCAAGCAGGTGGTCCGGATCGTACGCGCGGAACGCAAGGCCGAGGACGGTCGCGATCGGGCCAAGCGTGATGTAGCGCCTGTCCCACGAGACGCGAAAACCGGACGTCTCGCGGCCCTCGAACATGCCCTTGCAGACGATGCCGACATCCGGTATCGCCGCCGCGTCCGAGCCGGCATAAGGGCTCGTGAGCGCAAAGCAGGGGATTTCCTCCCCGCTCGCGAGGCGCGGCAGATAGTAGCTTTTTTGCGCCTCGGTGCCGTAGTGCATCAGCAGTTCGGCGGGGCCGAGCGAGTTCGGCACCATCACCGACACAGCGGCGGCCGGGCAGCGCGTTGCCAGCTTCATGATGACCTGCGAATGCGCGTACGCGGAGAACTGCTTGCCGCCGTACTGCTTCGGAATGATCATGCCGAGGAAGCCTTTTTCCTTGATGTACCGCCACGTTTCCGGCGACAGGTCCTGCCAGACTGCCGTGGTTTCCCAGTCGTTCGCGAGATCGCACAGGTGCTGGCATTCGTTGTCGAGGAACGACTGTTCCTCGGCGGTGAGCGTCGCGGGGCCGTGCGCGAGCAGCGTGTCCCAGTGCGGCCGTCCGGAGAAGAGCGCGCTATCCCACCAGACCGTGCCGGCTTCGATCGCATCGCGTTCGGTCGGCGACATCTGCGGCAGGATCTTGCGGAAGACTTCGAATACGGGTTTCGTCAGCCACACACGGCGCCACGGTTTGATCGTGAACACGAGCGCGGGCAGGAGGAAGAGGATGGTCAGGAGCGTTGCGGCAACCGGTCCCGCTGCGCCGCTGATATACGCGAGCCCGACCCACACGCCGAGGAAGGCCAGCCACCACGAAGCACGCGCCTCGACATAGACGAGCGCGGCACTGGCGACGATCAGCGCAACGATGAGCAATGGCATGGCGCTTTCTCCCCGTTTCAAGGTCCGGCTGGCACGCCTCTCAGAGCGGCGCGCCCGCATTTGTCCAGCGAGGGCGCGTATGGGGCGCGGTCGCGATACAGCCGGCGCCACCTCGCCTGTGCGCGGCCTCAATGGCGCCTTCAGAACGCCTGGCTGGCCACGCGCTCTATCAGGCTGGCCGCTTGTCCCGACGCCCGTTGCGGCAAATCGGACTGCATCCTCCGGTGTTGCGACGTGGGTCACACCTGCCTGGCGGGTCTATAGACCGCCTGTTCTGGTGTGGCCGAGTCCGGCAATCAACCGGACTCAGGCGGAGTGAAACCGCGTCTGGCGGATCCCGGCGATCAGTCTGCTGTGGCGACCTCTTTGGCGGACTGGGTCATATCGATGCCGCGGCGCTCACGGCTAAAGAGAATCAGGACCGCGATCACAACCGCAACAATACCGATCACGGTTGCCATCACCGTCGCGTAGTTGTTGCCGTGTGCTTCGGCGACGCCGGCCTGGAGTGGTCCGTTGACCGATGCGATCAGGTTGCCGAGCTGGTACACAAGGCCCGGGAACGTAGCGCGGATTTCATCGGGCGAAATTTCGTTCAGATGGACCGGAATCACGCCCCACGCACCTTGCACCGAGATCTGCATCAGGAACGCGCCGGCTGCGAGCAGGAACGGCGTCGACGAGAACGCCCAGAGCGGCAGCACCGGCAGCGAGATCAGCGCTGCGATGAAGATGGCGCGTCGGCGGCCGATCTTTTCCGAAAGCGCGCCAAAGAACAGGCCGCCGATGATCGCACCGATGTTCAGCGTGATCGTGATCAACGACACCGTGTGCGCGTCGAACTCATGTTGCACGCGCAGGAACGTCGGATACAGATCCTGCGAGCCATGCGAGAAGAAGTTGAACGCGGTCATCAGCACGATCGAGTAGAGTGACAGCTTCACATTCTTCTTCAACGAGGCGATCAGGCCTGGGTGAGCTTTCTTCTCGAGCGTCTTGAAGGCGGGCGATTCGGGCACGTGCGCCCGGATGTACAGCACCAGCAGCGCGGGCAGCACACCGACGAAAAACATGCCGCGCCAGCCGATGTACTGGAAGAACAGGCCGAACACGACCGACGCGAGCAGATAGCCGCTCGGGTAACCCGCCTGCAGCAGGCCCGACACAAATCCGCGCGATTTTGGCGGGACGGTTTCCATTGTCAGCGCGCCGCCGACGCCCCATTCGCCGCCCATCGCAATGCCGAAGAGGGCGCGCAGCACAAGCAGGGTGGTCAGGTTCGGCGAGAGGCCGGACAGCAGTTCAAGCAATGAGAAGCACGCGATGTTGATCATCAGCGTCGGACGGCGGCCGAACTTGTCGGCAAGCCAGCCGAAAATCAGGGCGCCGAGTGGACGCATGATCAAGGTCAACATGATGGCAAAACTGACCGACTTCACGTCGGTGCCGAATTCCGCCGCAATGTCTTTCAGGACGAAGACCATCAGAAAGAAATCGAATGCGTCCAGTGTCCAGCCGAGATAGGCCGCAATCGTGACGTTTCTCTGTTCCCGGGTCCAGTTCATTTCATTGTTCTCCTGTGTCTCCAGTATCCCGCGTTCATGCAGCCGGCCGCCTGCACGGCCTTCGCATGCCCCGCGGGTGCGGGTTCCGAGCGAGTGTACGCCGACCGTTAAGTGGTTGCATGGTTGAAACCGTTTTATCCGTAATAATCCCTGGAGCCCATGCGTTCTCTTCGAAAGATGAAGAGCCGCAATGTTGGCTATATGTAATTTATGTATTATTTGAAAGGGATTTATTGGGTGATTTTTCAGTAACCCTTTTATTGGTGCATTGCAGCTGGATCTCGTGCTTTTAGTTGGGTGCGACGAGTCCGGCACGCTTCAGGGGCTGGATATTGCCGATCCCCGAAGACGGCGCAGGATCCGATGTCGAAATCGGCTGGCGCCTTGTACGGGAAGCGTGGGGCAAGGGGCATCGCATGCGAAGCGGCCGACGCGAGCCTGGACGGAGCGCAGAAACAAAAAACCCCGCAGGCTGATCGCTTTGCGGGGTGTCTTGTATTGCTCGAAACGGTGGTGCCCAAGAGAGGACTCGAACCTCCACGGTGTTGCCACCGCCAGGACCTGAACCTGGTGCGTCTACCAATTCCGCCACCTGGGCACGTTTCAAGCTAGACGGCTATTGTAGCGGGATGGTGCAGCGTGTCAATTGGAACATGTAAATTGATCTACAACTCACTGCCATCCGCTTTGCTGCACTGAGCTGGCATCTGGATGCAATCCTTCACAACCCGATGCAAGGTCTCACACAAAAAGAAAACCGCCCGAAGGCGGTTTCTTTTGAATCTGGTGCCCAAGAGAGGACTCGAACCTCCACGGTGTTGCCACCGCCAGGACCTGAACCTGGTGCGTCTACCAATTCCGCCACCTGGGCAGGTGGGTGTGCAGCAAAGAACGCAATTATAGCGTTACGAACGATCGTGTCAAGTATTTCGAGAAGGAGCCTCTGCACGGCCTGTGCGCCATGTCCGGCGAGCCTGCAAGGGCCGCGTGGCGGGCGGGACGGGTGTTAGAATGCCCCGCAGAAGTTCGATGGCACGGTGCACAAGCTCGCGAGGCAACCTGCACGAACCGGGTCAGGCAGTTTCAGCACAATGAAGCGCAGGTGCATCGCAACGGCATCACCGACCGACGTCCATGCAACGAGAAAAAATCATCGACAAGCCCTTGAGCAAATATCCCTATCCGATTCCGAGCCGTGAAGAAATTCTCGGCGTGCTGCGCACGGGCGAAACGCCGCTTGCTGCAAACGACATCGCCGAGGCACTGTCGATCAAGCGCCAGGAGCGCGAAGGTTTTTTCAAGCGCCTCGCGGCCATGGAGCGTGACGGGCAGATCCGTCTCGACCAGCGCGGCCACTATCAGTTGACCCATCCGTCGAATTTCGTCGCGGGTCGCGTGCAGGGGCATCGCGATGGCTACGGCTTTCTCGTGCGCGATGACGGTCAGGACGATCTGTTCCTGCCCACCGGCGAAATGCAGAAGGTCATGCATAACGACCGGGTGCTGGCGCGCATCGTCGGTTATGACCGGCGCGGCCGGCCCGAAGGCCATATCGTCGAGGTGACGGACCGCGCCAACCGGCGCGTGATCGGCCGGTTGCTCAACGAGAATGGCGCGCTGATCGTCGCGCCCGAAGACAAGCGCATCGGCCACGACATCCTGATCACACAGAACACCAAGAAGGCGAAAGTCGGGCAGGTGGTCGTCGTGGAACTGACGGACTTTCCGAGCCGTCATTCGCAACCGCTCGGACGGGTGGTCGAAGTGCTCGGCGACATCGACGATCCGGGCATGGAAATCGAAATCGCGGTGCGCAAGTATGGCGTGCCGTACGAGTTCAGCCAGGCCGCGCTCGACGACGCCGCGAAGCTGCCCGATGAAGTCCGTCCGTCGGATATCCGCCATCGGATCGATTTGCGCGATGTGCCGCTCGTCACGATCGACGGCGAAGATGCGCGCGACTTCGACGATGCCGTCTACTGCGAGCCGGTCACTGTCGGCCGAGGTGAAGGCTTCCGCCTGATCGTCGCAATCGCCGACGTGTCGCATTACGTGCATCCCGATAGCGGCCTCGACGTCGATGCGATCGAACGCAGCACGTCGGTGTACTTCCCGCGCCGCGTGATTCCGATGCTGCCGGAGAAGCTGTCGAACGGGCTGTGCTCGCTCAATCCGCAGGTCGACCGTTGCGTGCTGGTGTGCGACATGGTCATCACCGCGCGCGGCGAGATCAAGGCGTACCAGTTCTATCCGGGCGTGATGCATTCGGCGGCGCGGCTCACCTATACCGAAGTCGCCGCGGTGCTGACCAACACCAAGGGTCCGGAAGCCGCGCGTCGCGCGGCCTTGCTGCCGCAACTGCAGAACCTGCACGGCGTGTACAAGTCGCTCTTCACCGCGCGCCAGAAGCGCGGCGCGATCGACTTCGATACGACTGAGACGTACATCGTCTGCAACGCGCAGGGCAAGATCGAACAGATCATTCCGCGCACGCGCAACGACGCCCACAAGCTGATCGAAGAATGCATGCTGGCCGCGAACGTGTGCGCGGCCGACTTCATGAAGCGCAACAAGCATCCGGGCCTGTACCGCGTGCACGCAGGCCCCACGGCCGAGAAGCTCGAAAATCTGCGTACGTTCCTGCGCGGCATGGGTCTGACGCTCGGCGGCGGCGAGACGCCTCACGCGAGCGACTACGCCGCGCTGATGGCGCAGATCCGCGACCGGCCCGACGCGCAGATGCTGCAGACGATGTTGCTGCGCTCGATGCAGCAGGCGGTCTACAGCCCGGAGAACATCGGCCACTTCGGTCTCGCGTACGAGGCGTACGCGCACTTCACGAGCCCGATCCGCCGCTATCCCGACCTGCTCACGCACCGCGCGATCTACGCGATCCTGCAGGGGCGCAAGTATCAGCCGAGCGCGCCGCACGGCGTCACGCTGAACACCGCGCTGTCACCGCGCGCCCGCGCGATGCAGCAGGCCGATGATGAGAAACGCAGTCGCAACCGCTCGAACACGGCGATCTGGGAAGAGCTCGGCCTGCACTGCTCGGCGAACGAGCGGCGCGCGGACGAAGCCTCGCGCGACGTCGAGGCGTGGCTCAAGTGCTACTTCATGCGCGACAAGCTCGGCGAAGAGTACGGCGGCATGGTGAACGGCGTGACGTCGTTCGGGATTTTCGTGCAGCTCGACGCGCTCTTTATCGAAGGCCTCGTGCACGTCACCGAGCTGGGCTCCGACTACTTCCAGTACGACGAGATCAAGAACGAATTGCGCGGCGAACGCACGGGCATTCGCTATCGTCTGTCTGATCGCGTGCGTGTGCAGGTGAGCCGCGTCGATCTCGATGCGCGCAAGATCGATTTCCGTCTAGTGCGCGATACACCCATCAAGTCGCCGACGAGCCGGCCTTCGCTTGCCGACAAGTCGGTTGGCGAGAGCGGCGGGCCGCGTGTGCGGTCGCTGCCGCCAGCCGAAGGTGGCAGACGCAGGAAGGCTGCGCCCGCGCAAACCGCGGCAGTCAAGGAAGCGCGCGCAGCGCGCGGCGCCGCGAAGAAGCACGGCGCAGCGGCCAAGCCTGCATCGAAGACCCAGGCGCGCAAGAAGCGTTGATGCTCCGGTTCAAGCCAGGCTGAATCCTGGCTGATGGCCCGGTTCGGTCTGAAGGGTTGAAGCAGTATGCAGCGCGCAGCCGGCATGTCGAATGCGGGTTGCGCGTTGTCCGTTTTCCGCAGTTTGTCGGCCAGTTTGTCAGTCAGACACGCATCTCAAAACGCGATAACAGGCGCGTTCAACAGCGCATCGCAGATTCGCTCAATCAAAGGTTGTTTCAGTCATGGCACGTCTCAAGGTTCTCTATGGTTTCCACGCGGTGACCGCACGTCTGCGGCACGATGCGTCGACGGTCGAAGATATTTATTACGACGCGACGCGCAAGGATCGCCGGATGACGGAATTCCTGCACGTGGCGAAAGAAGCGGGCGTGCGCCTGATCGCCGCCGATGAAACGCGGCGGTGGGGGCTCGCGCATACCGAGCGCCACCAGGGCGTCGTCGCGCGCGCGGGGGACCTGCCGCTCGCGCAGAATCTCGCGGAGCTGCTCGACGGCATCAACGGTCCGGCGTTGCTGCTGGTGCTCGATGGCGTGACCGATCCGCACAACCTCGGCGCGTGCCTGCGGGTTGCCGATGCAGCGGGCGCACATGCGATCATCGCGCCGCGCGATCGCGCGGTCGGGCTCAACGCGACGGCCGCGAAAGTGGCGAGTGGCGCCGCCGACACCGTGCCGTACATCACGGTCACCAATCTGGCGCGGGCGCTGCGCGAGCTGAAGGAGGCCGGCGTGTGGGTGGTCGGCACTTCGGATGACGCGCCGAAGAGTCTGTACGACACGAAGTTCGACGGTCCCGTGGCGCTCGTGATGGGCGCTGAGGGCGAAGGCATGCGCCGTCTTACGCGCGATACGTGCGACATGGTGATGCATATTCCGATGGCCGGCAGCGTCGAGAGCCTGAACGTGTCGGTGGCGAGCGGGGTGTGTCTCTACGAGGCCGTGCGGCAGCGTACGGCGCTCACGAAGACCTGAGGCATCTGCATTCTTCGCAGCATGAACTTCATCGAAACAGGCCGCGTGCACGCGATGCGCGTCGCGGCTTTTGCACTCGGCGCGCTGCTGGTGGCCGCGTGTTCGACCACCGCGGTCGACCGCGGCAACTACATCGCCGACTCGCGTTATCAGGCGCAGAACGTCGATTCGCGCGTGCGTTTTCTGGTGATGCACTACACTGAGATCGACGAGGCGCAATCGTTGCGCGTCCTGACAACCGAGGGCGTCAGCGTGCATTACGTCGTCCCGGACGCCCCGCAGGTGAGGAACGGCAAACCGGTCATCTGGCAGCTCGTGCCCGAGTCGCAGCGCGCGTGGCATGCGGGCGTCAGCTACTGGCAGGGCACGACGGAACTGAACGCGGCATCGATCGGTATCGAGAACGTCAATCTGGGCCCCATCGACACGCCGCAGGGCCGCAGCTGGCAGCCCTGGCCGCCGACGCAGGTCGATGCGCTGATCCGGCTTGCGAAGGACATCGTCACGCGCTACAACATTCCGCCGACGCGCGTGGTCGGTCACAGCGACATTGCCCCGCAGCGCAAGATCGATCCCGGCCCGGTGTTTCCGTGGAAGCAGCTTTATGATGCAGGCGTCGGCGCATGGCCGGATGCCTCGGCGGTCAGCGCGCATCTCGCGGGACGCGACCCTTCGATACCAGTCGACGTCCGCAGCCTGCAGCAGAAGCTCGCGCGCTATGGCTACGAGATCGCCACCGACGGTGTGCTCGATGAGCGGACGAAGCGCGTATTCGCCGCGTTCCAGATGCATTTCCGCCCACGCGACTACACGGGCAATCCGGACGCGGAAACCGACGCGATCGCTCAGGCGCTGCTGGACAAGTACATGCCGAAGGAAGCCGGCGAGACGCAGTCCGCGCCTTAGGGCCACGCTCGCGCGGGGTGCCGCCGGGGGCCACAGCCGCTGCGCCAGTTTTGAGCGCTGGCCCGATAAACCGGGCTAACCCGCCCGACTCCGGTAAACTTGCGATTTTCCGCCTGTCTGCACTTCCCATGACCCAAGACGAACTCAAGCAACTGGTCGGCCAGGCCGCCGCCGACTATGTGAACGCCAACGTGCCTGAGGGCTCCGTGATCGGCGTCGGTACTGGCTCGACAGCCAACTGCTTCATCGACGCGCTCGCCGCCACGAAAGCGCGCTATCGCGGCGCGGTGTCCAGTTCCCTCGCCACGACCGCGCGCCTGCAGTCGCACGGCTTCAGGGTATTCGACCTGAACGAAATCGACTCGCTGCCGGTGTACGTCGACGGTGCCGACGAAATCGACCCTACTGGCGCAATGATCAAGGGCGGTGGTGGGGCGCTGACGCGGGAGAAGATTGTCGCGTCGGTGTCGGACGTGTTCGTCTGCATCGCCGACGCCACGAAGCGTGTCGATGTGATGGGCACGTTTCCTTTGCCCATCGAAGTCGTGCCGATGGCACGCACCGCAATCGGCCGCCGCGTGACGGCGCTGGGCGGGGTGCCGGTCGTGCGCGTGACGAAGGACGGCTCGCCGTTCATCACCGACAACGGCAACGAGATCATTGACGTCAAGGGGCTGCGGATCACCGACCCGCGCGCGCTCGAGACCGGGATCAACGCCTGGCCAGGTGTCGTGACCGTGGGCCTTTTCGCCGGTCGCGGCGCTGATCTGTGCCTGCTCGGCACGGATACGGGCGTCGAGACGATCAAGTACGGCAAGAACTAGCCGGCGTCGACCGGACGGCCGTGTCCGTTTGCAGGGTGACCACCTGTGGCGGCGCCGCACTGCACATCGCGGGCGGCGCCGTTTTTCATTTCAGACGGAACAGGAAAGGGAAATTTTGTCCGAAAGTCTATATGCCGTTCGATATAGAACGACGAAAACTTCCCGCTCAAAATGAGATGGCTATCGGGCGCTGGGTTTAGGAAAAATCTCCTTCTGCGTGCCTGGTCGATTCGCTACGCTTTGGCTGTTCATGTTGAAAGCGGAAGGAGAGAACGATTGACCATGCAGAACAACCTCAGGCGCGCACTCGACATTGCCTATGAGCGGATAAGGCGCCAGCCGCCCGCGCCGATCTCCTCAATCGCGTTCACCGGCAACTATGGTCTATGTCTCGGCATCATCATGGGCGCCCAGGCCTGCAACGGTCTGACCAATGACGAGGCTGCCAGCGAACGCGCGCATCTGGCGATGCTCGCCGCACTGCATGACATGCAGGGGAGTGGACGCGGCGGGCCTTCGGCGCACTGATCGTACTGATGTCTGCGGTTGTCCCTGCATCTGCCATGAAGGTCCACATGTCCAAGGTTATTCGCCAGATATTCAGGTATTCCTAAAGAACGGGCGATCCTCACGGAGAGTGCAATGCAATTCTTACCATTTGCATTTGAGACAACACTCGCCAGCCTGACTGCTTGCATCAGCGTGCGACATAGGCAATGGCTTTCGTCATCTGCGCGATATATTCGTCGAGCGAAAAATGCTGCTCGACGTCGATGAGGGCCTGGCTGACGAGGCGCTGCGCCCGATCTGGCTCCGCGCGCAGCGCCTCGACGGCACCCGCCAGGGCGGCCGCATCGCCCGGTTCGACAAGCAAGCCGTTCTTGCCGTGCCGTACGATTTCCGTCACGCCGCCGGCTGCGGAAGCGATTACAGGCCGTCCGGCTGCCATGCCTTCGATGATCACGCGGCCGAACGGCTCCGGCGCGGTGGAAGTGTGCAGGATGACATCCATCGCCTTCATCCAGGCCGGCGCGTTGTCCTGGAAGCCCACGAAATGCAGCCGGTCTTCGATCCGCAGGCCAGCAGCCTGGACGCGCAGCGCTTCCACATATGCCTCTTCGCCGAAGAGCGCAGCGCCGACCAGCACGAGGTGCACGTCGGGCAAGTTCGCCAACGCTTCGAGCGCAATGTGCTGGCCCTTCCATGGTGCGAGCCGGCCAAACAGGCCGGCAAGCCAGGCCGTCTCGGGAAGACCGAGGTGGCGGCGCAACGCGCGGAGATCGGAGGCATCGATATCCTGAAAAGCGTTCAGATCGACGCCGTTGTGCACGACCGGCACCGATTCCGGCGCAAAATGCGTCAGCTCGACGAGCGACGCCGCGGAGGCGCGCGAATTGGCGACCACGTGGTCCACGGCAAAGCGCGTCAGCCATTTGACGACGAGCCGTTGTACGGGGCCGAAATGTTCGACCGAAACGATGTCGTGCAGATGCCAGATGATCCGCTTACGATGCAGCGGCTTTCCCAGCGCGCCAAGCACGAGCGCTTTCTGAGTATTCAGGAACAGGACGTCGAAGGCTTTCGCGCGGCGAGCGATCGCGCGCGCCTGTCGCACGATGCCGGGCAGCGCCATCAGCCAGCCGAAGCGCACGGCATTCTTACTGATACCGGAGACGCGCGCGTCGCAGGTCAGCTCGACCTGAACGCCGAGCGACTCAAGACGGGCGCGGAACGGTCCGTCCGCCAGCAGCAGCACTTCGCGCCGTGCGGCCCATGTCGACGCCAGCGGCAACAGGCAGAGTTCGGCGCCACCGAGCTGTCCGCTCTGATCGACGAACAGCACGCTGGGCGTGCCCTTGACGCCTGGGACACCCGCCACTGCGGTGGCGACCTCGACGCCGGCTGGTTGCTTGGCAACGAGACCTTGCGCGTTGACAGATGCAGGTGAGTTCATCGCGAATTACCCCACTTTCAGGCGCGTATGGTCAGTCGTGTACGGCGCTGCCCGTATGGCGTTCTGTGCCGCGATCGTCCGCATGACCTCCATCATGAACGCGCGACGGAAGATGGCGGGCGAGAAGCGCTCCGCATTCGCGCGACACGCCTGTGGCGCGAAGAGCGCGTCCTGCCGCTCGAACGTCGCGATCGCGGCGTTCAGTGACGAAACGTTTTGCTCTCCGAAGTGAATTCCAGTCGGATCCGGTTCGTCCGGCGGAATGATGGTTTCCAGGGCTCCGCCCCGGCCATAGGCGATCACCGGCGTCCCGCACGCCTGCGCCTCGAGCAGTGTGATGCCGAAGTCTTCTTCGGCGGCAAAAATGAAGGCTCGCGCGCGTTGCATGTGGTCCTTGAGAACCTCGAACGGCTGGTATCCGAGAATGGTGATGTTCGGCGCTGCCTTCGCGCGAATATCCGCCATTTGCGGACCGTCGCCGATCACGACGAGTCGCCGCTCAGGCATCGCCGCGAAGGCCTCGACGATCAGATCGATGCGTTTGTAGGGAACCATGCGCGACGCGGTCAGATAGAAATCTTCTTTGTCGGTCCGCAGTTCGAAACCGTGGATGTCGACGGGCGGCGGCACGACTGATGCTTCGCGACGGTAGGTCTTCATAATGCGTCGCTCGACGAAATGCGAGTTGCAGATCAGTTGATCGACGCCGTTTGCCGAGCGCGTATCCCAGTTGCGCAGATAGTGCAGTACCGCGCGCGCTGCCCAGGAACGCGGGCCGCGCGTCAGATGCGCTTCGCGCAGATATTGATGCTGCAGGTCCCACGCATAGCGGATAGGGGAGTGCACGTAGCTCACGTGCGTCTGGTCGGGCCCGACCAGCACGCCCTTGGCCACCGCGTAGGAACTGGTTATGACGAGATCGTAGTCCGCGAGGTCGAACTGCTCGATGGCAAGCGGCATCAACGGCAGATAGCCGCGATAGCGGCGCTTCGCGAACGGCAGATGTTGGATGAAGGAGGTACGCACGGATTTGCCGCGTACGAGCGAGCGATCCTCAAGAAAGTCGACGAGGCTGAAGAGGTCAGCGTCCGGAAAGCATTCAATGATCTGTTGAAGGACTTTTTCCGCACCACCCGAAACAACGAGCCAGTCATGCACGATAGCCACTTTCATGACGCGGACTCCCTCCTTCGTTATGCAGGAACAGCGGGGAAATTGTGCGGGGATTGAAAGGCGCGTTCCGTGCGCGCGCGCACACTGGTGCAGAGGCTGAGAGCGGTGCAGAGCAGGCGTTGAACGGCGCTGAGTGGTATCGCCTGCGGGCGATTCGACGCAGTGTGTGCGAACGCACGGAGAAAAAGCGAGCGTGACCTTAGCGTGATGGACAGCGGACTGTGATCCGCTGCGTGGCCTGCGTGCGTCTGGCATGTTGTTACTGGACATGAGACGGCACGACGCAGCCGACTCCTCCGTCCGATCCCATGCTCCCATGACGCACGCCGGCAAGCAGCACTGTGACACTTTGGACCTGATCCGGGCGCTGGCTGCCGCGGCCGTCTGCGTGAGTCATCTGCGCAATCTGATGTTCGTCGACTATGCGGCGACCCAAGGAATGGGCCTTGCCGGCAAGGCGTTCTATTTCGTCAGCAATTACGGCCATACGGCGGTGATTGTCTTCTTTGTGCTGAGCGGATATTTTGTCGGCGGTTCTGTGTTGCGCCAGTCGGCGTCCGGAACGTGGACCTGGCGACGCTACCTGACCGAGCGGCTGTCGCGGCTATGGATCGTGCTGATTCCGGCGCTGGCGCTGACGCTGTTCTGGGACCGGATGGGCATTGCGCTTGTGGGTGGTCCGTTCTATCTCGGCTCCGAGGGAAACTTCGACCAGACGATCAATGTGGCCTCGCATCTGGGCTACTCGACTTTCGTATGCAATGTTGCGTTTCTGCAAACACTCGCCTGCGGAACCTTTGGCTCGAACGGTCCGCTGTGGAGTCTCGCCAACGAGTTCTGGTACTACCTGTGGTTTCCCGCATGCTACGTGCTGTTCAGAAACCGGCGCGGTCTCGCGGTGTTCATGCAGGGAGCGCTCGCGCTAGCGACGATGGTGATGTTTCCGTCATTGCTGAGTGGCTTCGGGTTGTGGCTGCTTGGGGGCTTGCTTGCCTGGCTCGAGCAGACGTTCCCGCGCAGGACAGTGCGAACCGGGCTGCCGCTCTTCACGTTGGGTAGCGGCGTGCTATTTCTTGGTGCGTTGGCGGCAACACGCTCGATGGTCTTCAATAGCGACTGGATAGTCGGTGTAGCCTGCTTTATTTTCCTCAGATGTGTTTTGTGGGAGGACGTGAGGCTAAAGCCGTTGTTGTTGTCGCGTCTGGCGATACGCTTTTCGGGCTTTTCATACTCACTGTATCTGACGCATTTTCCGCTGGTCCTGTTTGTCGTCGCCGTGACGACGGGCCATCGAATCCAGCTCGATCTGCATGGCGTGGCCATGTTCGCCGCGTTGCTCGCAGGCTGCTATGCCTATGCATACGCCGTATATCTGCTGTTTGAGAACAACACTCGGCGCGTGCAGCGCACACTCGCCCAGCTTCATCTGATGAGGCCCAAAGCCGCTCCCGACGCGGCGAACAGTATGCGGACATAAGCACCTGCAACTCACTCAGTGAGGTAAGTCTCCGGCTCTGCCGGAGGACTCACCAAGGTTTGACCGTTACGACGGTCGGCGCGAATTTCCTTCTCAGCCTTCAACCCACATGCCTCGTCAGCCGCATTACCCACTCCACTTTTGAAATAGCCAAAACAGACTTATAGATAGACAGCTGGTTATATTCTGGAAAGAATGTTGTCAGGTTGTGTAAGTGCGGATAAGCACACTTCTTTGCTCGAAGTGGCGAAATAATGGGTCGCCAATATTCAATAATTTAAAATCCGCCAAAATGAGCATAACTAATCGTTCGGGAACGAAAATCATGTCGGGAGGCGCCGCTGCTGCGGCGATCGATGGTGGCGCCCATGCGCCCTCAGCGACGACCAACACGCCCAGCGTGCTGTTCGTCGATCAGAGCGGGCAACTGGGCGGTGCTGAATTCTCGATGTTGCCGCTTACGGTCGCCTGGGCGGCACGCCGCGAGGTGCTGCTGCTGTCGGACGGCCCATTTCGTCACCGGCTCGAATCGCTGGGCGTCGAGGTCCACCTGGCGCTCGAAGACGGCGTGTCGAAAATCCGCAAAGAAGGGGTGCGTCTGAGCTGGCTCGGAACGTTGCCGGGCATCGTTCGGCAGGTGCGCGCTATTGCGCGGCACGCCGAAGAATTCGAAGTCCTCTTTCTCAACACACAAAAGGCGCTTGTGCTCGGCGCACTTGGCAAACCTTTGCATCGCAAGCCCGTGATCTGGCATTTGCATGACATCATGTCGCCGGGGCATTTCGGGCCGATGCAGCGGCTCCTGGTGAAATGGCTCACGCGATACGCGGTCGATGGCATCATCGCCAATTCGCACGCGTCGGCTGCTTCGCTGGTTGCCTTGACGGACTGCAGTCCGGAGTCCGTACCGGTTGTGCACAACGGCGTGGACGTGCGCGAATTCGACGCCGTCGACGCCGGCGACCTGGGTGCGTTGCGCCGACGTCTCGGGCTTCCCGAGGGCGTCTATCTGGCGGGCCTGTTCGGACGGCTCGCGCCGTGGAAGGGGCAGCACATCGCGCTGGAAGCGCTGGCGCAGATGCAGGATGTGCATCTGGTGCTCGTCGGCTCGGCGCTCTTCGGCGAGCAGCGTTATGCAGAGTCGCTGCATCGCCAGGCGGCGCGCCTTGGCGTCGCTGACCGGGTGCACTTTGCCGGGTTTCGTGACGACATGCCGGCCTGGATGAAAGCCGTCGACGTCATTCTGCACACGTCGACCGAAGCCGAACCGTTCGGTCGGGTGATCATCGAAGGAATGGCGGCTGGACGGCCGGTGATCGCCGCGGCAGCGGGTGGGGTGGTCGAGATCGTGCGGCATCGCGAGAACGGCTGGCTCGTCGAGCCGGGAATGCCGGCCCTGCTGGCCGAGGCGATCGAAACCCTGCGCGCCGCTCCGGAACTCGCACAACGCATCGCCGATCAGGCACTCAACGATGTCATGCGGTACTTCTCGCTCGATGGCTATCTTGCGCAGATGAAGCGCGCGATGGTTGCCGTGACCGGCTGAAGTCCCTCTCTTCTCATTCTCAGGCTGCACAGAGCCGCGCAACGTGGAGTTGGCGCGGCTTTCCGCGTTGCCGTTCACGGGCACGGCTTCCTGAAGCGAGAGAGCAGGCCCAGCCTGGCAAGCGTACCGGCATGCGGCCGGCGGGCACTATCGAGGTTCGATACCGCCCGCCGGCGATCCGGGATTTACGGTACGACGTCGGGATCGACCGGGGAGTAGGCGTACGCGTACGTGTAGTCGGCGGAGGCATAGCGGCCATTGCGCTTGAGCGGGATCGCGTTGATGACGCCGCCGATCGTCCGCGCATGGGCGCGGCGCAGCTTTTTCAACGATTCGTCGATTTCGCGTTCGGTGTGGGCGCCTGCGCGGATGACCAGCACCGTGGCCCCGGCGATGTTCGCGACGATCGCAGCGTCCGCTACCGCGAGCAGGGGCGGCGTATCCACGATCACCAGGTCGAACTGTTCGCTGAAGCGTTCAAGTGCTTCGCTGAACCGGCTTGACGTCAGGATTTCTGACGGGTTCGGAGGATAGGCCCCGGCCGCGATGAAGTGCAGTCCGTCGACGCCTGTGGCGCGTGCCGCAACGTGCAGGTCGACCTGACCGGTCAGCAGTTCGGTGAGGCCTCCATTCGGGGAGCGGCCGAAGTACTGTGCGAGGCGCCCGCGTCGCAGATCGGCGTCGATCAGCAGGACGCGCTTGCCCGATTCGGCGAACAGCGCGGCGAGGTTCGCGCACAGGAAGCTCTTGCCGTCAGACGGCGCCGGACTCGTGAATGCGACGATGCGGTTCGGCGTGTCGATGAGCCCGAATTGCAGCGTGGCGCGCAAGCCTCTGAGACCTTCGACCGACAGGTCGAACGGATGCGTTTTCGCGAGCAGCGAGCGGATCGGCGCGTTCGGCGCGGAAACCACGTTGCGCGCGGCTGCCGGTGTCGATGCCGCAGCCGCGGCGGCCTCGGCGTGCTGCAGCGGCCGGAACAGACGAGCGACACCGGTTGGCAGTGCCGGCAACGCGCCGGGTCGGCGTGCTCCGTTTGGCAAAGCCTTGCGGCTGCTTCCGGCCAGCAGCGTGTCGCCGCGCACCTGTTCCGCGCTGACCGGAATGGCGCCGAAGATCGGCAGCTGGAAGCGCCGTTCGGCCAGTTCGGGATCCGATACACCAGTAAAGAATGTGCGACGGCAGAAAGCCACACCGACACCTGCAATGATGCCGAGCAGGACGCCCGCCGAGATGATCATCGCACCCTTCGGTTTCACCGGCGCGGACGGCAGCAGCGCCTCGTCGAGAATGTGGACGTTGCCGATCATGCCGGCCCGCGTGATCGACAGTTCCTGGGTCTTGTTGAGTAGCGCGACGTAGATTTCTTCAGCCACCTTGGCGTCGCGTTGCAGGGACATGGCTTCGCGCTCCGAGCCTGGCAGCGTTTTGAAATGCTCTTCAAAACGTGCCTTTTCGCGCGACAGCGCGGCAAGTTGTGCGTCGATCGTCTGGACCTCAGTGCTGTCCGGAGTGAAGCGTTGCAGAAGTTCGGCTCGCGCAATGCGCAGGTTGGCGATCTGTTTTTCATAGTCCAGGCCGCCAGACAGGAACACGGCGGCTTCCTGGGTTGGCTGGAACGAACCGACCCGTGCCTGATATTCCGAGAGCGCGGTTTCGGAGCGTTTGAGCTCCTCGCGCAGCCGCGGCAGTTCGCTGTTCAGAAAGCTCAGCATCTTGCTCGCTTCTTCCTGCGCGCGATCGGTTCGCTGCTGCATGTACGATCTCGCGACCGCATTGGTGATCGCCGTGATCACCTGCGGATCGACACCCATGTAGGATAGCTTGATGATGCCAGTGTCGTGGCCTTGTTCTACGACCCCCAAGCCGCCCGCCAGCCCTTGCACGGCATCGAGCTGGTTCGCGCGCTGGACGAAGAACTCCGTTCCTGGGCGGGCGACGAGACGGTTGACCAGCAGGGACACCCCGTTCGCCTCGGCAAGCTGGCCTGCGGTGCCGGTCAGCAGCTTGCGGCCGTGGTCGTCGGACAGCTCGAAACGGCCGTTGCCGAGCGCGCGCAGCGTCAGCGTCACGCCCTCCAGATGCTTGGGTACGTTGACCGACTCGACGCCGAACTCTTCGCCGCCCCATGCATAGGAACGCAGGCCGAACCAGGCGGGCATCGGGTGTCCGGGGCGGGCGAACAGGCTCGACAGACCGCCGAGCACCGGCATCGTATTTGGCCAGGCGCCGAAGTTCAGCTTGAACTGTTCGACGACCGGTTCGACGACTGCGCGGCTTTTGATGATCTCGATCTCCGCGTCGGTGCGCAGGGCGCTGCCGGAAGTCAGCGCCGCCAGCGCGGACCCCGCCGAGGATGGGCCAGTAGCGGGTGGGTCGACCTGCAGCAGCGCGTCGGCTGAATAGATGTGCGTGGCCATCTTCGCGTACAGCACCGACGCAAGAATCACGGCGCCGGCGATGCCGAGCACGAGCCAGATCTGCTCGCGCACGAGCCGGACAAGGTCACGCATGACCTCGTCCTCGTCGCCTCGCAGTGTCGGCGAGATATCCGCGTTGTCATAGGTACTCATTTTATTTTCTCTCGCTAGCCGTAGGTTATTGCGCCAGTTGTTTGGTGAAGAAGAGCGTCTGCAGCGATGGCGTGATCAGGTCGAGCAACCGGTTAAAGCGCGCGGAATCCGCAATCTGGACGTACACGACATCGAGCGGCTGAAGGTCGAACCGGGTCATGAGCACCAACGCATCGACCTGCGTCATGTCGAGACGGAACACGTCCGGCTGGACGACTGAGGTCGTCATCTTTGCGCCGACTGGTACCGCTTTCGGGCTGGAGCCGGGGCCGGGGGATGGCGGCTGGATACCGCGGATCACATAAATGAAATGCGGGTCGGACGTCTTGTTATCGACGCTGCCGGAGATGGCAATGGCATCGGCGAGCGTCAGTTTGCCGCGGTTCATCGGCACGGCCGCGGGTTTG
Source organism: Paraburkholderia sp. GAS448 (assembly GCF_050435685.1). NCBI lineage: Bacteria > Pseudomonadati > Pseudomonadota > Betaproteobacteria > Burkholderiales > Burkholderiaceae > Paraburkholderia > Paraburkholderia sp. GAS448. Next base: position 357,006 of record NZ_JBNDKT010000003.1, read on the forward strand.
CTGATCTCGCCCAGCACGAACACGCGGCTGTTCGTCCGGTCAGGCACGTCGACGATGTCGCCGTCCTCGAGCACCACATTTTGCTGGACATTGCCCGTTTCGAGCAGCGACGCGACGTCGACCTGATAACGCTTGCCACCGCGCGTGACGCCGACATTCTGCAGGTCGGCGTCACTGTTCGCGCCGCCCGCCCGGTTGATCGCGTCGATGATCGACAGCGGCACATCGGTGAGGGCCTGCGCCTGCGGGACCTTTACGTCGCCGAGGATCTGTACCTGCTGGCTGTTGAAGCCGGTCACGCGAACATCGAGCTGGGGATTGACGATCGTCTTGCGCAGGCCTTCTGTCAGGAGACGCTGGACGTCCTGAGGGGTCTTGCCCGCTACATTGATGCGGCCGACTCGCGGGAAAAACACCGTGCCGTCCGAAGCGACGCGCAGCGTCAATCCGCCAGGCTCTCCGCCACCGGATGATGCCCCGCCCCCTGAGGTTCCGCCGCCACCCGTCCCGCCGCCACCCGCCCCGCCGGCGGAAGGCAGCGGCGGAATGCCGGCAGCGCCTGTGCTCCCTCCGCCGCCTTGGGAAGTCAGCTCGGGATGATCCCAGACGATCACCTGCAACTGGTCGTTGACCCCGATCCTGTAAACATGCGACGCGCGGGACTGCGGCGTCAGGCAGGTGAGCGGACACGGCGCCGGTGGCGCGACATCAGGCGGGTTTGCCTGGAAGTAGGCCACGTCGATGGGCTGGACTTCGAAGGTCGTCGGTGCCGTGGCAGGTTGCGCCGGTGGCTTCTCGGTCAGGCGGCTCTTGTCGAGAAAGCCGCCAGGCGAGAGCGAGCACGCGCATAAGGAGATCGCTGCGAGCCCCGTACAAATCGTTCTAGATATCATGGTTATGGTCCCTCGCGTTACACGAAGCGCTGTGATGCTGTCAGCGCCTTGCTTCCTGCCAGGCTCCGCGCATTGCGCACAAGCCGATCCACCATTTACGCAGTGCAATTTCTGGAGCAACGCCGCTGAACGCCAGGGTTATCGCGCGGGCCAGCCCCGGATCTGCGCGATTGCCGATCAACGTCGAATACACGACAAACGCCCACCTGCCCGGTCCCGACAGGTGTTCGCGCATGATGAGCCGCAGGTTGAACGAAGCGTTATAAAACGCAACATGGTTGAAACCGATGCGCTGGTCTTCGTCGCTGCGCGGCGCCGGATAGTGCTCGACGAGAATCGACGGGTCGTAGACCAGAGCCCACTTGCGCCTCAATACATCGAGGCTGTACTCCATTTCACAGTGCACCTGCGCGCCGTTGCCGCGCAGCCGCTCGTCAAAGCGCAGTCCAGTGACCGCCTCGCGGCGGAACGCCATATTGACGCCCTTGAGCACATGTACCCGACGCGCCTCGCCGCAGCCGATGTGATGGTTGCCGACCGGGCGCCCGTACCAGCGAACGAGTCCCACGTTTGGTCGCGCGCCATCGAGGATCATGCCGTTCTGATGCACGATGTCGCGTCCGCCGACACCGCCGATGCCGGGGTCGGACAGAAACGTTTCGATGAGGCGCTGCGTCCAGTCAGGATGAGGAGCGGCGTCGTCGTCGGTGAAGCAGATGATGTCGCACGTTGCGGCATCGAGGCCGCGGTTGTAGGCCGCGACCACGCCGGGTCGCGTCACCGGCGCCACCTGCAGTCCCTGCGTGCCTCGCCCTCGTGCGCGATGCTGCAGAAAGGCCTGGGTTGCATGGTCATCCGGACGCGCGACCACGATCACTTCGTCGGCAGGCCGCAACTGTTCGTCGAGCGCCGCCAGACAGCGAGCGAGATCAACCTGCCGGCGATAGGTCGGCACGATCACTGATACGCGCAGTGCAGCTTCAAGCTCTGTATTCACCCCACGCCCCCGCAGGTTTTAATACGCGTTGCGTCCGACGAAACCCTTCAGCAGGGTGATCAGCACGATCTTCACGTCGAACCAGAACGACCAGTTGTGGATATAGAACAGGTCGAACTTCACCCGCGCTTCCATCTTCTCGATCTTCGCCGTCGCACCGCGATAGCCGTTTACCTGTGCCCAGCCGGTGATGCCCGGTTTGATGCGATAGCGATGCATGTAGCCATACACCAGATCCTTGTAAAGGTCGTCGTGTTCGAGCGCATGCGGGCGCGGGCCCACGACCGACATCTGTCCAATCAGCACGTTGTAGAACTGCGGCAATTCATCGAGACTCGTGCGACGCAGGAACGCACCCAGTTTCGTCACCCGTGCATCGCCTTTTCTCGCCTGCGTGAGATTGCCCGCCTCCTCGTGATGCACCGTCATCGAACGGAACTTGTAGATTCCGAACGGCCGGCCATCGATGCCCTTGCGCATCTGCGTGAAGAACACCGGGCCAGGCGACGTGGCCTTGATCGCCACCGCAATAACAGCGAAAAGCGGTGCAAGTATGACGAGCACCGCGAACGCGAAGAGACGATCAAACACAATCTTCGGCCACAACTGCGGCGAAGGGTGTGGGGCACCGCACAGATTGATGGTGGGCAGGCCCAGCACTTCGACAAGCGAATGACTGAACAGCGTCATGCTGCGCGTATCGGGTATGAAACGCAGATTGATGAAGTCGTTCTGGAACGCCCGCGTGAAGCGATAGATCGTGCGTTCCTCCGAGAGTGGCAGCGCCAGCCACACTTCGTTGATATGTTCTTCGCGCACCTTCGCCACGAACGCGTCCATGTTGCTGAGGACGGGCAGCTTGCTCATGCGCGCGACGATATCGGGCGAGCCGTCGCCGGCCTGCGTCGTATCGAAAACGCATACAGGTTTGAACCCTGCGTGCGGAGCGAGTTCGAGATGGGACAGCAGCGTGCGCGTGAAGCCCGGCGTGCCGACCACGGCGACGGTACGATAGTTCAGGCCATGCCGCCGCGCCGTGCGCAGCATCAGATGCGCGATGCACTTCGTGGCGACGATCAGTGCGCCGGAGATCAGCGTCGAGTAGCCGAACCACAGGCGCGACACAGCGTCCATCCGGTGCAGCGTGAAGACCAGCACCAGACTCGTTGTGACCACGGCGAACCACGCCAGCACGACGCGCCCGAGCATCGCAGGCAGCGACTTGCCGCGCCAGGTCTCGTAGAAGCCGAACATGGGGAACAGGAGCAGCACCAGAACGCAGTTGAATGCGATCAGGAGCCGCTCGTCGTCAGCCAGTTCGTACCCCGTCGCGAAGCGTAGCCGGTGGGCGATCAGTGCCCCCGCAATCACGAAGAGTGCATCGAGGCAGCGCGCGGTGTTTCTGAACATGGCCGTCCTCTAGCTGACGGCTTCAGCCTGATGCAGGCGCGGCAGCAGCCGGTCGAATTCACGCTTCACGAGGCCATAGCACTCGCACGCACGCGCTTCGAGACCCTTGCGGTCCAGCACACGGATGTGACCGCGGCTGTGATGGATCAGGCCGTCGCTATGCAGCTTGCCCGCGGCTTCCGTGATGCCTTCGCGACGCACGCCCAGCATGTCCGCGATGAGTTGCTGCGTGACGGCGAGGTCGTCGGTGGCGACACGGTCGATCTCGATCAGGAGCCACCGGCACAATTGTTTGTTGAGCGAATGATGGCGGTTGCAGGCTGCCGTCTGCGCGACCTGGGTGAGGAGGGCGTGCATGTAGAGCAGCATCAGCCGGCGCATGAAATCGGAGCGGGCGAAATGGGCCTTGAGCGCCTGTGCGGTCATCCGGTAAGCGAAGCCGGCGCATTGCACCTGCACGCGGTTCGGCATCGTTTCGCCGCCGGTCAGGACAGGTACGCCCGTCATGCCTTCGCGGCCGACTGCTGCGATCTCGACCGAACCGCCATCTTCCATCGTATAGAGCAGGGAGATGATCGCGGTGGTCGGAAAGTAGACGTGGTGAATGCGCTGTCCCGAGTCGCACAGCAACTGCTCCGTGCGCAGATGAACAAGCTCGAGATGGGGCGCCAGCGCTTGCCACTCATGGGACGGCAATGCGCCAAGCAAATGGTTGCCGTGCAGATCGGATTGAAGGGTCAACATGATCGGTCCTCGCACGAAGCCGCGCGTTACGCGGCTTCTTTTTTTTAACCCAGTGCTGTGCCCCGTGATGACTGTCGCCTGGTGAGCGGCTAGGAGTACGCAGTACCGGCCCCGTGTAGCTTCGCGCTTTTGCATGGATCGAACTGGTTTGCATCGGCGCTGAATGTTGCGCCTGTCATTTAGCGAGGACCATGCCAGCAGGACCAAAAATGAACACTGGTGCGGCGCAGCGATGGGCGCGATTGTGCGGCGTGCGGCAAATCGTGTGTTTTTGTTTCAAATCTGTACATCGTTTCTGGTGGAGAGCGAAACGGTGAGGGCCCTTTTTGATTGCGCCAAGTCCTTGATCGGATTGGGTTCGTGCGGTGAGCAAACGATTGGCGCGGCAGCGGATCAGGCGTGAAACACCCCACTGCGACGGGGTGCAGGACCCACTAGGCTATAAACCGGAAATGATTCAGAAGTGGTTCACGAACTACGTGTGCTGCCGCACGGATCGCATTTTTGGCGAGCGCAGAACCGATGCCAGAGGGAAATGTGTCGGAAGAAAGCCAACGGTGAAGAGGCGAGTGTTGGTGCGCGTCGTGACGGCGCAAAGTGCTTAATTGCTGGCGATCAGCGGTAGAAGAGGGGGGAGACTGAATTGATTGCGCGGACTTCGCCATTGGGGGCCGCGGTTGTTTCGCCAGCGTTGAGCGGCAGCAGCGCAATCCTGACCGGGCGGTCAGGCGGCAGATGAAACCAGTCGCGGGCTGCGCGGTAGTGCGCATCCGCGATATGGACGAAGCGTGCGAAACGCCGCGACTCGATGACGAGTTGCCAGCCGTGCGGCGTGGCTTCAGGCGTGGCGGTGAGGCCGAGGTCGTGCCGTTCGAGCGCATGGCGCCCGGGCAGATGGAACGCTTCCGAGCAGATTGCTCCGCTCGCCGGGTCGCGCAGCGTGGCGATCGTCACGTCGTGCGCGCGCGGGCCGAAGCGGTACGCACAGGTGAAATCGAAGAACTGGCCGAGGCAGTCCGCGGCCGGGATGCATTGCGTGCTGTGCGGCAGCAATTCGACGGCGCGGGTGGCCGACACGACGTTGACGGCGCCGTCGCGCAGGCAGACGAGGTCCAGTTGCAACGACAGCGTATCGGCTGTCTCATTGATGAGATGCAGGTCGAGGCCGTTCAGCCCTTCGTCGGTGATGACGACCTGGATGGGTTGCAGCACCTGCGAAAGGGCGTGCCAGGCGCTTTTGGGGCGTCCCAGCGCGTCGATGAGGCCCCAGCCCGCACCGGCCTTCAGGTCCTGAAGCTGCCAGACGAGACCGCCGCCGCACGGCGAGCCGTGGCGGCGCCATTCGGCGAACACGTCGGTCATCAGTTCGGCAATCACCGCGCGCGACAGATCCAGGTAACGCTGCGGATCTTCGTAGCGCAGCCGCGCCGGTTCGATTCCGTAGAGCGTATGCAGGTAGTGGTCGCGCACGTCGTCGAAGTCCCAGCCGGCGCCTGGGTCGCGCGGCACGGCGGCCTTCCAGCGCGGATCGTGCAGATGAATCGTGCCGAGTGCATCGTGCAGCGTGGCGTCGTCGGGGACGTTCGCGAACGCGAGACATTCGGCGGCGAAACGGACCTGCGAGCGGCGCACGTCATCGAGCGGTCGTTGATACGCACCGACACCGTAGTAGTGTGTGATGCCAGTGCGCGTCGAGAACGGCCAGACGCCGCCGGACGGCGAATTGCTCACGTAGGGCACGTCCGGACGTTCGCGCTCGACGATGGCAGGCAGGCGTTCCGTGAAGAGCGGTTGCGCACGCATCGAAGGGGGCAGGCCGAACATCGCCGCCTGCTGGTCGACTTCGCTGCCGCCGCACAGTACCGCGAGCGACGCGAAACGCCGTGTGCGTGCGAGAAACTGCGTCGCCTCGCGGGTGATGCTCGCGACGAAGTCGCCGTCGGTCGGATAGTCGAAGTTCGCGAAGGCGAAGTCCTGCCACACGAGCATGCCGTATGCGTCGGCGAGCCGATAGAACGCGTCCGACTCATACACCATCGTGCCGCCCACGCGCAGCATGTTCATCCCCGCATCGCGCGCGAGCGAGAAGGCCTGTGCGAGTTGTTCCGGCGTGCCGGCCAGCGTCGCGAGGTCGGCGCTCGTCCAGCAGGCGCCGCGGCAGAACACCGGCGTGCCGTTGACAAGCAGCGCAAAACCTTCGCCATCGGCGCCGCGCGCGACATCGATCGAACGAAAGCCGACGTCGCCGAGCGCGATCGATTCGCCGCCAAGCTGCAGCACTATGGCGTGCAGTTTCGGCACACCATGCGTGTGCGGCCACCACCGCTCGGCGTAGGGCAAACGTAACGAACCGCTGAGCGTGTGCGCATCGGTCCACTGAAGAGACGAACGGACGTCCCCGCAATTTAACGACGCGGACGTCGCGTCGGCGTGCGGATGGACAAAGCTGATCGTTACAGAAACGATACCGTCGTCGCCTTCCAGATGGGTGCGCAGGTCAACGGTCTCGAATGCGTGGGGCGCGCTGCCTAGCAGTTCCACGGGGCGCCACGGACCGACCGCCTGCAGCGGCGGACACCAGCCCGGCATATAGCCGAGCAGCGTCGTGCGGACGTTGCGCAGTGTCGGCGGCGTGACGAGTCGCGGCCGCCAGCGCGCACGCGAACGACGCGCGGCGAAGAGAGGCGCGAGCGAACGGAAGCACAGCGAGAGCGTGGCTTCACCACTTAGTTCAAATTCGACGTCGTGCGCGACGAACATCGAATCGGACGTGAGGAGCTTCTGGTCGTCGAGCCAGACCTCGGCAAGCGTCGCAAGACCGTGCAGACGCAACCGCTGCGTGCCGTTGCCCGCAAGCGGCAGGCGGTACCAGTGATCGTCGAACGCAAAGGGCGGCGGCCGTTCGGTATCGAGCTTGCCCGCAGCCCGCCACGCGGACGCGACCGTGCCCGGCACCGGAGCCTCCAGCCAGCCGTCGGCGGGCAACGCGGACGGCAAGGCGCACGCGCCGGCCTGCGTCGTCACGCATTGCCAGCCGTGCCCGAGGAGGCGCGGCCAGACGCCGTCCGCCTGCGTGCCGCCGGTCGGGGACTGCTCACGGGCGCCGTGCGGCGCAAGATCAGACAGGTCGTTCAACAAGGCTCGCACGGCGTATTCCGACGATGCATCGCATCACAGCGCAAGCGCGGCGAGCGGCGGCAACGTGTGGTCATAGGCTGCTTCGAGCACGTCGAAGCAGTCGTCGCACGTATCGCGGCGACCGCGCGCCATGGCCCGCACGAGGCGGAACTGCATCACCATCGCCTCCGATGCGATCGTCTGCGCCGACTCGGGAATCGTATCGGGCATCGCGAAGCCCTGGGTCTTGAGCCACAGCAGATACTTCGACAGAAACTCGAAGTTTGCGCCGAGCTGCCGCATCAGGTTGAACGAATAGGGATGGAAGAACGGCTCGCCGCGGTCGAGCAGCATGTCCAGATGGGCCGGAAATGCGGCCCGCCATTCCGTAATAGGATTGCGCAGCGGCCGGCGCGCCAGATGCGCGCACAGCAGCTCCGCCGACGCTTCAGCGAGGGCCGTGCCTTCCAGCGCCGGGCGGACCTGCTTGGCGAATTCGACATAAGGGAACAGCAGGTCGGGCTTGCCCGCGAACTGCGGCAGCTTGCGGAACACGCCGTCGTAGTCTTCGCCGTTCAGCGTGTGGTAGCCGGTATTGTGGAAATAGCCGAGCCGCCGCGCGGACGGATCGACGAAGTCGATGCCCACCGTCGTCTTCGGGTGTTCGCGGCGATATGAGGTGGCGCGCGTGTTCGGCAGATAGTAGCCGTCGACTTCGACGAGCACCGTATGGCCGCGCAGCGTTTGCGCGAGCACGCGGTCTTCGAGCGAATCGTAGATCGCAAGCTCCTGCACCTGCGTGCCGTACAGGCGCTCGATATCTTCGAGCGGAAACTTGAAGAAGGTGAACTGGTCGCCTTCGAAGTCCTGCGTCACGGTAAAGCCGAACGCCGCGCGCGGATCGAGGCCGAAGCCGTGCAGCAGTTCGATCCACAGGTCGACATAGCAGTTGGTTTCCTGCCAGACCCGGTCACCCTGATGCAATGCGTGCGACGCATGATCGCGCGCCGGCCGGGCGGGCACGATGACCGGGCTCACCTGCTCTACCGTATCGGCAAAAGCCGCTGCAGGCGGTGGTGCGGCTACCTCCGGATTGTTCCAGACGGTCGTGAGCGGCGGGTTCATACGGCCCCTCCAGCCAGACCATGCGCCACGCGGGCCTTCGTATCGCCCCACAGCAGCGCGCGCACGTCGTCGGGCCATGCGTTCACGTCGAGACCGTGATGACGGAAGAGCGCAAGCGTGATCCGCTCCATACCGAAGCCGACACAGCCGGTATGCGCGACGGACCCATCCTCGCATTCGATCTTCCAGATCGCACCGAAGTGGTCCATGTGATAGTTGAACGACAGGCACGCGGTCTTGCTGTCGGCATTCGCGACCGGAATCAGCAGTTCGAACTTGAGCGCCTGGGCGCGCTGGCTGTCGGCGATGATCTTGCCGCCGCGGCCGAAGAACGGATCGTTGGCGAGATCGACATCGACCGGCAGTTGCAGCAGCGTGACGAGCAGCGAGCCGCGTTCGATCCACATCTGGCGGAACGCCATCACCTGTTCTGCATTGCCGAGGCGCACGTATTCACGTTGCCGGAACATCTGCATGCGGGCCGGATCCAGTGACGGTTCGTGCCGGAAGCAGTACGACAGCACGTCGATGGTCCGGCCGTTGGCAGGCATCGGCCCGCGCCGCGCCATCACCGGATAGATCGGATAGCAGGCGGCCGGCGTCAGCACGACGCGGGTCGGCTTTTGCTGCGACATCCATTCGGTGTCGCGGTCGTCGTCGCTTTTCTCCATCGCGTCGTCGAGGCAGCGCAACAGGCGTTGCTGACCGGCATCGTTGCCGCAGAACGAGTGGATGGTGCCGGCGAGATCCGGAAAGCTCTTCAGGTACTCGCTGTCCTCGAAATCGGTGCGGCGCATCGCGGGCGGGAAACGCAGCACTTCAGGCTGCTGGTCCGCGCCGAGATGCGTGATCGCAACGTTGAGGCGGTCGACGACGTCTTCGAAGACCTGGCTGCGGCCGTACAGGCCGTTTTCGCCGGTATCGATGAGGATGCCTTTGTCGAGCAGTTCATCACGAAAGGTCGGCGCAGCCGGTGTCTCGCCTGGCATGGCGGCTGCGAGGGCTGCAGCGTCGGTCATCGTGTTCATCTCAGACTCTCCCTGGGGCGGCCGGACGCTGCGCCAGCAGCAGGCTCGCTGTGTTTTGTGCAATACGGTCGTTGTTGATCATCAACGGCGCCGAGTGCAGATCGCGCAGATGGCGGCCCACGCTGTATTCCGTGCCGTTCTTGTAGCCGGCCATGCCGCAGATCATCAACACTTCCTGAACGACGAGCAGTGCGGTCGACGAAATGCTCGTCTTCAGCGTGTTCATGTCCGACGCGAAGCCGAGCATCGCCGAGAGTGGCGCGTCGGCCTGCGAGACGCCGTGTTTCGCCCGATGGGCGGCGCGCGCGGCTTCGAGTGCAACCGACAGGCGTGCCTGCATCATCTGCAACAGGCCCACGGCCTCCGCGAGACGCAGGCCGGCCGGTGGTACGGAGCCGGGCTTCGAGCGAGCCTGGGCTCGGAAAAAGGCTTTGGCGCGATTCACGGCGTCGGTCGCCACGCCAGTCCATACAGCCGCCCATAGCGTATGCGAGACGGGCAACATGGTCTGATCGGCGATATCGGCGAAGGGTGTCGGCAGGATCTGCTCGGCGTGACCCGCGGCGACGAGTCGAAAGCCCTCGCTGCAGGTGCCGCGCATGCCCATCGAATCCCATGCGCCGCGCTTTTCGAGCAGTGTCTCTTCGGGCAGGGTGACGATCAGCACCTGATCGGCCGCCGCTGACTCGGCCGTGCGCCGCGCGGTGACGAGAATGCCGTCCGCGTGCGCGCCGTACGAGATCGTCGGTGCGAGTTTTTCGATGCGGAAGCGCCCGCCGTCGATTTCGACCGCGCAGGCGCTCGTGCGCATGTTCCCGCCGATGGTTTCTTCAGATGTAGCCGACGCCAGCAGCCATTGCTTTTCGACCAGCTGCGTGAGCAACTGCTGGTGCCAGGGCGTCTCGCTGCCATGTTCTTCGATACACGCCACCTGGATCTGGTGCATCGCGTAGATCATTGCGGTCGAGGCGCAGCCCTGGGCGAGTATTTCGCAGATCGTGGCGACATCCGCCAGCGACAGTCCCGCGCCGCCGAAGCGGGTCGGCACCATCGCCGACAGCAGGCGTTCTCGCCGCAACGCGTCGAAGGCTTCGACCGGAAAGCGGGCCAGCCGGTCGACCGGATCGGCAAACTGCGCGGCGATCTGGGCCGCACGCTGCGCGGCGGCCCGCCAGCCGGGTTCGGGATCGATGGAGGTCAGGGTAGCCGACGGGGTCGCATCACCCGACGCGGCTTCAGCGAAACTGCCGGTCTCCTGCTTCAGCGGGGCGTTCATGCTGCGGCCTTTGCCTGTTGGAGTTCGGCAACCGCGGCGGCCAGCGAATCGATGCTCGAAAAGAGCCGGCGTGTAAGCATGCGGTCGGGAATTTCGATGCCGAATTCGTCTTCGATTGCCAGCATCAGATGCACGGTCGCCAGAGACGACAGGCCAGCTGCGTAAAGATCGGCGTGATCTTCCAGGCTTTCCGGCGGTACGTCGAGACGGGCCGATTCGGAAAGAATGCGTCGCAGTGCTGTTTTCATGGTGAGGCGCTCCCTCGTCGAGATGTTTCGTGTGCAATGTGTTTGAATCGTGGCCCCGTGCTCACCGGTTGGCCCCAGCTTCGCAGTTGGTCCTCCACCACTGACGCGCATGGCCAATTGCTGTGCAGCAGCCATGGGCGTCGCTGGTTGACCGTATTTAACGGATTGCGACTCGATATCGTCAGTGCGGTGCCGCACTGAATCTGGAGAATCGACGGCGTACCTTTTGACCATGCGAACAGCCATGTCCGATCGATTTTCGTTATGGAAACTGTGATGAACTGGAAAACGCTCGAATTTGAACAGCTGACGCCGCGCGAACTGTATCTGATCATGCGGGCGCGCAGTGCTGTGTTCGTCGTCGAACAGGCGCACGTATGCCTCGATGCGGACGGTCACGACGAAAGCGCCCTGCATGTATTCGCGATGGACGACATCCGGCGGCCGATGCCGGTCCTCGCCTATGCACGGCTTCGGCCGGGCGACGATGAAGATCCGGAAGTGATGATCGACAAGATACTGACGAGTCCCGCGAGGCGCGGCGACGGCACGGCTGAACTGCTGATCGAAAAAGCGTTGAGCGGAGTGGCAGAGCGCTGGCCTGGCCGCATCATCCGGGTCACGGCGCCGGTTGGACTCAAGAGTTTCTACGAGCAATTCGGTTTTCGAAAGACCGAAGGACCTTTTCTCGAGCATGGTGTTCCGTTCATCGGACTCTCGTGCAGTCAACGCGGCGGCCATGTTCAGTCGGGCGGGCAGCGCCGCGCGCGCAGCGGCCTCACGATCATCAGTACCTACGAACTTCTCTGACGACGTTCGTTCGGAACACGAAGTCCTCCGTCAGTGCGGACTAGTGTGAACGCGCAGACGCGTGGATGTCTGGCGATATCGCAAGGTTTTCATTGCCCGGGGGCAAATGCATGTTGAATACACCGTCGTCACGGCCGGCATTGACGTCCGCGCCGCAGGCTCTGCAGGGCAGGCCTGGCGCGGGCGGAACGCTGTCCTTGATTGCGCGCAGGCCCGAGCTGCTGCCGACCGGTTTGTTTCTCGTGACGTTGCTGCTGCTCGCTGGACACCAGGGCAAAGCCGTCGAACTGCTATTTCCGCTTTGCTCGTTTCTGCTTGCGGTGCATTTGTACAGGACCTCGCCTGCGCATTACATCGGCTTTGTCTGCTGGCTGTTTTTCCTGTCTCCAGAGGTGAGACGCCTCGCGGATTTCGTGAATGGCGCGTTCAACGACAAAAGCCTGATCATGGTCGCGCCGCTGCTCGCAGTCGCGTTGTGCGGCGTGTCGCTTTTCAGGCACGCGGGCAAGCTTGGGCAGCGCAGCAGCGCGCCGCTCGTGCTGATCGTCGTTGCGCAGACCTACGCGTTCGTGGTCGGCGTGATCGGGGTGGGCCTCGCGCCCGCGCTCTATACATTCGTGAACTGGGTGTTCCCGGCTCTGGTGGCGTTCTATCTGACCGTCACGTGGCAACACTACCCGACCTATCGGCGCGTCATGTTGAGCACGATCGTATATGCGGGCCTGCTGATGGGGATCTACGCCGTCATCCAATACATTGTGGTGCCGCCATGGGATGCGTTCTGGATCATCCAGATCAAGGCGCAGGCCTTCGGACAGCCGGTTCCCTACGGGCTGCGGGTCTGGAGCACGATCAATTCACCCGGCACGTTTGCTATAACGATCATGTATCTGGTGTTGATGTCAATGGCTTCGCGCAGCCGCCTGAGCCTGCTGATGGCGATCTTCGGGGTGGCCGGGCTGATGTTTACGTCAGTGCGCACCTGTTGGGCCGGCCTTGTCATCGGGCTGATCTATCCGCTCGCCATGCTCGACGGAAGAAGCCGGCGACGGCTGATTGGCGCCGTCGTGGGCATTGCGCTGCTGTGCGCCCCGATGATGATGTTCGATCAGATATCGGAGCACGTGGTCAGCCGTCTCACGACCTTCAAAGACATCGGTAACGACAACAGCTTCCAGTCGCGAGCCGACTTCTATGAGGCGTTTTTCTCGACGGCGCTGACCGATATCAGCGGGGAGGGGCTCGGTTCCACGGGCATCGGCGCGAAACTGTCTTCCGACAATTCGCAGAATGCCGGTGGCTCGTTCGATAGCGGTCTCATGGAAGTACCGTTCGTGATGGGGTGGCCGGGTACGCTGCTGTATGCGACCGGGATTTTCATATTGATGTGGCGGGCGTTCACGGCCAGCAGGCGGCAACCTGACGATCGTTTCGCGATATGCGGCGTGGGGGTGTCAATTGCCATTTTCGCCATGATGATCATGGTGAACACGTTGACGTCGAATACAGGGATGCTGTTTTTCATCGGCGTGACGATGCCCGTAATCGGGCTGCGTTATTCGCGACACACTTCGTACAAGGCACGCGTCGCAAAAACGGCATCGGTTCCTTCAGCAGCCACTTTGATCACGGTGGCGCGAACAGCCGTTCCAGGCACTGGCAGGAGGCCGGCATAATGGGTGAGCGGATGAAAATCCTGATCGTGACGCACGTCGTGGCGAGGAACGACGGGCAGGGGCGGGTGAACTATGAGATCGTCCGTGCGGCGCTCGCGGCAGGCCACGAAGTAACGATTCTTGCGTCAAGTGCGGCACCGGAGCTGACCAGTCATCCGCTCGCGTGGTTCGTGCCGGTGAAGCCCAGTATGGTGCCGTCTCGCCTGCTCAAATATCAGTCGTTCGCGTGGCGAAGTGCGTTGTGGATTCGCGCGCACCGGCACGAGTTCGATGTCGTGCATGTGAACGGCTTCATCACCTGGGCGCGAGCCGATGTGAACTCGGTTCACTTCGTGCACGACGGCTGGTATCGATGCGGGTTCTATCCGTTTCGTTTGTTCCGCGGCTTTTACGACGCTTATCAGGTGATCTTCACGCGGCTCAACGCGTACCTCGAAGCTGGCGCATTCAAACGTTCGCGCGTGGTTGTACCGGTGTCGGACAAGGTCCGGGGCGAGGTGCTCGCACATGGTATCGATCCGGCACGCGTGCAGGTCATTCATAACGGTGTCGATACCGATGAATTCACACCCGGTGTATCCGAGCGGGCTCGCTTCGGTTTGCCCGAAGCGCCGTTCATGTTGCTCTTCGCCGGCGATCTGCGGGTTTCGCGCAAGAATCTCGACACGGTGTTGCACGCATTGACGAGAACCTTGCCCGAGGTTCACCTGGTCGTTGCGGGCGGTCTGCACAACAGTCCGTATCCGGCTCTCGCGGCAGAACTCGGGCTGACCGGGCGTGTGCATTTCGTCGGCTTCGTGAAGGAGATGCCGGTACTGATGCGTTCGGTCGATGCTTTTGTTTTTCCCTCGCGTTACGAGGCGATGAGCCTCGCGTTGCTGGAGGCTCTCGCCGCCGCGCTGCCGGTTGTGACCGCGCAAACGACGGGCGGCGCGGAGGTGATCGGGCACGACTGCGGCATCGTGCTCGACACGCCCGAGGATGTGCACGCACTGGCCGCGGCTATCGAGCGCCTTGTCAACGATCGGGACGGCGCGGCGCAGATGGGGCAGGCCGCGCGGGAACTGGCCAAAATGCTCGGATGGTCCGCGATGGCGCAACGCTATCTGTCGTTATATGAGCGCATCCGCGCACGGCGTGAAGTCGCTGGCGTGCCCGTTGTGGTCCCGCCTGTGACGGTGGACTCATGAACAACCCGATCGATTCCCTGCAGATCGGCATGCACTGGTTCGGAGAGCGGCCAGGCGGCCTTGATCGTATGTTCATGGAACTCGTTGAATCGCTGCCTGCGCAGGGCGTCAATGTCCGCGGGTTGGTCGCGGGCAGCGAGAACGTGCACGCCGCTTCGGGTGGATCGGTGCAGGCGTTCGCGAAGGCGGATTCACGGCTTGGGCCGCGCCTGTGGGGGGCCCGCACGCTGGCGTCCAGATTGAAGCGCGCGCGCAGGCCCGATGTTGTCGCCACGCACTTCGCGCTTTACGCCGTACCGACTGCCGGCGTATTCAGTGGCGTTCCGCGCGTCGTGCATTTTCAGGGCCCTTGGGCCGACGAGTCGTTCCCGGAGGGGGGGCACTCCCTTGCGCGCGGTGTGCGCCGCTCGCTTGAACGCTTCGTGTATCGCGGCGGCACGCGGCATATCGTGCTGTCGCAGGCCTTCGGTCATATCCTGCACACACAGTATCGCGTTCCCGCAGACAGGATTCGCATCGTGCCGGGCTGTGTCAACGTCGATCACTTCGATCTGGGCCTTTCGAAGCACCATGCGCGTGAATCGCTGGGGGTCCCGCAGGATCGACCGATCCTGTTTTGCGTGCGACGTCTCGTCTGGCGCATGGGCATTGAGGATCTGGTCGATGCAATGTATCTCGTCAAGCAGGCGGTACCGGATGTGTTGCTCGTGATCGCCGGCCGCGGACCGCTTGAGCCGCAACTGCGTGCGCGCGTGGCGGCACGTGGCCTCGAAAACCATGTTCAGTTTCTGGGCTTCGTGCCGGACGCGGAGTTGCCGTTGTGGTACTCGGCTGCCGATGTGACCGTGGTGCCGACCGTCGCGCTTGAAGGCTTCGGTCTAACCACGATCGAATCGCTGGCATCTGGGACGCCGGTCCTGGTGACGCCAGTGGGTGGTCTGCCCGAGGCCGTGGCGCCGCTCTCGCCGGACCTCGTCCTGTCGTCCGGCGGATTTAATTCGATCGGCAGTGGCATCATAGAAGCGCTGCGTGGCACTCGCAATCTTCCCGACGCCGCCGCATGCCGGGCCTATGCGCGTGCGCACTTCGACCGTTCGGTCGTGGCCGCTCAGGTTGCCGGCGTGTATCGCGAAGCGATCGATGCCTTCTAATCGCCTCGCATCACGATAGTTGCCTTGATGTGGGCGTGGTACATCATGCGGTGATATCTCATGGGCAAACCCGCACGCCAGTTTTGGCTTGCGTCAACGCGTACGGCGTGCGTGGTCCGCCCGTGCCAGATATTCCGTTGCCGGCGCGGTCCGCTGTTTTGCCGCCCATCTGTTGAAGACATCGCGAAACGGCACTTCGATGAATCGGTAAGTGAATCCCGAGACCACGATGAGTGTCGCCAGATAAGCCCCCAGAGTCACGATGCCGAATGCCGGTCGGGACGAGCTTTTTGCGACGAGGCCGAACACGTAAATGAGCGCCGGGTGCAGCAGATAGATCGAATAGGACCGCTGGCCAAGCATTTGCGCCGGGACGCTCGTGAGACACCGGGCGGCGAAGCCGCGGTCGGAAGAGAGCGACAGGATAAACAGCGCGAAAACAAACGGTAACGCGAGGGCGAGTGCAGGCGCATGCCCGAGCGCGAGGAAAATGGCCGCGACCGCGAGCAGCGCGCCAGCCTGCAGCGTGTTTGCATGACGCCGCATATGTTGTGCGGCATGGAACGTGAGACAGCCCATGAAGAACGATGCGATGCATCGCGTCAGGCCGAAATCGTAGGTGATATTCAGACATTCGAAATTCGCGATGCAATCGTGCCACGCGAGGCTTGCCCAGCAGGTGATCAGGTATGCCGCGGCGCTCAATGCAATGAAAACGGCAAGCCGCGCGCGTCCGGAGATCGCGATGCATACGCCCGCGAACAGCATGTAGGTGTAAAACTCGGTGCTGATGCTCCAGCTGACGTAATTGAGAATCGCCTTGTCGAACATGCCGAGGCCGTGCGTCATGGTCAGCGTGGCCAGGATCTCTGCACCCGAAGGCATGTAGTAGCGGAGCGATTCAGGACTCTTGAAGAGGTTCTGCTGACCAAAGGCTACGAGAAGATGTTTGAACAGCGCATGCAGATTGGGCAGGAGCACGTAAATCGCTGTCGAGAATATGAGAAGCGGAAACAGCCGGCCGAAACGCCGGATAGCGAAATTCCAGAAGGCATTGCCGCCGTTGAGCCGCTCTGTGTAAGCAGCGCATATGACGTAGCCGCTCAGCACGAAGAACAGGTCGACGAACAGGTAGCCATGCTTCACGAACACCGGATAAGGCAGATCGAACGGCATGAAGAGACTGAAGTGATAGACGGCGACCAGCAGGGCCGCGACCCCGCGGGCACCTTCAAATGACTCCACCACCGGATGTTCGCGCATGAGTCTCTCGCATTGCTTGACTTTTATCTGGGAACCGGGCGAAGCCCAGTCCTTTTTGTTCTACCCGGACGGCGTTCACGCTGAAGCCCGCCGCCGATGGCACAGCCCGGTTTACAGCTCAGGCTCGCGGATTCCCCGCTGTGCCGAGCCACGGCGAGCGCAGGGAACCCAGCGTGTGCAGCATGGGCCGTTCGATGCGGATGTGAAACAGCACGGAGGCCAATACGGCGCTGCTGATTGCAACGACAGAAGTCACGAGCGCGCCGCTCACACCTCTGAGACCGAGCCAGACCATGGACTTCACGACCAGGCTGATGAGCGGATAGTGCAGCAGATAGAGCGCATAGGAAGCGCCGCCGAGCAGTTGCCACGCAGCCGCGCCGCCATACGCAGTGCCTCGATCCTCCGTCGTGACGACGCCGAAAATGACCAGCGCACTGGCCGTGCCGTGCATCGCGATCAGCATGTCGCCACCATGGGGAACGGCTTTGCCGAACATCTGCCAGACCACGGCGGCGAGAAAAATGCTGACACCCAGCGCGAGCGCCCCACGTTCGATCTGTAGCCAGCGCAGTCCTCGAACGGTCGCGCTGCGGCCGGCCTTGCGTTTCGACGCGCTCACCCTGCACAACCAGGCGGTCAGGCCGCCCAGGGCGAACAGCAGGATCCGTGGGTCGGCGGCGAAGCTCAGCGGGAAGCTGCAGACGTTGGTCAGGCATCGCGTGAAATTTGCCGCCCAAAGCAGGGCAACCAGCAGGCTCGCGGCCGGCGACACAATCGCCAGTGCGATGAACGCGTAAAACGTCACTTCGAATTGCAGAGACCATGCCACGGTGAGAACCGGTGCGCCGGTTCCTCCCACCACCGTCGGATCGAGCGGTACGAGCAGCAATGCCTTGATCAGCGTCCACATGTCGGCGGGTAAGATCTGCCGTAGCGCCGGCACCGCCAGCGCCGCGCAGGTGACTATGGCGAACACGGCCCAGTACGTCGGATAGATGCGCAATGTGCGCTTTGCCAGGTAGGGGCCGAGCCTTTGCGGCCGGCCGAAGTCCCGTCCGTGGATCCAGACCATGATGAAGCCGCTCAGCACGAAGAAGAAATGGACGCCGACCCAGCCGCCGAAAGCGAACGGGTTGCCTGGCCAACTCGCACCGAAGTACCGGGCCATGGAGATCATGCCGCATGCGTGGTAGCACACGACCATCAACGCCGCGATCCCCCGGCACGCTTGCAGCGATTTGTACATACCCGATTCCCCAACGTATTCCCAACACTGTCGGCGATGCTGCGTGTATCGTCTGTGCGCGTCACCACATGCGACACCCCGGGATTCGGCGATGGCTGAACCGATGCTTGCGGCGACGATCTCTGGCTCGCGGCAGAGCGTGACGTACCGTGCGGCGTCGACCGTCGAGGCCTCATCGGGCACGCGCAGCGGCCGCCGCGTCGTTCAGGTACGCTGGTTCGTGGGCTCGTCTGGATCGCCTAGGCGCGCCGCCAGGAGCGATATTGCAGAAAAACCGCGGACAGCCTGTTCAGCAGGCGGGCTCGCCATGACGGCTCCGCCTGGGCCGCCCACGCGAGGGCGAGGCTGACCATGACGATCCACGAGACGTTGCGAGCCGCCGAGGTCCACACGAATAGCTCCGTGGCGACGAACGCCGCAAGGATAAGCAGTGCCGGCACAGCCAGAAAGCGTGCGAGCCCGGAACCGAGACGTGCCGCCATGAACAGCAGGACGGTCTCGGCGACGTAGCGCAGCGTCCAGGAAAACGCCGCGCCGGCCAGACCGAATGTATGCAGGGTCCACCACAGCAACGCGACGAGCGGCACGACCTGGGCGGCGTGAAGGCGCGCGACGACACCTGGCTTGCCAGTCGCTGTCAGATGGCTGCCGGGAATATGGGCCAGCGAATTTGCCCACACGCCTATCAGAATGATTTCACCGATGGAGGTTGTCTGCGAAGCGAAGGCGTGTCCGACCCACAGATGCAGAAACGGTTGCATCAGGAAGATGCCGAATACGATCAGCGGTGTGATCAAGACGCAGAGGCCGCGCGTCGCACGCACGGCAAGCTCCACGGCGTCGTCCTTTTCGAGCGCAGACAGTCTCGGAAACAGCGTGCGGGAGAATACAGCGGGGAAGATCTTGGCCCGCACTGCGAGATTGAACGGCACCTGATACCAGGCAACGGCCTGCGGCCCGAGAATGCTGCCAATCATCAGACGGTCAGCGGAATCGAGCAGCGGGCTCGTGAAGTTACTGACCATCACCCACGCGCCGTACGAAAACAGTGGCTTGAGATGCCGTCGGCCGGGGCCGGCGGCGAAGCGCAGGGGAAACACCCAGAACGCCACGGCGATCAACAGGAGCAACGATGTCGAACTGCCGATGATGGCCGCGCGAATGACCACCTGCAACTCCGGCTTGATCAGGATGGCGCACAGGAGCGGCGCAGTCTGGAAGATGAGCACGCCGACGAACTGCACGGTGTTGAGCGGCCCAAACTGCTCGCGTCCAGACAACGCCCCGGTAAACACGGCGGTGATCGTTGCAATCGGCACCGCGCAGGCGATCCATGGCATTGCTGCCAACACCTCGGCATTGATGGCGGGCGCGATATGGAACTGCGCGAACAGCAGATGGCCGACGAAAAACAGGACGAGCCCGCCCGCGGCTCCCAGCGCCGCATTGAGCAACAGGGCGGTCCACAAGACCGACTCGCGTTCGGCCGCCGATACTCTGGACAACTGGGCGATGCGGTTCGACGTCGCGGTGGACAGTCCGAAATCGAAATAGCCGAAATAACCTTGCAAGGTCCACACGATGGCTAGTACGCCATACCGCTCCGCTCCGATGTGCTTGAGATAGAGCGGCACCGTAACGAAAGAGACGATCAGCGGCAATGCGCTGCCAAGAAAGTTGACGACTGCGTTTCGTTTCAGGCTGGGCATTGAGGAGCGCATTCCATCTCTCTATAGAGCGATCTGATGAGGTCGCGGAACAGGTGTTGTCCGCTCACCGTGGCTGAATAGTGCGCGTCTGCCAGCGCCAGTTCAGCGGTACGCCGCACACAGGAGCATGCCACTACTCGATTTCGATCGACGTCACCTCTTATCTGCAACGTCTGGTCCCCCTTGATCCCGAACGTCTTGCGTTGCCTGGCGACGCCGGATCAGTCGAACCCGGATACCGACAGGACGGCGTTGCTGCGGACGTCGACGTACTCCCGGACCTTGTCCAGCACGGCCCGTACAACCTGGTCGACCTCAGGCCACGTCGGCGCCGGCTCACCAGGCGCGGCATCCGCCGGTCCGACACTGCTGTACGGCGCCGGGTAGCCCCAGACCACATCGTGGCCCTTTGCGTTGGCCACCGTACCGCCAAGTACAGCGACGGTAGGGCGCCGGAACGCGGCTGCCACATGCAGCAGCATGGATGAGTTGGTGATCACCACGTCGGCTTGCTCAGCCAGCGCGAATGTGGTTCTCAGCGATGTACGGCCGACCATCGAACGTACGCCTGCATCGGCGCCACTGTGTGCGATGACCTGTGCGGCCCTCGCTTCCTCGGCGGGGCCTCCGATGAGGATAATGTCACTCTCGGGGAGCGAACCCGCTATCTGCGCGAGTGCTGCCCCCATGGCTTCCGGAGCCCAACTCTTGTCCGGCAATCCGGCGGCGCATCCCACCAGCAGACGCACCGGTCTTTGATTTGCAGAAGTGCGCTCTAACCAGATGCCTGTTGCCAGGCGGCGTTCTGCATCGGTCAGGTAGAGCTGTGGCCGGGCTTCGGGCAGATCGCGCGCACCGATCAATTCGGCTTGCGCGAGCGCGGCGCGGGCAACATGGATGTTCGGGGTGAATTCGATGTGGGCGTGGCATCCGCTCCAGCCACCGCGATAGCCACGTACGCCGATGCGATGTCGTACGCCGGCGCGCAGCATCAGCATCAGACCGAGATGGCTACCGAGCACGTCGATGCCGACGTCGAATCCGTCCTGCCGCCGCAGCGCCTCGACCTGTTCCGAGCGCCAGATGAAACGCAGCGCGTTGCGCAGCGACTGGTCCTGAATGATCTTGTTGTGCCAGGGCGCGTCGATCTCGGCGATCTCGTCGACAAAGGGATTGTTCTCGAGGACCGCGCGACCCCACCGGCCGACGCCTGCAATCAGCCGGGTCGAGGGGAAACGTCGCCGCAACGCCTCGAAGATCGGCGTGGTAGTGAGCAGGTCGCCGAAATCGTTAGGCCGCAATACCAGGATCTCGCGCGGAGCATTTCGGCGCGGATCGATGCCGGATGGCCGAAGCCGTCCGGCAACCCAGAGTGGTGCTTCGATGAGCGAGCCTTTCCATCCCATTTTGCGCTCCCTTAGGCGGGCCTGATCTGATGCACTGTTATTGGCTGCTGGCGTTTTGCAAAACGGCGTTCCTGCGTCCGCCGTGTTAGCCATTGTCCGGCTTTGCCGCAGTGCAATGTGTTGGCGAGCGTACAGATATGCGGACCTCGTCCGGCGGTCGCGCCATATCGTACAGGAGGAGGGTTCTCCGCACGGGTTGCACCTGATGGGGGCTGGAACCTGGTAGGGGCTGGACTCAGGATCAGGAGCCCGGGAGCCGTCGCGAACCGGTTGCCTGTTTGTGTGGGGCAGCGCCCATTTCGCTATGCAGGCCATGCCGCATGATTGTCATGGGAGCGACGGCGGCGGGACTGGCTCCCTGACCGCACGTCTCCGCTCAGTTCGCCTGGTGAAGGGTTGCGTGGGCATGTCTGCGCCTCTATCGCGCGAGCGGCTGCTCCGAATGCAGGCCAGGGATGCCGGAAACCCCGGGGGCGCCGTCGGGATATTCGATTGAGGACTTCAAATGAGCGCTCCTGCTGGCGAAGCAGACCCCTCTCGATTGACCTACCTCGACGGATTGCGAGGATGGGCTGCAGTGGTAGTGCTGTTCTGTCATGTGTTCCCTTTCTACCTGCTCCGGTCAAATGGGCCGTCCGCCGACGGAGCCAGAAGACTCCTGGCTCAAGGGGCCGTCTGGGGCCATGTTCAGTATGCCGTGGCGTCCGTTGGCATAGTGCTGTACCGGTTCCTGACCGATGGGCTTACCGCGGTCTATGTCTTCTTCGTTTTATCCGGATACGTGCTGTCGGTGGGGTACGTCCAGAGCAGACGGCGGGAAATGATCGCCGATCAGGCGCTGCGCCGCTATATCAGACTGACAGTGCCGATTTTCTTTGCCTGCTGTTTTGCGTTTGTTCTTTTGAAGTCCGGGTTCATGTACAACCAGCGCGTCGCGGCGATCTCCGGGAGTGACTGGATTGGGGAGTTCTACCGGTGGCCGGCCGATCTGTACGGGCTGCTCAGATTTTCCCTCTATGAGGTGTATTTCGATTACTACCACAGCAATTCGTTTATTTTTGTCCTCTGGACAATGCATCTGGAGTTCTTCGGGTCGTTCCTGATTTTTTGCCTGCTGTCTCTGTTCGGCGATCTCGAAAGGAGATGGATCCCATATTGCCTGGCTTTTGTCGCGGTCTGGTTTGTCAACCGGGAGTTGATTTCGTTTGTGATGGGCTTGTTCATTGCCGAGTTGTATCAGCTCGGCAAGGTCAGGATGTGGCTTGGAAAGAAGAGTTCGAAGATCGCTGTATCGGTTATGTTGCTGCTCGTTCTGGTCTCGCCGGAATTTGTATTTCATTACCTGCCGCGCGATATATGGAGCACCGTGTCTTCCGTGACCGCGACAATCATTGTCGTCTCCATCATGATGCTAAGGCCGCTGCAGATCATGTTTTCGTCCCGTATTTCGAGGTTTGTCGGGAAGATTTCCTTCTCTTTGTACCTGATGCATCCCCTCGTGATCTGTTCATTTGGGTCGTGGTACTTCATCGCGTTTTATGCGCATCTGAGCCGGCCCGTCCTGATTGCGTCCTGCGCGGTGTCGATCATCGTACTGAGTGTCTTTTCAGCCAGGGTGTTCGTGATCCTCGATTCATGGGGCGTCAGAGAGGCAAGACGCTTCGCCAGTATGGTGCTGCGGAGGGCGCCGGCAATCTCCCGGCCGGGAGTGGCGGTCCCGCGCTCCGGGCCGGCACATGCCGGCAAGTCGGTCGGCGTCGCTGACTGAGCAGGCGCTTGCGCGCTCCGAAGATCCCCGCGCGCAGCGAGGCGATGCAGGACGCAGTATCTGCTGCACACGTTGATTGACCGGCAATGTTGGGCTGCGAACAAACCTGCGTCCCCCTCTAGATTACATTGGTTCGTAAGCTCGGGGCTGGGTGGGCGTGCAAACGGGTGTGTCCAGCGTGGCGAACGAGATATCCACCCTGCCTGCTGTCCAGAACCCGGTCGCACGGCAACCAAACTCAACAGCCTTGGCAGGTCCGAGGGGACGATCATGAACTACGTGGGCCGCGAACAACTGCTCGGTGCTCCTCTGCTCAGAGAGATGTACCCAGATCTGCCGGTTCAGGGCGAAGCCCGCACAGTGGCGGCACCGATTGCGACAGTGGCCACTGCTGAGATCCCGCTGCTCTCGGTTGTCGTGCCGTTCTATAACGAAGAGGAAATGATCAGCAAGTTCTTCGAAGCAACATTGCCTGTGCTCGAAGGGCTGGACAATCTCAACTTCGAAATTGTCTGCGTGAATGACGGCAGCCGCGATAGCACCTTGTGCCGGTTGCTCGCGCGCTCGGACGCCGACAACCGTATCCGCGTCATCGACCTGACGCGCAATTTCGGCAAGGAAGCCGCGCTGTCGGCGGGGATCGATGAAGCCGTCGGCGACATCCTGATCCCTTTCGACGCTGACCTCCAGGATCCGCCGCATGTCATCCGGTTGCTGGTCGAAAAGTGGCGCGAAGGCAATGACGTCGTGCTGGCCAGACGCAGCAACCGCGACTCGGATTCGTTTCTCAAGCGCCGCACGGCAGCAATGTTCTACCGTATGCATAACGCCGTGTGCGATACGCATATCCCCGAAAATGTCGGCGATTTCCGGCTCATCACACGGGAAGTGGCTAATGCACTGAAGAAGCTGCCTGAAACCCGGCGCTTCATGAAGGGGCTGTTTGCCTGGGTTGGCTACCGCACGGCTGTCGTCGACTATGTGCGTGAATCGCGAGCAGCGGGGCAGTCGAAATTCTCGGGGTGGAAGCTCTGGAATTTCGCGCTTGAAGGTTTTACGAGCTTCAGTACGCTGCCGCTGCGCGTGTGGACCTACATCGGCACGGCGATCGCAGCGATCGCCTTTTTGTACGCCGGGTTCCTGATCGTCCGAACCCTGATTCAGGGGGTGGCGGTGCCCGGTTACGCATCGATCCTGACGGTCGTATTGATGCTGGGTGGCGTGCAGCTGATCGGCATCGGCGTGCTCGGCGAGTATATCGGGCGCATTTATGCCGAGTCGAAAAAGCGTCCGGTCTATCTGATCAAGAACCGTTACCAGAGTGCCGGTGCAAGTAATGCGTGATGGTCGCGTCGTGCTGAAGTTTGTCACGTATGCCAGCATCGGCGCGGTTGGCACACTGGCTCAGTACGTGGTCCTCGTCGCAACCGTGGCTTCCGGGCGGGCAGGGCCGGTTGCCGGATCGGTCTCGGGCGCGGTGGTCGGCGCTCTCGTCAATTACTGTCTGAACCGTCGGTTGACCTTCAGGGCGGCCGGCAGTCATCTGAAAACCCTGCCGAAATTCGCTGCGACAGCGTCCCTTGGTGTGCTGGTCAACGGCGTCGTCATGAAGGTGCTGACCGACGACAACCGTGTGAACTACATCATTGCCCAGTTCATCGCGACAGGGCTGGTGCTGGCGTTGACTTTCCTCATCAATTCGGCATGGACGTTCAGGCAGCCACGGCCGAACGGCTCAACGCTATTGCCGGCGCAAGCCGCAAGAACACAGCCGGTCCAGACAGGCGTCGACGGCAAGTGACGCGGGGAAGGCCCGGGCTTGCGACTGGTCAGCACATCCTGCATTCAGTAAGACGCAAGACGCGCATCGTCGTGCGTCAGCTTTTTCTCCCACGCCATCCTGACCAGTTCGATGTAGGTTCGCTGCCTGACGTGTATCGTCCAGATTCCTTTTTGCAGGGGCAGTTCAAAGAAGGGTGTGCCTGTAACAGGCTGGGACACGACGCCATGGCTACTGACCGCGGTGACGTCGAGAAAGGGCGTGGCGAACTGGTTCACCCGTACCACACCCGGGGATTCACACCTCGCGTTGATCGTCAGCTTGCGGAAATAGGGTACCCGGGGCACGTTGTCGGTACTGCAACCCCCAGCGCTCTCGACCAGTAGTTCGCGGGGGGCGGGGAGAATCGAAGCGGCCTTGATGGCCAGGATGTTCGGCGTCGCGCTGAGTTGTTGCTGATAACGCGCGGGAAAGAATTCGCCCCCTGCATCGGGGCCCTGGCCGGTGTAGGGCGTTTCGTGTCTCAATTCAGCCGGGGAAATCGCCGTGCGGATCTGCTGCAGCGAATCGATCTTCCCCACTGCATGGATGACGGTAATCGTGAGCAAACCGATTTGCGCGATCCGCTTTGTTGTGGGGCGAAGCTGCTCGATCATGCCTGCGAAGGCAACGAACATGAGCGGCGTGGAGACCGACAACAGGCGCCACGGAAACTGCACGAAATCGAACATCGCTGACAGTCGCCAGACAGGCGCAGTGAGCCTCGTCATGAACAGTGTCAGCACAAATGCCGCGATGCCCGTCGTCAATACGACGGCTGCGAGCCGATGCCGGCGGGAGCGGAGTTGAAGTGCCAGTCCAGCCAGCAGGGTAAGAATCGGCCAGGCGAACCACGATCCCGGCTTGGGAGAGAAGATTCGTATCAACGGAACCGCATTATCGGCCGGCAGACCGTGCAGCGTGGCCTGTGCGGGGCAAAACCAGGCGCTCCATACCGTGAACGGCACATAGACCAGCACGAGAAAGATCAAAAGCGCGCCGCCGCTGGCGACGAGCAGCGCGACGCCAGCGCGGGTCGAGCGGACGAGCAGATAGAATCCGCACAGGATCAGAAGTCCGGTAGCCGCAACGAACACCACGAGATGCGCGAGCAGCATCAACATCAGAACGGCGAATAGCCTGAGCGCCGCGGCAGTCCTGCTTTTGTTCATGAACAGGTCGAGGACGAAGGCGAGCGCTAGCGGCACGAGGGCGGTGGCCGAGTATTCGGCCACCGCCCCGCGTTCGATGACACAGATGAGCGAGTAGGGTGACAGCACGCATGCGATGGCTATCACCAGGCTGCCGGTGCGATCGGCGCCGAGTCTCGCTGCGCACTGGTAAGCGCCATAGAACATGATCGCGGCGAACAACAGGACACCCAGGCGGAAGCCCGTGACGATGTCCCCCGTCGCTATCGTGAACGCCGCCGCGATGAGGTTGAACAGTTTATGGTAGAAAAACGGCATCGGTGATCCGAAGCCATTGGCATCGACCGGTGTCCAGATCGAAACCAGGTCGCCAGCCTTCAGGGCAGCGACCCAGGCTTCGATGTGCGAGAACGAGACGTACGTGTCGTGTCCGTTGACGATCGGCCCCAGCAGCACTGCCGCCGCGCACACGAAGATCAAAAGCAAGGCGAAACAGGCGGGATAGTCGGGGCCGCTGGATGTTTCTTTCAATGTGCTCATGTATTCGCGCATGGTGCAGTCCGCTTAAGGCGAGGCGTCGGCATGGCATCGTGGCCGGGGTTGATTGCCCGCTTCCGGCTGCGGATACAGGCCGCAGAAAGGGTCAACAGAGACCGGCGGCGAGTCGACGGGTCGAGCGTCGCGCTCGCGGGAACTGGTTGAGCGCGAACAGCCATCTATCTGTCGAAGTGTGTGATCTGCAGTCCGCCGAAATCGACCGACGAGATGGGTGCTCCCCGCTGGCGGTACACCTCGTCGGTGACAATATTCATCTTGCCATCAGAGCCGGGCCAGGCGCCGACGAACCACACCCGCTTGTGGGTAGCGAGTACCCGGTCGATTTCCGCACGGTCGCTTTCGATCGCGGCGGGTGCGCCCTTGTTGCTGCCGAGGTAGGTGCGATTGAGACCGACCGCGGGATAGCGCGCCGGGATGGCCGCGATGTCGAATTGCACAGGCTGCTGACGCGCGTAGTAGTGCAGGCCGACTTCACCCTCGTTTGAATAGAAGAGCACGACGTCGCCCGGGCGGTAACCGGCGGCCAGATAACGCACTGCGTCGCGCAGATCCTCCGTGGCCGAGCGCAGATACCCGACGCTCTGGACGGTGCAAAGGACAAGCAGAACGGCCAGCAAGGGGTATCTGACCCGTTCCATTTTCCCGGGAACATATAAGCCCAACGCAACAAGAAAGAGGAAGGCGGGGGCCAGCCATTCGAATGTGCGCGTCACGAAGATCGGCGTGTACAGATAGGACAGCACGAACACGATGGCTACGGGCACGAACAGCATGGTTGCCATGTACAGTGCAATCGCTTTGCTTGATCTCCAGATCGAGAGCCAGGCGATCGAGGCGAGGAACACAGCTGGAATAAACGCGAACTTGCCCCCGGCTGCCAGCGTGTACGGCCAGGTGATCATTTTGGGCGATATCGTGACCCAGAACGCAGCCGCAACGGTTCGGCTCTCGATCATGAGGATCGGGATGCATGGGCTCCATATCAGTAACGCGAGGGCCAGGGCCTTGACGGCGAGAAGCAGATCCTCGCGTCTGTAGCGCGAGAACAGCAGGATCGCCGTGAAAATTGCGATCCAGTTGCAGAAAATAATGAATGGGCTTGTATTGTGAAGCCACAGAACGATGCCGCCGGAAATCCCGGACATGAGACAGAGCAGCGTCGCGCCGCGTATCTTTGAGGTCGTGCGTTGCTCGTCGAAAAATCGGCGCAGCAGCATCACCGAGCTCAGGCCGAGAAGGGTGACAAACAGCGTTTGCAATGCGTAGGGTCGCGCCTGTTGTGCGTATTCGATGCTTCCTCCATTCAGGGCCAGCAGGAGGCTCGCCACGATGCCCACCCGGTCGTAGCGTTTTCCGAGTCCCAGCAGGCGCGGTGCGAACGCGGTCAGCGCCACGGTCCCAAGGCTCGCGAACACGGAGAGCGAACGCATGCCCGCTTCCGAGGATCCGGCGAGACCCATCCAGAGCTTCAGCAACGAATAGTAGAAGGGCGGGTGCGTCTCATAGAACGGGGTCTGGGTCCACAGGTCCTTCCATGAAAGACTCGAAAACCAGAAGCTGTACGCCTCATCCATCCAGACGGAGCGGTCGGCAAGCGTAATCATCCGGAGGATCAGGGCCAACAGGACAACCCCAGCGACAGCCGGTAAGAACCCGTCGATCGATCGGATGGCTGCCCGGGCCTTGCTGCGCGACGCGTTCTGTCTGCTGGCAGAAAGGACTTCCTCTACTGTGTCGCGTTGACTGCTTGCTGGTGCTTGCGTCGTTTCAAGATGCATCATATCGGGAGCCCTGTATGAATGTGTCCGGCAACGCGAAAGAGAAAGTGATCCGTAGAGCGGCAAGACGGGCGAAGGTGCACGCGTCGACGGCGAATGGCGGGCTATGCGTCCGGCGGCAAAGCGGATAGACCCCTGCCTGATGCTCAGAGTGTGCCAGCCGCGCATCGCGATGTTTGTGCGTCTGCGCACTCAGGTTCGCCGTCGCGGGCTTTTCGCCCGCAGCAGTGGGAGAACCGCGCGCGCCCTCAGCGAGCGCCGGATCACGCAGGAAACCGGAGAACCCGGCCGGAAGCCGGGCAGGCGCTCGTATTTGCGCTCATATCGTTGACTTATCAGTCACGTCATCACGGCGTGGCGGCGAAGCTGTCGAGATCCGGTCGGGGAGCCGAGACCCGGAAGAAGCGCTCAAATACGCGACGAGGGTTCGCCAGGACACGGAAAAAGCGACGCATGCGCGCGATCATCTAGCGGAGAGATTGCCCGGCAGCATCGTCCGAGCCACGATGCTGCGTGCTCATTGGCTACGCGGAGGCCCAATGAATCAGGAGATGCGCTATCAACAGCTCGACGCGTTGCGCGGCGTCGCCGCACTGACCGTCGTGATCTCGCACTTCTCTCTGCTCGGCCCGTTGCCCATCTTGCGCCACCTCCCGCTGCGCCTGTTGTGCGGAGGGCATGCGGCAGTCGTGCTCTTTTTCACGTTGAGCGGGTTTGTGCTGGCGCTACAGGTCAATAATGACCGCAAGCTCAGCTACGCCGAATATATCGTCCGGCGCGCTTGCCGGATATACGTTCCCTATTTCGTCGCGGTGATCGTTTCGTATGTCGGTTTTACCGTGTTCAATCATGGGCCGGTGAACTGGGCCGGTGACTGGTTCAATAACTGCTGGCTGGCGACGCTGGCCGACATCAGTATCGCGCGGCATCTGCTGTTTGTTTTCCCATTTGAAACGTACAGGCTGAACCCGATCCTCTGGTCACTTGTGTATGAGATGCGCATTTCGCTGTTCTTTATGCCGGTGGCGCTGGCGGTGTTCAGTATGTCGAGCTGGCGAGCGCTCTGCTGTGCCGCACTGTTGTCAATTGCCGTCTGCGTATACGCCACGGGTTCCGACACTCACGTGTTGTTTGGGAATGTGCGTGGCGAGTGGCTGCCCACGCTGCATTACCTTTTGATGTTCGTAACAGGCGCTGTGCTGGCGAAACATCGTCGCTACATTTCGGCCCGTCTTGGCGGGACACCAGCGGCAGCGCGCATCGGAATGATCTTGCTGGCAGGTTCGGTAGTCCTGTATCTGATCGCAGAACGGCTTTCGTATTTCGCGCCGAAGATTCCCGGCGACTTTGTGTTTGAATGGCTCGTGCTGATCGCAGCGAGCGGGATCATTTCCTGCGCGGTAGCGCTCGCACCGTTCGCCCGGTTTCTTCAACTCCCGCCGTTGCCGTTCCTTGGAAGGATTTCGTACAGTTTGTATCTGTACCACGCCGTCGTGCTGTTTGGCATCGTCCACTTCGTCGGGGAGCGGTTCGGCCCCGCGATAACATTGACCCTGGCTGCCGCGCTCATCGTCCCCGTGAGCTACGCGGGCTATCGGTTCGTAGAGCGTCCTGGGATGCAGCTCGGTCATCGTCTCGCGCGAAGATTCCAGGCTGCACGCGTGCTTGCAGAGTCGGTACCCAGGAGTTGAGAGCCGGCTGAAGGTGGACCGGCGGGTTGGGCCGGCCCATGCTCGTGCATCTCGTCCGATAGTGGCGCGAGGTAGCGTCGCGCATCGGCATCGTCTCTCTGGGTGCGATACCGAACTGACCAGGTTGGTCCTTTCCCGCACGATAGACCGAGGCGGCTCAAAGGGTAATCGGGCAAGGCACTGGCCGCGCATGTCTTTCGTGTGTGGTCGTCCTCAGGGGAAGGAAGCAACATGAATCGACGAGAAGAGCAGCATATTCTGCTTTTGACAGCCACGATCACGCCGCTGCCCGGCATTAACAATCTTGCCTATATCGATCCTGCTAAACGGCTGCGTGACTACGAAGTCGCGCTGGAGCACTACCTCACGCGGCGGCGCCCTGGTGAGCGGATTGTCTTCATCGAAAACTCCTGTTCCAGCCTTTCAACGCTTGAAGCGCTCGTCCATCGCATGAATGCGATGGAGGCCGTCGAGTTTTTGAGCTTCGACGGCAATAACTTTCCGCCGACGCATGGGCGCGGTTACGGCGAATTCAAGATGATCGACCATGCGATGGCGAATTCGCGGACCATCCTTGGCGCGAGCGACGCGGATGTCATCTGGAAAATCACCGGCCGCTATATCGTTGAGAATCTGCACAGTATCGTTGACACCCGCCCGGCCGGCGTTCCGCTCTATTGCAACTATCGCGATCATCCGAAGAAAGGCTGGATGGACCTCTATCTGATTGCCTGGACGCCGGCTTTTTACCGAGAGCATCTGACCGGCGTCTACAACCGGCTCATCGACGATCCTGACGGGCGGCCCGTCACGGCAGAGCAACTGATGCGCGAATACCTGACCGAAATGCGCTTTCCGGGGCCGTTCCGGTTCAGAAGAACGCCGAAACTCGTCGGCATTCGGGGTGCGGACGGCAACGGCTACCACCTGAGCGGGCGTGGAAAATACCTGTTGCGCAATTCACTGTCGAAGGTTGCCCCGTGGATCTGGGTCTAGGCGAACCCATCACCATCGTCATGACTGGCTCGATCGTGCTGCGCCGGTTCGGGCCGATGTGTGAGAGGGCGCACAGATACGCGAACGTAATCTTGGTGAAATCGTCGAGAAATTACTCTGCATGACCGTTTATCGGAATGACGCGAAGACAAGTGGCCTTCCGTGCGCATTTCGGCATTGCCAAAGCATAAGGATTACATATGAGACCCGTCATCTTCGACGGCTGCTTCGGGTGGCTTCATCAAGCGCCGGGACGACACGGGGTCGTCCTCTGCAACCCGTTTGGATATGATGCGCTCTGCACGCATCGCGGCTGGCGTCGACTGGCTGAGCGCATCGCGGAAGCGGGGATGCCGGTGCTGCGCTTCGACTACCCGGGCACCGGCGATTCGTCGCGCAACGAGGACGATCCTGGGCGAGTGGATGCGTGGATCGACAGCATCGTCGCCGCGGTCCGTCATCTGATTCAGGCCACGGGCGTCAACCGGGTGTCGTTGTGCGGGCTGCGCCTTGGCGCGACGCTGGCGGCGCTGGCCGCCGAGCGGCTCGGCGATATCGACGGACTGGTGCTGTTGTCGTCACCGCTGTCGGGCAGAAACTATCTGCGCGAATTGCGGGCGCATCGTCAGAGCTGGATGAGCACCACTGCCGGCATGAATGCCGATTCCATTCCCGATACCGAGGCTTACGTTGAAGCGTTCGGTTTCGGGTTTCATGGCGATGACATTGCAAGACTGGGCGCGATTGATCTTCGCGCCGACACGCGATCGCCCGCGCGACGCGTCCTGCTGCTCGACTCGAGCGATCGTGCACGCGGCACCGCGCTTGTCGAGCACTATGCGTCGAATGGCGTACAGGTCGAACGGCATGCCTTCGAGGAAGCCGACCGCTTCTTCGTTGAAGCGTTGTACAGCGAAGAGCCCGTCAATGCCTTCTCGATCGTCGGCAAATGGCTCGGCAAAGTGGCCGATTCCGATTCCGATGCCGTCGCCGCGACCGCGGCAACAGCCGACGCGCTCAATGCGCAGCAAGTCGAGATGGCCGCTGGTGCGTTCCATGCGCAGCCGCCGCGACTCATACTGGAGCGCGAACAGGCCAGCGAACATCCGGTGCTCTTCGGCTGCCACTTCGGCATCTATTGCCGTCCCGATGTGCCGCGCGAGGGCGTACCCGCGGTGCTGTTCTTCAATACCGGCGCCAGTCATCACATCGGCGACGGTCGCATTTTCGTGCTGTTTGCGCGGGCGCTTGCGGCTCAGGGAATTGCGTCGCTGCGCATGGATCTGGGTGGTCTTGGCGACAGCACACCCGCCGTGCCGGCGGTCACGCTGGACATGATCTATTCCGCCGAGTCCGCAGCTGGTGCGATGGCGGGGGCGGACTGGCTGGTGCACAACGGCTTTCCTCGCGTCGTCACTTTTGGCGTATGCGGCGGTGCCTTCGTGGGGCTGCATGCCTGCGCGGCCGACCCGCGCATTGTCGGATGCTTTGGCGTGAATTTGCAGAAATTCATCTGGGACGGCGCGGATCGCACGCCAGGGACCGACGGACTGGCATCGACCCGCGTGCTGCGCCGCTCGGCCCTGCGGCTCGACAAATGGATGCGCGTGCTGCGCGGTCAAACGTCGATCGTGCGGGTGGTGCGGGGGCTCGCCCAGCGTGCTTCGCGGAGAATGTGCCTGCGCGTCGCGGAACTGATCGACGATACGACCGGCGTGTCGATCGCACCGAATCCGGTGCGCCGCCTGCTCAGCCAGCTCGATGCGAAAGGCGCGCAGGTGCGCCTTGTGTATGGCGATTTCGACCTGGGCCTCGACGAACTGAAAATCCAGTTTGGCCCGCGTCTGCGTGCCCTTCGCCGGTTCTCGCGCGTGAGCGCGGTGACCTTACCCAAGCTCGACCACGCACTCTTCACGCGCCCCGCGCGGGAAGTCGCGATGGCCGATGCACAGTCGTGGTTCTTTGAGCGCTTTGTCAGGGCGCCAGCGGTGGAAACGAGTCCCGATGAACGCCAGGCCATTCCGATGGCGGGCCGGCGATCGACCGGGGACCATGTAGCTTACGGTTCATATCCAGATGGAGCGCCCCAATGAACATCCAGCTTCCGCTTGACCGGATCAATCAGCGCGCGTGGAATTCCCGCGATGCCTTGCGCGAATTTACAACCGAAAAGAGGTGGACGGACCCGGGTGAGGCGTCCGCGTTCGACTGGGTTACCGACGAATGCCGCGGCCAGCCGTTGCTCGATATCGGCATCGGCGCCGGCCGGACAATACCGCTGATGATGCATATTTCGTCGGACTATACGGGCATCGACTACACGGAGGCGCTGGTGGAGAAGGCGCGCGGGCGCTTTCCTGGCCTCGATCTGCGTCATATGGATGCGCGCGACATGTCGAAACTGCCGTCGGATCACTACGGCCTCACGGCGTTCAGCTGGAACGGAATCGACTGCGTGAACTACGAAGACCGCGAACAGATCCTGAAGGAAATGTATCGTGTGACGAAGCCAGGTGGTCTGGTTCTCTTCTCCAGCCACAACCGCGAAGGCCCGGGTTTTCAGGAAAGCGTCTGGAAACTGCTGCCGCGCTTTTCTCCGAACCCGTTGCGCTTCGGCTGGCGAACGCTGCGTTCGATGCGGGTGCTGCCGCTTGCGAGCTACAACTATCTTCGCCATGCAAAGTTCCATCGCGACTATGAAGGCTATTCGATCAAGACAGCGGCTGCGCATATGTTCGGGATCGTCATCGTCTATACGACGCTGCCTGAGCAGCGGCGTCAGTTGACTTCGATCGGCTTCGAGATCGATGCGGTGTTCGGCAGCTGCGACGGCGTGCGCATTCATGCCGAAACGCAGAGCAGCGACGCCTGGTGGTTCCACTTCATCGCACGTAAGCCTGCCCACGGCGCCTGAGTCGATGCATCGTTGCGCCGGCGGGCGTCCGGCGTTCCTTCGGTGTGCGGCGTTCGATCTACCCATACGAATAATGTCCCGAGGCAATGTGGGCGCTCGAACAGAGCCCCGCGTGCGCTCTCTGATTCAATGAGACTGTGATGGGGTCATGAGGCGGTTGCCCGCTCCATCGACGCATGTCCACTGATTCCCGCTTCTGAAAAACTGATCGCACCGCTTCGGGAGAGCGACGAATGAACGATTTCGTGTTGCCTGTCACGCTCGAGGCCCGTGCAAACGAGGCTCAGGCGTCGTGCACCGTGCAACCGGTGATACTGGCGGGAGGCTCCGGTACACGTCTATGGCCGCTATCGCGCGAGCAGTGTCCGAAGCAGCTGATCGGTCTCATCGACGACGAGTCGCTGCTCGAGGCCACGCTGAAGAGACTCGATCACGCTTTCATGCCCGACGCTCACGCGCCGTCGGCGCAGCGCTGGGTGAAGGCCGCGCCGCTCGTCGTGTGCGGAGAAGATCTGCGCCTGTTGACCGTCGACCGCCTCGAACGATGTGGTAAAGCCTTTCACATCGTGCTCGAACCGGTGCCGCGCAACACGGCGCCTGCGCTCACGATCGCGGCTCTCGCCTCGCAGGCCGATGCGCCGCCGGGCAATGATCCGGTGCTGGTGGTGATGCCGGCCGATCATCTGATTGCCGACTGCGCCGCATTTTCGGTTGCGCTCGAGCATGCCGTCGCTCACGCGGCCGCGGGCGCAATCGTCGCGCTCGGCGTGCCGCCGCAGCGCGCGGAAACCGGTTACGGCTACATCCGTACGGGCGCGGCCCAGGGTACCGGCGGCGCCCGTGCCATCGACCGCTTCGTCGAGAAGCCCGATGCGGAACTCGCGGCGCACTATGTGTCGTCGGGCGAGTTCTGGTGGAACAGTGGCATCTTCGTCGTGCGCGCATCGGTCTGGCTCGATGCGATCGCGCGTTGCCGTCCAGCGATCGCCGAAGCGTGTACGAATGCGTTCGCGCGGGCGTCGATCGAAAGCGACGGCGCCCTGCGTCTCGATCGCGCGACGTTTGCGAGCTGCCCGTCGGATTCGATCGACTACGCCGTGATGGAACAGATCGGTGCCGACGCGAGGCTCGCCGGCGTGGTCGTGCCGTTTGTCGCGGGCTGGTCCGACGTGGGCGCATGGGACGCTGTCTGGGACGTGTCGAAGAAGGACAGTGCGGGCAACGTCGCGCGCGGGCGCGTGCTGTTCGAGGGCGCGACCGACAGCTTCGCGCATTCCGACGGCCGGCTCGTCGCGTGTGTCGGCGTGAGCGGCGTCGTCGTGGTCGAGACGGCGGACGCGGTGCTCGTTGTGGCGAAAGATCGTGTGCAGAACGTGAAGGCGATCGTCGGCCGGCTGAAGGCAGAGCAGGGTCCGGAGGCGAAGGAGCACCGCAAGGTGCAGCGGCCGTGGGGCTGCTACGACTCGATCGACCGCGGCGAACGCTTTCAGGTGAAGCGCATCGTGGTGAAGCCTGGTGGGCGTCTGTCGCTGCAGATGCATCACCATCGCGCGGAGCACTGGGTGGTCGTGCGCGGCACCGCACGCGTCACGCGCGGGGAAGAGACTTTCCTGCTGTCGGAGAACCAGTCCACCTATATCCCGCTCGGCGTCACCCACCGGCTCGAGAATCCGGGCAAGACGCCGCTCGAGATCATCGAGGTGCAATCGGGCAGCTATCTCGGCGAAGACGACATCGTGCGCTTCGACGACCAGTACGGACGGGTCGCGCAGCGCGAGACCGGGACGCGGACCGGTAACGGGGATCAGCCATGAACGCGCGAACATTCCCGGTCAGCGAAGCTGTCTTCCCTGATCGTGCGGCAAGCGATGCCGCAGCGGAGCCGGTTTTCGACCAGCGCCACTTCCGTCGAGCGCTGGGGCGCTTTGCGACCGGCGTCGTGGTGATTTCGGCCGGCTCGGGTGAGCACCTTCATGCGATGACAGCCAACGCCTTCATGTCCGGCTCGCTCAAGCCGCCTCTCATCGTCGTGTCGGTCGGGCATCGTGCACGGATGCACGAGCGGCTCATGCAAACCCAACTGTTCGGCGTCAGCGTGCTGTCGGACGAACAGGAACCGCACAGCCGGCACTTCGCCGGCGAACCGCAGACCTGGCTTGCGCCGCGTTTCACCGAAGTCGACGGGCTGGATGGCGTCGTGCTGCTGGACCGCGCGGTGGCGCGTTTTGCCGCGCGCGTCGTGGACCGTCACGCATGCGGCGACCACACCCTGTTCGTCGGCGAGGTACTGGTGTTTTCGCTCGACGAACACGCCCCTCTCGTATTCTTCGGCGGCCGTTACGCATCGGTCTCCCGGGATCAGTGAGCCATTGCCGGGCGATTTCGGCCGCGAGCCCGCCTCACGGAGCCGGACGGCCGCTCCTCATCTGTCGCGCGCACATACCGCAGATCGCCGGTGCGAGGTGTCGCCGCGCGTCGCGCGATGCAATTTTTCCATGGCTTATCCCACTCCGAGGCAGACTGGGCGCGCGTTGCTGCGCCCCGCGTTACACAGACGAAACAATTTGTCAGAGGGATAACCCTGTCAGGACGTTTCCCACTGGCGCATCGTTTCCGAACCAAGCAACGTACTGAAAAAACATCTATTACGCATACGAGGGCAAGGCTCAACAGGCTACTCAGGCGACAGGCGCCGCATCGGGGAGAGTGTCATGGAACAGGCGAACAAGGACCGCTCGTTGGTCAGCAAGGTGATGGATGGACTCGTCACGGGCATCGTCGAGGAAAAGTACGGTGCTGTGCTACCGCCGCAGGATGTATTGTCGAAGGAATTCGATGTGAGCCGGACAGTGATGCGCGAGGCACTGTCGATGCTGCTCGCGCGTCACATGCTCGATGTGCGGCCGAAGATCGGCACCCGCATCCGGCCCATGCGGGACTGGCGCATGATCGACGAAGAGGTCGTGAACTGGCGTTTTCGCGCGAAGCCCGATCCGGCGTTTCTGCGCGACGTGATCGAGTTCCGCATGCTGATCGAGCCGCGCGCCTCGGCTCAGGCCGCTTCGCGCGGGAGTCCGGCGGACGTCGCCGGCATTCGCGAGGCATTCAACGCATTCCGCGAGGTGCGGCCAGGTGAGCCTGGCTATCAGGCCGCCGATGAATTGCTGCACACGCGGATCGTCGTAGCGAGCGGCAACCAGTTTTTCCAGCAGATGGCGGCCATCATTCGCGGGGCGTTGTCGACCGTGAATCCGATCGTCACCGAGAAATCCGGCCTCTGGGAAGCGATCGTGGACACGCACAGCCGCATCGTCGATGCGATCGAACGGCATGATCCGAAGGAAGCGGAAAGCGCCTCGCGCGCGCTGATCGACTTCACCGCCGACGAGATAAGCAAGACGTATGCCGTCGAGCGGCAGATGCCCGGATGACGATGTGCTTTCAGTGAGGCGGGCGGCGCTGTCGCGGGCCTGGCGCCAGGATGGGCGACAATAGCGGTTGCCATCAACCTCGCTGGAATTGATACATCGATGAAAGACAACACCGTGATCCGCTGGGGCATCGTCGGTACGGGGCGCATCGCGCGCCGCTTTGCGCTTGGGCTTGGACACGTGCCCGGCGCACGGATCACTTCTCTCTGGTCGCGGCGCAGCGAGCCAGCCGCGGCCTTTGCCGCGGAATTCGGCGGCACCGTGCAGGCGAGCCTCGACGCCCTGCTCGCGAGCGACATCGACGCCGTCTACATCGCCACGCACCAGGACAGTCACGCCGACTATGTAATCGCCGCGCTCGAGGCTGGCCGCCACGTGCTGTGCGAAAAGCCTGCGACGGTGAACGCGGCGCAACTCGATCGCGTCATCGGCGCGGCGCGCGCCGCGCAACGGCTCTTCATGGAGGCGATGAAGCCGCCGTTTTATCCGCTGTATCGCCAGCTGCGCGCGCATCTCGCCGCCGATCCGATCGGCGCGGTCGGGCTCGTGCGGGCGGGCTGCTCAGTGCCCGGCGTGCCCGACGATCACCCGTCGGTGTCGTTCGAACACGCGGGCGGTGCGCTGCTCGATATCGGCATCTATGAGATGTTTCTTGCGGTCGACTGGCTTGGCGCGCCGCTCGACGTGCAGACGATCGGGCGCCTCGGGCCGACCGGTGTCGACGTCTTCGCAAGTCTGAACAGCCGGCACGAACACGGCATCGCACAACTGTTCTGCGGTCTCGATCTGGCCGGCAAGGGCGATGCGCTGATCGCGGCAACCGGCGGCCATGTGACGATCCACGAAAACTGGTGGAATCCGGCGCGCGCGACAATCCGCTATACGGACGGCCGTGTCGTGGAACTCGATGCGCCGTTCGAGGGCGGCGGGCTCAACTACGAGACGGCCCACTTCTGCGAACTGATCCGCGCAGGACAACTCGAGAGCCCGGTGATGACGCACGCGAAGTCGCGGCAGATGATCGCCATGGCCGACGCTGCACGCGCGACGCTCGGCGTGCGGTTTGCGGGCGAGTGATACGATCTGCGCGAGCGCGCGGCGGTTGGCGCGCTCGAGCTTTCGATTTCCTTCCGATGGGAGCGGGTTGTGACACGCATGCTGAGCAAATTCTGGCGCGACAACAAAAGCCTGTTCGCGTTTCTCGTTCTGATGGTGCTGTTTCGCAGCGCGGTGGCCGACTGGAACGTCGTGCCAAGCGGCTCGATGCTGCCGACGATCCGCGAGGGCGACCGCATCCTCGTCAACAAGATGGCGTACGACCTGCGCATTCCGCTCACGCACATCGCGATCGCACATCTGCATGCCCCGCAGCGCGGCGATATCGTGACGGTCGATTCGGCGGCGGCGCATGAGCTGATCGTGAAGCGCCTGATTGGCCTGCCTGGCGACCGTGTCGCGATGCGCGACAACGTGCTGTATGTGAACGGCGCGCGCGCGAACTACCAGCCGCTGGCGATGACGCCCCTGCCGGGCGATACCTTTTCGCCTGGCGAGTATCTGAGGGAGCGTTTCGACGGCGTGTCGCATGTGGTGCGGCTGTCTGAGGTCTCGCCGAGTCCGCGTCGCTCGTTCGGGCCCGTGACGGTGCCGGCGGGCGAGTATCTGATGCTCGGCGACAACCGCGATGACAGCGCCGATTCGCGTTACTTCGGTTTCTTTCCGCGCAGTGAGTTGATGGGCCGCACGCGTCACGTCGCGTTTTCGCTCGACCCGGATCACTACTACAAGCCGCGCTTCGACCGTTTCGGCGTGGCGCTGGATGGCGCGTCGCTGACAGCTGCGCGCCAGGGTTCGTGAGTGTCGCTGGTATCGGCTGGTAGCGCTGGTATTGCCGCGCGTCTTCAGTGAAGCCGCGCGGCGCTCAATGCCGCGTCGGCAGTGCGAGGTGGCGTTCGTACCAGCGCTGTGCCCATTCGAGCACCTGACAGAGCACCCGGTAGACTGCCGCGGCTGCGAGATAGAGCGGCAATGGCTGATATGTCGACGCGATGATCTCCTGCGCGCTGCGCAGCAACTCGGTGACGGTGATCACCGATACGAGCGACGTGTCCTTGATGAGGCTGATCAGACTGTTCGACAGGCCTTAT
Organism: Paraburkholderia sp. GAS448; assembly: GCF_050435685.1. NCBI lineage: Bacteria > Pseudomonadati > Pseudomonadota > Betaproteobacteria > Burkholderiales > Burkholderiaceae > Paraburkholderia > Paraburkholderia sp. GAS448. The sequence continues at coordinate 396,551 of NZ_JBNDKT010000003.1, forward strand.
TTGCCCGGGGTGGGCGGTGATTTCAGCGAGGATGACAGTCGCCAGGCAATCGATATTTTTGCTATCGATTGCCTGCTTCCAGATGAGGGTGAATCAGGCGGCCAGAGCCTGCGCGCATTCGGCGACGAGCGCCGGGCCGCGATAGATAAAGCCCGTGTAGAGTTGCACCAGCGAGGCGCCGGCAGCCAGTTTGGCGCGCGCGTCGTCGCCGGAGAAAATGCCGCCGACGCCGATGATCGGCACCGTTTCGCCGACTTCGGCGCGCAGCTTGCGGATCACTTCGTTCGACGCGTCGAACACCGGCCGGCCCGACAGGCCGCCGGCCTCGTCGGCGTGCGGCAAGCCGGCGACGGCGGCACGCGAGAGCGTCGTGTTGGTGGCGATCACGCCTTCGAAGCGATGGCGCAGCAGGGTGTCGGCGATCGACTTGATCTGCTCGTCGTCGAGATCCGGCGCGATTTTCAGCGCGAGCGGCACGAGCTTGCCATGCAGGTCGGCGAGACGCTGCTGCTTGTCCTTCAGCGCGGCCAGCAGCGCGTCGAGTTCGTCCGCGCCCTGCAACTGGCGCAGATTCTTCGTATTCGGTGACGAAATGTTGACTGTCACATAGCTCGCGAACGGGTACACGCGCTCGAGGCAGTACAGGTAGTCGTCGGCGGCGCGATCGATCGGCGTATCCGCATTCTTGCCGATGTTCAGGCCGAGAATGCCGCGATAGCGCGCCGCCTGCACGTTCTTCACGAACTGGTCGACGCCCGCGTTGTTGAAACCCATCCGGTTGATAACCGCATTCGCTTCGGGCAGCCGGAACATGCGCGGCCGCGGATTGCCCGGCTGCGCCCGCGGTGTGACCGTGCCCACTTCGATGAAACCGAAGCCGAGCGCGGCGAGCCCGTCGATGCACGCGCCGTCCTTGTCGAGACCGGCGGCGAGGCCGACCGGGTTGCGGAAGGTGAGGCCCATCACGGTGCGCGGCGAGTCGGGCACGCGAGGCGCGAGTGCGCCGGCAAGACCGGTGCGGCCGGCGGCGCCGAGCAGGCGCAGCGTCAGATGGTGGGCGTCTTCCGCGTCCATGCGAAAGAGTTGGGCGCGTACGAGCGGGTAAAGGGAACTGAACACGGGACGAAGCCGGACGGCCAGAAAATGAGAACCCGCTATTTTAGCGGTTTCATGAGATCAAAGTCCGGGATCGCGGGTCGCGCGCAACGGGAATCGCAGAGAGCTCGTTTGCGCTGCGGTTTGCGCCGAGATTCGCGCTGTGGTCGTGCCGTATCTCAGGGCGTGTTGCCACGCCGGCCGCCGTGCGCCACCGCGTCGACCGGCGCAAGCGCGGGACCTGTCGCATCGAGCACCGTCCATGCACCGTCATGGAGCCCTTCGAGCGGGCGGAAGTTCGCCTTGTACGCCATCTTCGGACTCTCGCGGATCCAGTAGCCGAGATAGACATAGGGCAGCTTCAGGCTGCGCGCCTGCTCGATCTGCCAGAGGATGTTGTAGGTGCCGAAGCTCGTGTGCGACTGATCGGGTTCGAAGAACGTGTAGACCGACGAGAGCCCGTCCCCGAGGATGTCGATCATGCTGACCATCCGCAGGATGCCGGGCATCTCCGGGTGGCCGGGGTGCGGCGGCTCGCGGAATTCGACGAGGCGCGAATTGATCCGGCTTTGCAGCAGGAACTGCTCGTACTGGTCCCGGCTGTCGCGATCCATGCCGCCGCCTGCGTGCCGCGCCGACTGGTAGCGCATGTAAAGCGCATAGTGCTCTTCGTCGTAGTGCAAGGGCGCCACCGTGGCGATCAGTTCGCCATGCTTTCTCCAGACCCGGCGCTGCGTGCGGTTCGGCTCGAAGCGCTCGACCGGCACGCGCACCGGCACACAGGCCCTGCATCCGTCGCAGTAGGGCCGATAGGTGAACACGCCGGAGCGGCGAAAGCCCGCCTTGACGAGTTCGGTGTAGACGTCGGAGTTGATCAGATGGCTGGGTGTGGCAACCTGCGAGCGTGCGATACGCCCTTCCAGATAACTGCAAGGGTAGGGCGCTGTTGCATAGAATTGCAGCGCCGAAAGCGGTGAAAGCGGCAGCTCGTTCGGGTGAGTCACGTTGGCAGCTCTCGAAGCGTTTCTGGTATTGCAAACCCGGTGGCCGTTGCCGTGCCGCGGACTAGCCGGATCGTTTGCCCTTCGTTTGCCCCTCATCGGGGCCGCACGCCGGTTGCGCGATGACGTCGGCGAGCGCGGTCTTGTCGAAGCGCCAGGGGATCGGCGCAGCATCGACAGAGGCGCCGACATGCGCGACGAACGCCTTGCGGGCTATCTCGCGACCGCCCAGTGACGCCAGATGCGACGTGTTCTGCTGGCAGTCTATCATTTCTATTTCGTGACGTCGCAAGTGGCCGACGAGCGCAGAGAGGGCGATCTTCGAAGCATCCGTGACCTCCGCGAACATCGATTCACCGAAAAACATGCGTCCGAACGACACGCCATAGAGACCGCCAACGCGCCGGCCTTCGTGCCAGGTTTCGATACTGTGCGCATCGCCGACGCGATGCAGCGACGAATAGGCGTCGATGACATCGGCGGTGATCCATGTGCCACGCTGGCCATGCCGCGGTGTCATCGCGCAGGCACGCATGACGCCGGCGAAGTCCTCGTCGACGCGGATTTCCCACGCGTCGTCGCGCAGCACGCGCTTGAGCGTTTTTTTCAGCGACAGCGAGACCTTGAATTCGCGCGGGCGCAGGATCATGCGCGGGTCGGGGCTCCACCAGAGCACGGGCTGGCCGTCCGAATACCAGGGGAAGATGCCGCGCCGGTAAGCGTCGATGAGTTTTGACGGCAGCAGATCGGCGCTTGCCGCGAGCAGGCCGGGTGCGCCGCTTGCCGCGCCGAGCGCGCGCTCGACGGGCGGAAACGGATCGTCGGGTCCGAGCCAGGGAACCATGCGTGCGGCCTGCTCAACCTTCGCGCAGCGAGCGGAAGATGTCGCCGGTATGCAGGCCGTAGCTGCCGGACATACGGTCAGCGAAGAAAAACCGCAGCGTCTGGCCGACGGTCGGGAAGGCGATGTCGTCCCACGGTATCTCATGCTCTTCGAAGAGCCGCACTTCCAGGCTTTCTTCGCCGGCTTCGATGTCGACATCGAGCAGCCGCGCCATGTAGAACAGATGCACCTGATGCACGTGCGGCACGTTCAGGAGCGAAAACAGGTTCTGCACCTCGACGCGTGCGCCGGCTTCCTCGAGGGTTTCGCGCGCGGCGGCTTCGGCCGTTGTTTCGCCCATTTCCATGAAGCCCGCGGGCAGCGTCCAGTAGCCGTAACGCGGCTCGATCGCGCGGCGGCACAGCAGCACCTTGTCGTCCCAGACCGGGACCGTGCCGACGACGTTGCGCGGATTCTGATAGTGCACGGTGCCGCAACTGGCGCAGACGAAGCGCTCACGGTTGTCGCCGGGAGGAATGCTCAGACTGACGGCGTTGCCGCAAACAGAACAGAATTTCATGGAAAGTGGGCGAGGAATGGTGATGGGAGTTTATCACCGGGGCGGGGCGGCACGATGACGCCCGGTGCCGGCGCGATGAACCGGGTCGGGCACCGGCCCGGTCGATCCGCCTGGCCAGCCCCCTGCGTCTGGTTCTAGTTAGAGGCACCCAGGGCGTCGCCGCGCGCGCCAAAATTGAGCGCGTGAATCAGTGTGAGCAGAGCGAGGACCCCCGCGAGCATCCAGTAGCCGCCTAGCCAGTGTGCAGTCAGCAGATACGAGATCGCCAGTGTCGCGAAGCCGAGCGTGCGCATCGGCGTCGCCTTGCGTATTAGCAGTGCGAACATCGCGGCGATGTAGACGGTTGGCAAGATGCTGTAATCGTGCTCCCAGGCAATCGGCGACGCGAGCGTAAACGTCAAGGCGGCTCCGGCAAAATCCAGCAACCCGAGCCGCGGCCGGCTAAAAAGCGGAATCAGCAGAGCCGCGGCGATCAGCGCGGCGGATGACGCAACCGTGCCGGCATAGACGAACGGATCGAATGAAGGGAAGCCACGGGCCTGCCAGACGTTGGGATCGCCAGTCCGGTAGAGGGCGTTCAGAACGCCGTTAATCGACTGGTTGGGTCGATAGACTTCGCCTGTGCGTGATACCGCGTGCAACACCGAGAGGTAGTCGAGATGGTTTTGTACGCCGAAGACCGACAGCGATGCGGCGAGCCCAGCCAGCACCATTACGCTCCAGCCTGCAACGAAGCGCCATTCGCGCCGCAGCAGGCCCCAGACGAAGAACAACATGAATAGAGGTTTGATCAGGCAGATAAGGCCGATCAGCAGGCCCGACAGTCCCTTGCGGCGCAGGAGCCACGCGAGCGCTGCGAATGCAAACAACGCGTTGATCCAGCTTTGCACCTGGCCGATGGTCAGTGCGGCGAGCAGAGGGAAAAACAGCAGCGTGCCGCACGCCGCTGCCGCTGCGATCGGCCAGCGCCTGGAGGTACAGCCGGGCGAGCGCAGCGCCAGCGTGAAGGCGAACGCGCCGGACGCCAGCACGTTAAGCAGAATGAGGAGGCAGTCGAAGCGATTGAGAGCAGCATTGCCTGGATGGATGCCGAAAAGCGACAGGGTGTACAACGGCAACAGACTGCTCGGCGGATCCTGGAATTTGATCCCCTCGACAAAGAACAGCTGCTGATACATGCGACCGCCCGGATTCTGCAAGAACCAGTCAAGCGCTGCACGCATCGATTCCCAGGAGTCCTCGGCCGCAGGGAGGCCGGTCACCCACGCAGACATCCCGACTCGCAGCAAATGTGTCAATGACGGAAACGGCGAAACAATCCACCTTGTCACAAGGTCAACCATTGGCGACACGACGAACACGAGCAGAAAGAAATAGAGCTGGTATCTTCCGACGAGATTTTCATCGGCCGCGTTCTTCCGCAGCGGTCTGGCGCCGTCAACTGTCGTGTTGGAAGGCATGCCTTGCTCCTTGCAGCGTTCAAACTGTTCTCGATGCGCGTTCGGGAAAAAGCCGCCCATCTTGAACGACTGCGTTGCAGTTTGGGAGTGCTGTCTTGATCTTCGTGTTCGTTACCCCACCGTTCGACGATGATTGAGTGGAGTTGCCGGGCGGCCAGCTTTGCAAGACGCGAGGTAGATATCCGTATCGGCGCCGAGAGGACAACTGCGCTCAGATCAGGTGTAGGGTGAGAAGATCCAGCGAGGCTCGTTTCCCGGGCGACGACAAGCACAGAAAGCCTGCAGGATTCGCGTGAATGTTGGTATGAGACGCGACAGGATGGCTCGTGTGTCTACTGTCTACGCAGATCCCAAGGGCGGGGAGAGCCTTCGTTTCGACGGAGAAGCCCGGAAAACAAAAAACCCGCATAAGCGGGTTTGATGGTGCGACGGGAAACTGCTTGTTGGTTGCGGGGGTAGGATTTGAACCTACGACCTTCGGGTTATGAGCCCGACGAGCTGCCAGACTGCTCCACCCCGCGTCCGTCGAAGAAAAGATTATAGGGCAAACGCCATCGTGGCGCAACACCTTTTTAAGAACCGACTTCAACGCACGAGTTGAAGTCGCGCGTGCGCTGCTTTGCGACGCCTGCAGAACGGGCAGCCCGATGCGCTGCGCTAGAATCGGAATTCGCTTTGCGCCGCATCGCGGGCGCGCGTTCAACTCTCTCGGTTGTCTTTGCTCATGGATATCGTTCACGATCTGCAGTCGATTGTCGCTCAGGAAAAAGCCCTGGTGTTTCCCCGTTTCGACGCCGATCGAGCGTGGCAAGTGGGTGCCTATCTGCACGAGATCGCGAAAGCGCGCGGCCTCCCGCTTGCTATCGATGTGCGCACCTTCGGTCAGCCGCTATTCTTTTGTACGCTTGAGGGCGCGACGCCCGATAACGTCGACTGGGCGCGACGCAAGGGCAATGTGGTCGCGCATTTCCGTCGCAGCTCGTATGCGATCGGACTGCGCATGCAGCAGGCCGGCACCACGCTCGCGGAAAAGCATGCATTGCCCGCGAGCGAATACGCGTCGCACGGTGGTGCGTTCCCGTTGACCGTGGCGGGCGTGGGCGTTATCGGATCGATCACGGTCTCAGGGTTGCCTCAGCGCTCCGATCATGAACTGGTTGTCGAGGCGCTGTGCGCGGTGCTCGAACAGGACTACAGCGCACTTGCACTCGCGAGAGCCTGACGCGATGCGCATGCCTCCCTACGCCTTGCTCGCCCTTGCCATTGTTGCCGAAGTCATTGCCACCTCCGCGCTGCGTGCGTCCGACGGTTTCTCGCGTCTGTTGCCTGCCGCGGTTGTTGTGGCCGGATACGGCATTTCGTTTTATTGCCTGTCGCTGACGCTACGAAGCATCCCGGTCGGCATCGTTTATGCGATCTGGTCCGGCGTCGGCATCGTGCTGATCACACTCGTTGCGATTGTGATGTATCGCCAGGTGCCCGATTTCGGAGCGGTCTGCGGACTCGGGCTGATTGTCGCTGGCGTGGTCGTGCTCAATCTGTTCTCGACGATGCAGGCGCACTGACGGGCACGCGTGTTGCCGACAGGGCAGCTTACTTGCAGCGAATGATCATCGAACGGTTCTTCACATTCGCCGACACGACGTTGGTGACGCCGCCGCCCGCGGTGCCGCCTTCGTCATTGTCTTTCGACACGATGTCATAGCCGGTTGCTCCGCACGCGTTGCCGGCCTGCACGTAGCACGATGCCCAGCTCGAGCCGGCATCCGCGCCGCTGCAGTTCACCGCGAAGCCGGTATCGCCATTCGGCAGGTTGATCAGCGAGGTCGTATTCGACGACGCGCAGGCCGACAGAGACGCAATCAGCAGGATCGCTCCGGGCAAGGCGACGATGCGCGCCATGGCGGAAAGGCGGGTCGGGTGCATGCGCCGCTCGAGAGACTTCATCGTGTTTCCTCGTGAATGATGTTTCGACAGTGCGAACGCTCGCAGCCGCTGGTGGGCGTCATGCGATGCCCGGATCGATCCGGATTCCCGCGCTGCAGATGATGCGGCGACTTTCGGCGCCGCTTTCGGTCGCGGCGTCTTCCCATATGCTGATGGCCTTCGGTATGTCGATGCCGTGACTTTCGGCATATACAAACCAGCTGTTGGCTGCATCGGGCTCCGGGACTTCGCTGTTTTGGAGGAAATATTTTCCCATACTGATGTCTCACTTCTCGAATCTGTGCGCGGCGACGACTCGCCAGGTATCCGTTTCGACCCCCGGCGCGCGTACAAGTGCGCAGATGATCGCGCATCCGGGTGTCGAACTTATTGTCACCGACATTGACTGAATGGTCGTGGCGAAGCGCGTCGCCTACGGTGCAGACTTCGGCCGTAGAGTACAGGAATCACAATCCTGGACGCTACGGACCGACAACCGGCGACGTGCAAACTTCCCGTAAGAAAAAGGTGGGGGTCGAGATGGCAGAACGAGTAAGCGGTCCGTATCGCGGTTATTACATCAGCGCTGCTGCGCGCCTTGTGCCGGCGCACGAGCCGGTACCGCAGGCCGGTGGTCATGAAGGGCTGTATGTCGGTGCGGTCAGCCTTGCGCAACGCGGGCCGGATGACGTGCATCGTATCGAGACGCTCCTTGAACTGGGCGACGAACATCAGTTCGCAACCGAGGCCCACGCACTCGAATACGTCGAGCGCGCGGCACGCGAGTATATCGACCGGTTGTTTGGCAGCACCTGAAGCAACGTTGACCTTCGATCGCGTTGCCCGGAGCCCCCCGTGGTCCCGACAGGCGAGAGGTCAACCGCGACTGGACCCCGGTGCGCCGGGGCGAGTACCATAATCTCCGCTGTGCACTTGCCGCGCCAATGTGCGTCGCAAGCGTTTTCTGCCGGATTTTCCTGATGAGGTAACCATGGAAATTCGTTTTCTCGCGGATGCGCCTGCTTATCGCGACTCGAACCTGACCCTCGTATTTCCCGCGCTCGTGGATGGCGAGCCGGTGCCCTGTGCGATTTCGGTCGAGGCGCTGGAGGACCACTTCGGCGCGCAATCGAACGATAGCGAAGGCTGGCGCAGGGCTTTCGACGCGGGCCGCGCACACATCGAAGCCGTTGCGCGCGAACATCTACGCATCAGCAACGGCACGCCGGTTCTGCTGAGGAGCGGCCACTTTCCGCCCGGCAACGTGCCCGGCGCGTGACAGGCGATGCGCTCATGCGGCTTGCCGAACTGCGGCGCGCGCGGCCGCGAGCGACTGGACGATTCCTTCTTCGTATGGGGTCTTTCTGATCGGCCCGATCAAGGTCTGCAACGCCGTATCGTCGAGGACGACAGGATCCGTCAGCAGATAATGCATTTCCACGAGTTCCCGCAGCACCGGATTGAACAGCCCGAGCGCGCGTAGCATCGGTTTGCCTGCTATCGTCAGCTTCGGCGTGCGGTTGCACAGGGCGTACGCGCGTTCCGCTACTTCGCGCTGCGTAATCGTCCCCGCGCCGGCAAGATGCAGCACACGGCCGAACGCTTGCGGCGTGCGCGTCAACGTCTCGACGACCGGACCGAGATCCGGGATGAAAACGAATTCGTGCGGCATGTCGACCGGACCGATCATCTGCGCGCGCGTGCCGCGCGCGGCGCCTTCGAACACGCCGTGCAGGAAACTGCGCTCGATGCCCGGACCGTAGAAGTCGGGCAGGCGCAGCACCAGCGTCTCGAGCCCGTTATGGCCGTGCGCATCGAGGACGAGGTCTTCCTGCGCGAGGCGCATTTTCCCCTTGAACGTATGGGGCTCGCGCGGATGGGATTCCGTGACCGGCCGGCTCTGCGGCCGCCCATATGGATACACGGTGCCGATCAGGATCAGTCGCTGGACGCCCGCGGCGATCAGCCCGTCGAGTGTCTTCTGCATCAGCGGCGGGTGAGTGGCGAACTGGTGATAGGGCACACCGACAAGGTAGATCGCCGTCTGCAGACCGGCTGCCGTGGCCGCGATCGAAGCGGGATCTTCCGGGTTCCATGTGACGATTTCCGCGTTCGGATCGGTGCCGAACGATGCCTGTAGCGCCGCCCGTCCGCGCCCGATTACCCGGTAGGGCCGTCCGGCAGCACCAAGCGCCGCGGCGATGCTGCGTCCAGCCGCGCCCGCGGCGCCGAACAGGCCTGTTTTCCCTGCAGTTTCCATGACGACTCCTCTGCTCCTGATGTAAGGCGGTTCGGCCTCGTCCGCGAGGCGAGCCGGGCGATTTCACTGATCTGGCTGATGGACAAAAATTTACTGAACGTCGTTTAATTAACGGTGTTCAGTTTAATTTGACTTTTCAGTTTGTCAACCTGAAAATGCAGAGCATGGGCATCGCTGAAAGAAAGAACCGCCAGAAGCAGGCGCTGCGCGAACGCATCCTTGATGCGGCGCGGCGCATCGTGATGCGCGAGGGTTTTGCTGCGCTGTCGATGCGCAAGATTGCCGACGCCATCGAATATTCACCGGCCACGCTGTATCTGCATTTCGAGAATCGTGACGAGATCGCGCGGGCGTTGTGTTCCGAAGGTTACGCGCAACTGCTCCGCAGCTTCGAGCCGCTCGTGCAGATCGCTGACCCGGCGGATCGCCTGAGGGCGCTTGGCCACGCATATGTCGCCTTTGGCATCGCACTTCCGGAAACCTACAGGCTCATCTTCATGGAAGATCCGAGCTATACCAACGCCACGCTGATCGAGGCCGCGGATGCGTCGGACGAAGCCGGCGACGCTTCCTTTCGTCTGATGGTCGACTCAATCGACGAACTGAAAGCCGCAGGCCGGCTGCCGGCGTCGGCGGAAGGGGCGGTCTGGGCTGAAGCGCTGTGGGCGACCATGCACGGCATCGTGGCGTTGAATCTCACGTGTCCGGTTTTTCCGCGCACGCCAATCGGCACGCTCGTCGACGTATCGTTTGATGCGTGGTTCGGCTCGGCGAACAGGGTCGTGGCCACCGACGAGGTCAAGGCGGACGCAAAACCCGCGCCGCAAGCGTCGCCCGAATCTGCTGTGCCGGTAGCCGCGCCCGGCCGGGTACGGACGCGCCGCGCCGCGCCGAAGCCGGAAACGCCGCCCGCGTGATACCGTTCAGGTTCCCGATTGTTCCCATTGTTCCCGTTGTTCCGATTGTCCCGATTCGATCGCGTCCTTATCCATGTCCACCATTGAATCGACCGCCGTCAGCGACGAAATCGTCACCTACGTCGCGAACCACATCGGTTTCATCGAGCTCGCAAGGCCTCGCGCGCTGAATGCGCTATCAACCGGCATGATCCGCGCGATGCACGTCGCGCTCGAACGCTGGCGAGAGGATCCGGACGTGCTGGCCGTTGTCGTGCGCAGTCCGCATCCGCGTGCGTTCTGCGCGGGTGGCGATCTCCGCTTCCTGTATGAGGCGGCGCAGCGTGGCGAGCGAGATGCGATCGACACGTTCTTTATCGAGGAATATGCACTTGATCACGCAATCTTCACATATCCCAAGCCGTACATCGCGTTGATGAACGGAGTCGTGATGGGCGGCGGCATGGGTATTTCGCAGGGGGCGCATCGTACAGGCGGCCTGCGGGTGGTGACCGGTTCGACCCGCATGGCCATGCCGGAGACGCGCATCGGACTCTTTCCCGATGTGGGCGCAGGATGGTTTCTCGCCCGTACGCCGGGCGCGCTCGGCCGCTATCTGGCCGTGACAGGCGAGACGATTGGCGCGGCGGACGCGCTTTACGCCGGTCTCGCCGATACCTGCATCGGCGATGCGGCGCTGCCGGCGCTCATCGACAGATTGAAGAGCGAGTCGTTCGAATTGGGCGCCGACGTTGTCGCGTACGTCGCGCGTGAGGCGGGCGAGCACAAGCTTGCACATGCGCCGGAGAAGTCGCCGCTCGCGGCGGCCCGGACAATGATCGACCGGCATTTCGCGAAGCCTGACGTCGGGCAGATTCTCGCGTCGCTCGAAAACGAGCAGGGCTGCGGTGACACCGAGCGGGCCGAATGGGCCGAGCAGACCATCGCGGTATTGCGCGAGCGCTCGCCGCTATCGATGGCGATCTCGCTGGAAGTCGTCACGCGCGGGGAAGGCTCGATGGCCGACTGTCTGCGTCGCGATCTGGATCTGACGCGCTCGTGTGTCGGGCATGGCGACGTGATCGAAGGCATTCGCGCGCGCATCATCGACAAGGACAACCGTCCGCACTGGCGCTTCGCGCGGATCGAAGACGTGACCCAGGAAGACGTGGCGAAAATGTTCGAGAGCCCGTGGCAGGCTTCAGAACATCCGTTGCGCGAACTGCAGGGCTGAACACGGCAGGGTTGAGCGGCTAATCTGACCGCCGTTCAGTCCGCCAGTGCCACGACGTGAGAAGAACACGCCCGGCCGCGTTCAGACATGCTCGTCGGCGGCCATGAACGCGCGCATGAACACGAGCGCTCCCCAGCCCCACATCGCGTTGCCCGCGAAGCCGACGGTCAGCCGGGGCAGCATGTTGCCGCTCGGCCAGATGCCGCGCAGCGGATCGACGACAAACACGCTTGCAGCCGTCAGCGCCACGCCGCCGAACACGAACGCCTGAATCCACGGCGCCCGGCGCTCAGGCGCTACGCGCAGCAACCACGCCATCAGCACAGCCCATACGGCGCTCCAGATCGCATTCGCAATGAACGTCGGCAGACCGAGCGGCAGGAACGGGTCGGTCGAAAAGCCGGTTGGGTCAATGAGTCCCGCGGCATGCAGCAGCGCGAGCGTCGATTCGTGGAAGAACAGGGAGGCGAGGAAGCCGGATACGAACGGCAGGATGATCTTTTGCATGCATTGAACCGCCAGGGGCACAGGCCGCAAAGCGCCGCCGTGCCGGATTATCGGAAAACGTGCGCCATTATATAGTCCGCCGACGCCCGCTCCGGAGTGCGTCGGCCCGTATGCTAAAGCGTCGGGCTAATCACGAAAGTGGAAAACCTAAGCTAAAAAAAATCGTTCAAAAGCTTGAGGGCCGTCCATAGACTGTTTCCCCATGCAGACGGTGTTGCCGTCGCCCATCCGGTGCGCGAATGCGTGCGCATGTTCCGTCGAGGGAAACCGTCGCGATGTCCAGTCAGGTATCGATCTTCGTCAGTTCAGCCGCCTCGCTATCCTGCGAGGGTTGTCGCCGGGTAATGTCCGCGCCTTTCACGACCTTGAGTTGAGGCGCCGCGCGCGCGTGTCCACTCACGCTTCGTCCGTGTGCCCGTTGATCAGGCGGGCGCCCACGGTCGAGCGTTGCTGAACGCGTCGACCCGACCGGATCCATCCAGTTTCGAACAGGCAGGAGCAGCATATGAATGTGTTCTGGTTCATCCCGACCCACGGCGACAGCCGCTATCTCGGTACTTCCGAGGGTGCGCGCGCGGCCGATTACGACTACTTCCAGCAGATCGCCGTCGCAGCCGATACGCTCGGCTACGAGGGCGTGCTGCTGCCGACAGGTCGTTCTTGCGAGGACGCGTGGGTCGTCGCATCGAGCCTGATTCCGGTCACGCGGCGCCTGAAGTTTCTCGTTGCGATCCGTCCGGGGATTGCGTCGCCCGGGCTGTCCGCGCGCATGGCGGCAACCTTCGACCGTCTCTCTGGCGGGCGTCTGCTGATCAACGTCGTGACGGGCGGTGATGCCGCTGAACTGGAAGGCGATGGCGTGTTCGTCGACCACGATACGCGCTACGAGATCACCGACGAGTTCCTCCGCATCTGGCGCAACCTGTTGACGGCGGCGCACACAAACGATTCGATCGACTTCATCGGCAAGCACCTGAAGTCGAAGGGCGGCAAGGCGCTGTATCCGAGCGTGCAGAAGCCGCACCCGCCACTCTGGTTCGGCGGCTCATCGCCGGCTGCGCACGAGATGGCAGGCGAGCATATCGACACCTATCTGACGTGGGGTGAACCGCCGGAAGCGGTTGCGAAGAAGATCGCCGACATCCGTTCGCGTGCCGAAGCACGAGGCCGCAAGATCAGGTTCGGCATCCGCCTGCATGTGATCGTGCGCGAAACCGAAGACGAAGCGTGGGCCGCCGCCGACAAGCTCATCAGCAGGCTCGACGACGAAACGGTTGCACGGGCGCAGGCGTCGTTTGCGAAGATGGATTCGGAAGGTCAGCGGCGCATGGCCGCGCTTCATGGCGGCAAGCGCGGCAGCCGCCAGGACCTCGAGGTGTATCCGAACCTGTGGGCGGGCGTGGGCCTCGTGCGCGGCGGCGCGGGCACGGCGCTCGTCGGCAGTCCGGAGCAGGTCGCGGCGCGCATGAAGGAATATGCGGACCTTGGTATCGAAACCTTCATTCTGTCCGGCTATCCGCATCTCGAAGAATCGTATCGCTTTGCCGAACTCGTCTTTCCGCTGTTGCCGAACCGGCGGAGCAAGATCGCGGATGGTCCGCTCTCGGGACCGTTCGGCGAGATCGTCGGCAACAACTATTTGCCAAAGGCGAGCCAGAGCTGACAGGACGCATCGGCGCGCATCGGCTTGGCGTAGAACAACGCATCGGGAAGGAAAGGCTTCATGGCTCAAACGAATGTAAACGCAGGAATCCTGCGTAGACTGGGCGCGCACGTCGCGCCGTGGATCGCACCGCTCCTGATTCTCATCGCGTGGGAAGCCGCTGCGCGCAGCGGCATTCTGTCGACACGCGTGCTGCCCGAACCGCTCGCGGTCGTGAAGGCCGCGTGGTCGCTGATCCAGTCCGGCGAGATGTGGGCCGACGTGAAGGTGAGCACGTGGCGCGCGGTGTCGGGTTTCGCCGTCGGCGGCGGAATCGGTCTCGCGCTCGGGCTTGCGACCGGGCTCTTCAGGCCGGCCGAAGTTGCGCTCGATTCGACCGTGCAGATGATCCGCAACATCCCCGCGCTGGCGATGATCCCGCTCGTGATCCTGTGGTTCGGAATCGAGGAGGAAGCCAAGGTGTTTCTCGTCGCGCTCGGCGTGTTCTTCCCGGTGTATGTGAATACCTACCACGGCATCCGCTCCGTCGACGCGAACCTGATCGAAATGGCGCGCAGTTACGGCGTGAAGGGCCTCGCGCTATATCGGCATGTGATCCTGCCGGGCGCGTTGCCGTCGATACTCGTCGGCGTGCGGTTCGCGTTCGGCCTGATGTGGGTGACGTTGATCGTTGCCGAAACGATCTCCGCGCAGTCAGGCATCGGCTATATGACGATGAACGCACGCGAGTTCCTGCAAACCGATGTGGTGGTGGTCGGCATCCTGCTCTATGCCGCGCTGGGGAAGGTCGCCGACCTGCTGGCGAAGACGCTCGAGCGCGTCACGCTGCGCTGGCATCCCGCGTATCAACGAGGAGCGAAAGCATGAGTGCAATCCCATTTGCGACGTCGTTCGGTGGTGTGTCCGGCGCGGATCTCGAAGCGGAACTCGCCCAGCCGCGCACGCGCGATCATGACGCCGACGAAGCTGCCGCGTTCGAGCGTGGCGATGGGTCGCTCGACGTGAGCGGCGTTTCGGGCAGACGGGTCGAAACGCAGCCCCTTGCCCGGGACGCGCAGCGCAAGGCGGATTACGCGGTCGAACTGCGTGGCGTCGGCAAGCAGTATGGCGAGCGCTCCGTGCTCTCGGATTTCAACCTGTCGATCGAGCGCGGCAGTTTCGTGGCGATCGTCGGACGTAGCGGCTGCGGGAAGTCGACTTTGCTGCGGCTCGTCGCGGAACTCGAGGCGCCGGATGCCGGCGTGCTCGCACAGCATGCCGATCGCGGCGAACCGCTCGACACGCGGATCATGTTTCAGGACGCGCGTCTCCTGCCGTGGAAGACCGTGCTGCAGAACGTGATGCTTGGCCTGGGTCGCGGCGCTCGCGGCGATGCGCGCGCCGTACTCGCGGAAGTTGGCCTCGCCGAGCGCGCGAACGACTGGCCCGCACAGCTTTCCGGCGGACAGCGTCAGCGCGTGGCACTGGCGCGTGCGCTGGTGCATCGTCCGAAGCTGCTGCTGCTCGACGAGCCGCTCGGGGCGCTCGACGCGCTTACGCGCATCGAAATGCATGCGCTCATCGAGCGGCTGTGGCTCGAGCATCGCTTCACCGCGCTGCTCGTGACGCATGACGTGCACGAAGCCGTCGCGCTCGGCGACCGCATCCTGCTGATCGAAGACGGGCGCATCGCACTCGACCAGCCCGTGCCGCTCGTGCGTCCGCGTGCGCGCGCGTCGGCCGGATTCGCCGCGCTCGAAGATCACGTGCTGCAACGTGTGCTGAAAACCGCCCCCAACGATGACGCCCTGTCGCATCGCGCCTATGAGGTGCGTGAGTCGGGGCGGCTCGCGCGGCCGACGGAGGTCCGTTGGGCCGTCTGATGTTCCTTGCCTGACCGTTTCTTATCGATCCAATGGAGTCACTCGACATGAGCATTTCCGCAATCAACGTACGCAATCAGTTCAAAGGCAAGGTCAAGGAAATCATCCGCGGACCGGTCGTGTCCGAAGTCGATGTCGATACGCCATTCGGTATCGTCACGTCGGTGATCACGACGCGCTCCGTCGACGAACTCGAATTGAAGGTCGGCGCGGAGGTCGTCGCGCTGGTGAAGTCGACGGAGGTATCGATCGCGCGTCTGTGAGGCGCGCCACCGCCTCGCGGCCGGATGCGCCGGCGGGTAGCGGACTACTTCGCGATTGCTGCGCTGGCCGGCAGCTTGTGCGTCATCCTGTCGTTGGTGGCTTTGTTCGGGCGCTTGATGGGCATGTTGTCCGGATTATCCGTATGCGCGCCGCCGGATGCCGTCTCCGGCTGTCGCGCCATCGACCTGCCATTGTCTTTGCGCGCCTGCTGCTAGGTGACAGATTGCGCGAACGCGAACCCGCACCCGCACCCGTTCGCCAGGCTGAACACCGATAGCGCGATCACACACTTGATCGCTGCATGTTTGACCTGTTTCATTCGACCCTCCTCAACCGCTTTCAATGCCGCAGGCCTTTTGAGGGTAGATCCGGGATCCGGCAAATCATTTTCGTCGCGGCCTGGTTCTGGAGCCGCGGCTACCTTCGCACGGTCACCGATTGAAGGTTTGTCCCTGATCGCCACTGCGCAGTCCCACGAAAGTGCTACGATAAATTGAGCATCACGACGGAGACGGCCATGTCGAAGTCCTTGAGTCCTGAGGCAATTGAAGCGCTGCGGCGTCTGAACGAAGTAGCGGCGGGGCAGGTTCCGCCTGAACTGGCGTCGGGCGTTGCGGCCGAACTGCTGCGTGCTGGCGTTGCAGCCCAGAGTGCGGACCGCGTCGAAATCACCTGCGACGGCAGAAAATACCTGTCCGGCGATTGCGACTGACGCGGTGAGCGCGGTCGGGCGACCGCAATTTCCGGCAGCTGGCGGGTGGATTGTTGCGCCTCTGCGCGATCGATGAGCCAGTTGCGAATGACGGGCGTTGCTTCGCCCGCTGGGTCGTTGCGCGTTATCTGTCGGTGAATGGGCTGTGATTGAGCGGTCAGGAGGCTGCATGGAGCCCAAAGGCAATGATATGGGCGACTACCAGGAGCGCTATAAGGATTACGACATCGAAGTCGCGGTCGAACAGGTGCTCACGGGCGTCAAGGCGCATTTTCGGGTGCTGAAGGGTGACGCGGTCGTCGCCGGCTGGCGGCTCGTGCATATCGACGGTCTCTGGTCCACCGAGCATGCGGCCGCCGAGGCCGGGCTTCGCGCGGCGCGCGAGGCGATCGACGGCGGCCTCCTAATCGGCTGATTGCACGGCTCCGCGCGAACGGGCGGGGCGGTCGTACTGGAGCGAGGCAGAGGCCTCGAAGCCACGAGCGGAAAAACTGAAAGCCGGGTGTCCCGTGGAGGACACCCGGCTTTCCCGTTGCCAGCCAGCCGTCGATTAACGGCCGAAGTAGACCGAACCCGGGCCGGTCGAGGCAGTACGGCTACCAGATTGCGACGTCGACGCGTTCACGCCACCGTACGCAACTTCGCCGTTGCCGGCTTGCGAGCGTTCTGCGGCAACTGTCTGCGCGTTCTGGCCTTGCTGCGAAGCAGGTGCGCCAACGGTCGGGTTATAGTGGGGAGCCGGGCCGTAGCCGCTAGCGAATGCAGGCGCGGCGATCGAGGCGGAAGCGGCGATGAGGACAGCGGCGATAAGCTTGCTCTTCATGATGATGACTCCAATAAGCGTTGATTTCTGGTTACGAAGACGTTGCAGAAGGGCTTTGCTTTGGAACCCGGCTCAACGTCGATGGAGTCAGTGTATTCCCTTACTATCGAAAATTTGTACCCATAATTTGAATTTACTTTTCTTCAAACAGGAATAATCGCGGAACGTCTTATGCGAGGCGGATTTCCGCTGTTCCGGCCCTGTTCTGACACGAAACATTGGCTAAATTGATCTGGCGCTTATATGCCGGCAGGTCTGCGGACGCGCTTGCGGTAAAATTGCGCTTTGATTTCTGCCGTCTGGCCGTTCCCATGTCTTTATCCCGTTCCGCCAGTCCTCGCCGCGTATCCGTGGCGCCCATGATGGACTGGACCGATCGCCACTGTCGTTCGTTGCATCGCATGCTGTCGCGCCACACGTGGCTTTACACGGAGATGGTCACGACGGGCGCGCTGATTCACGGCGACGTCGCACGTCATCTGGCATTCACTCCTGGCGAAGCGCCCGTCGCGCTACAACTAGGCGGCAGCGAACCCGACGACGTCGCACGCTCGGCAAAACTCGGTGAGCAGTGGGGCTACGACGAGATCAACCTGAATTGCGGATGCCCGTCGGAGCGCGTGCAGCGCGGTGCGTTCGGTGCATGCCTGATGAACGAACCGCAACTCGTCGCCGACTGTGTGAAAGCGATGCGCGACGTGGTGTCAGTGCCGGTGACAGTCAAACATCGGATCGGCGTCGACGCGGTGGAAGAGTACGGCTTTGTACGCGACTTCGTCGGCACCATTGCCGAGGCCGGCTGCGACGTGTTCATCGTGCATGCGCGCAACGCGATTCTCAAAGGCCTCAGCCCGAAGGAGAATCGCGAAATCCCGCCGCTCAAGTACGACTACGCGTATCAGCTGAAACGCGATTTCCCGAACCTCGAGATCATCCTCAATGGCGGCGTTAAAACGCTCGACGAAGTGGAGATGCATCTTCAGCACGTCGATGGCGTGATGCTCGGGCGTGAGGCTTATCACAACCCGTACGTGCTCGCCGACGTTGATGCACGGTTCTATGGTTCACCGGATGCCGCACTGAGCCGTGAGCAGGTCGAGGAGAAGTTCATCGAATACTGCGCGGCGGAGCTTGCTCGCGGAACCTACCTCGGCGGTATCACGCGGCATGCGCTTGGTCTCTATCGTGGTGTGGCCGGTGCGCGTGGCTGGCGTCGTGTGCTGTCGGATAGCAGGAAGCTCGCGGCCGCCGATCTCGCGATCTTCGACGAAGCACGCACTCATCTGCGCGAGCCTGTCGAAATGTTTGAATAAAGGGCTAGGCAAACGTAATTCATGTTTGTATAATCTCGCTTCTTGATCGGTTAGCCAGTTCACGGCGAGCCAGATGTAGTCAAAAGTTGTATCAGTGGTGGCTGTAGCTCAGTTGGTAGAGTCCAGGATTGTGATTCCTGTCGTCGTGGGTTCGAGTCCCATCAGCCACCCCAGAAAGTCCTTTTTCCTCAGTTACTTACGTTCCACTCGCTATTTCGCATAGTGAATTCTGGAGCGGCAAATCAAATTTTTGTATCTATGTTGTCGCGTTAGCGGCCTTGACCTTGCGTCGTCATGCTGTCGCTGTATGACTTACGGGTCACATGCGGGGCACATTCGCAAGCGTAGCGGTGGCTTTGCCGCTTCGCGGTGATTCGTTGCGACGCCCCATTTGAAGCTTGCCCGCTTATGCAGGCATTCATTGCCTTTCCTTTGTCGATATGATCGTTGGGGTCCTGACGTCCACGAGAGGCTCTGCAGAAAGCCTGTCGCAGTCGTTTGGATTTTCGATTATCAATGGTCGAAATATAGATGAGTAATGCAAATTAAATTGTGAGGACTTCAGCGAGGGAGAACTGAAAATCATGGGAAGCATGTCGCAAAGAAGCCTGATAGCGGCAGCGAAAGCGGTCATTGCCGAGTAAAAAAGCTCGAGAGGCTGATCGTGTTCGACGGTTGTCGAGCAAATCGTAACGGCTCACATGCGGATCGGCGAGCCTTAGCGCACGGGTGTCTACTTGAGCGAACATCACGACGCTGCCACTCGGCGGAAGCCGAACGCGGGCCGCGTCTGCCGATGGCCTGGCAACGACCCTTGCCGCCGATCGCGCGATCGCTCCTCAACGAAATTGTGGTGCCGGCAGGTTTCTCGGGCCGCCCGGTCCCTGGCCGGGTGAGCGTTTGGGGTCATCAGGTACGCCTGCGCTGCTTTTCTGCGCGGCGTGAACCCAGTTGGCTTTTGACCGGAGGAGCCTTCGACGCCGGCATAGATCAGGGACTCTACTAAACGCGCTTACCCCAATTGGCATCGATCGTGTCACCCAGGAAGATGGCGGTATAAGAAAGCGTAAGACGGGGTTCGATATGCTCATCACCACATTCATCGCAGTGCCGATAGGCATCGTCGCACTGATTTATTTCGCGACACGCATCGATTCAGCCACTGGCCACTTCCGGCGTCACTAGAAGGCGCACGCAGCGCTTTCGCGCTTCGTTCGCCCAGACCTCGCCGAGCCTGTTCCTGACGAAGCAAATCATTGCTGCTGCGGTTTCGGTTTCCTGTCGCTGCCTGCTCCGTTCTCGCTCGAGTGAGCAAGACGCTCGCAACAAAGGTAGTCGCAACCTGGATCGACGTCCGCGCTTGCGCCCGGCAACGACATTGGCAAGTCAAAGGCTCGTCGATAGCGAGCTGTCGCACAACCCACCCAACGCCTGAGGCCTCAGCTAGCTTCGATTTGCCTCATCGCGCAGGAAGTCCACCAGCGCTCTGAGCGGGCCGGGCATGTGCGTGCGGCTCGGGTAATAGAGAAACGGCCCGGAAAAGCTCTGCCACCAGTCCTGAAGCACCGGTACGAGCGTGCCGTCCTGGATGGCCGGTCGCAGAAACTCCTCGAACGTGTAGATCACGCCAAGGCCGGCCACCGCCGCGCTCCTTTCCAGTTCGATAACCGATGCGACCAGCGGCCCGTCCGGCGTGATCCTGATCACTTCTCCCCGGCGCTCGAACTCCCATGCTGCCAGTGCGCCGCTGTCGAACCGATGTCCGATGCAGGCATGCTTCAGCAGATCGCGCGGATGCTTTGGCTCGCCGCGGCCGGCGAGATAGGCTGGCGCGGCGGCGGCCATGAAATGCTGTCTGCGCGGGCCGATCGGCACGGCAATCATGTCGCGCTCGATACGCTCGTCGTAACGGATGCCGGCATCGAAGCCGGCGGCAAGCACATCGATAAAGGTGTCGTTGGTCGTGACTTCAAGCGTGATGCCCGGGTGCGCCGCAAGGAAGCGCGGCAGCAGCGCGGGAAGAATCTCGCGAGCCGCAATGGAGGGCACGTTGAGCCGCAGTCTGCCGGTTGGACTGTCGCGGAAGCTGTTGAGCGCGTCGAGCGCGCTGGTGATTTCACCGAACGCGGGCCTCAGGCGGTCGAAGAGACGCTGCCCGGCCTCTGTCGGCGTGACGCTGCGCGTCGTGCGGTTGAGCAGGCGCACGCCGAGCCGGCCCTCGAGCCGCCTGATCGCCTCGCTCAGCGACGAAGCCGACACGCCGCGCACGACCGCCGCCTGTCGAAAGCCGCGCGCCTGCGCGACAGCGACAAATGCGCTCAGGTCGGAAAGATCGGGTTCGCTCATTGTGCAGTTTCTCGTACAGCCTGGTCGGATCGAGATGGATTATCGCACGCCGTATTTAGTCCCATAATCCTTCTCGACCGCCTGCCATCCCGCGTGCGGCATGATGAACGAGGTATCACATGAAGCAACTTCGACTGGGCAAGACCGGGCCGCAAACGTCGGCGATCGGCCTCGGCTGCATGGGTATGTCAGGCATGTACGGGCCGTCGGATCGTGCCGAAAGCATCGCCACGATTCACGCGGCGCTCGAAGCGGGTGTGACGCTGCTCGACACGGGCGACTTCTACGGTTCCGGGCACAACGAGATGCTGATCGGGGAGGCGTTGAAGAGCGCGCCGCCGTCGCGCCGCGACGCTGCGCTCATCAGCGTCAAGTTTGGCGCGTTGCGTGATCCGGCGGGGGGCTGGTCGGCGCTGTACGACGCCCGTCCCGAAGCGGTGAAGAATTTCCTCGCGTACTCGCTGCAGCGACTGGGTGTCGATCACATTGATATCTATCGCTCTGCACGGCTGGATCCCAATGTGCCGGTCGAAGACACCGTCGGCGCGATTGCGGACATGGTCAAGGCGGGCTATGTGCGAAACATCGGCTTGTCGGAAGTGGGCTCGGAGACGATCCGGCGCGCCGCGGCCGTGCATCCCATCAGCGATCTGCAGATCGAATACTCGTTGATTTCGCGCGGCATCGAAGACGGCATTCTGTCGACATGCCGTGAACTGGGCATCGGCGTGACTGCGTATGGCGTGCTGTCGCGCGGTCTCATCAGCGGGCACTGGCAAAAGGACGCGGCCGGCACAGGCGATTTCCGGGCCTTTAGCCCCCGCTTCCAGGGCGAGAACGTCGAGCGGAATCTGGCGCTCGTCGAGGCGCTGCGCAAGATCGCTGACGCGAAGGGCGTGTCGGTCGCGCAGATCGCGATTGCGTGGGTGTCGGCGCAGGGTGACGACATCGTGCCGCTGGTCGGCGCGCGCCGTCGCGACCGGCTCGCCGAAGCGCTTGGGTCGCTGGATGTCGCGTTGAGCGATGCCGATCTGGCTGCGATCGCGCAGGCGGTGCCAAAGGGCGCCGCGGCGGGTGAGCGTTACGCGGCAGCGCAGATGGCGCACCTCGACAGCGAGGCGGGCAGTCATCGCTAGTCGGGCCGGTTGCGGCTGGAGGGAGACTTCACCCCACGCCTGACGCCCGGCAGCCCGAGTTCGTTTACGATATCGGGACGATGAATCCAGCAATGCGCCGCATCGCTCACCTGGACATGGACGCGTTTTATGCGTCCGTCGAGCTGCTGCGGTATCCCGAACTAAGAGGCCAGCCGGTGGTGATCGGCGGCGGCCGCAATGCCGCGCCCGAAACGCTCGACGACGGCACCCGACACTTCCGGCGGCTGCGTGATTACGCCGGCCGCGGCGTTGTCACGACCTCCACCTACGAGGCCCGCGCGCTCGGCGTGTTTTCGGCGATGGGGATGATGAAGGCGGCGCAACTCGCACCCGACGCCGTCCTGCTGCCCACCGATTTCGACTCCTACCGCCATTACTCGCGCCTCTTCAAGACCGCGGTGGCGACATTCACGTCGCAGATCGAAGACCGCGGCATCGACGAAATCTACATCGATCTCACCGATGTCCCCGGCGAGCCCGCCGACATTGGCGCAAAAATCAAGCAGGCAGTGCGTGACGCCACTGGCTTGACCTGCTCGATCTGCATCGCGCCCAACAAGCTGCTGGCGAAGATCGGCTCCGAACTGGACAAGCCCGACGGTCTCACCATCCTGACGATGGCAGACGTGCCGGGACGGATCTGGCCGCTGCCGGCGCGCAAGGTGAACGGCATCGGGCCGAAGGCGAATGAAAAACTGGCCGCGCTTGGCATCGTCACCGTCGGCGATCTGGCGAGCGCGGACCTGGGGCTGCTGCAGACGCATTTCGGCCGGAGCTATTCCGCGTGGCTTGCCGAGGTGTCGCAGGGTTTCGACGAACGTCCGGTGGTGGTGAGTTCCGAACCCAAGTCGATGAGCCGGGAGACCACCTTCGAGCGCGACCTGCATCCGCGCCACGATCGCGCGGCGCTGTCCGCGGCGTTCACAGGCCTGTGCGTGCGAGTAGCGGACGACCTTCGGCGCAAGGGCTATACTGGCCGCACCGTCGGTATCAAGCTGCGTTATGACGACTTCAGAACGGTGACGCGCGATCTGACCATTCCCGTGCAAACGGCCGATGCAGTCGAGATTCGCCGCGCCGCAACAGAATGTCTCAAACGCGTCCCGCTGAACCGGCGGCTGCGGCTCCTCGGCGTGCGTGTCAGTGCGTTGACACCCGTCGGCAGCGAACCCGTCGCGCCGCAACCGGCGCAGGCGGAACTGCCGTTCCCGACCGAAGAGCAGGGCAATTGATCAATGAAAGGACAAGTGTGATGGCGAGGCAGGTGATTTTCAGCGGTGCGCCTTCTCAGGTCATCAATATTCCGGCGTTTCTGAAAGGCGGCGTGGTCATCGCGCTGGTTGGCGCGATCCATCTTTATGCGTCGGACGAATTCCCGTTCCAGTGGCGTCTCGTGCTGATCCAGGCAGCGGCCGTCATGATCGGTGTCGGGTTGCCGTTCCTCAAGACGGCGCTCACCGAGATCGTCATCGACACCGAACGCATCACCTGGACACAAGGAATTCTGCGTCGGCGCGTGTCGAGCCTGGATCTTTCGCTTATCCGGGGCGTGACGACGGTTCATCCGTGGTGGCAGCGAATCTTCGGTACTGGCTCGGTTATCCTGAAGACGAGCGACGCGGCTCATCCGGTGCGGCGTTTGCCGGGTATCAGGAACGCGGAGCAGTTGCGCAAGCGTCTCGAAGAGGTGACGGTGCACGGCGCCTGAGCCGTGGGGCGATGCATGTGGTCGGCGCGGGCATGCGCGCAGGCTCAATCCCCATCGCGGCAACCGAAGTGCCTTGAACTAGCCCTTGCCGCCCGCCAGCCGTCGCGCATCGGGATGACGCCGCAGGCGCGCCATGGCGATACAGCCAAGGAACGGGCCGGCCGCGAGCATGCTGAACGCGCCGGGCCAGCCGGCGAACGCCACGACGTCGGGCACGAGATGAATGCTGACGAGCGTGAGCAGAAAGCCCGCACAGGTTTGCGCGGTAAGCAGCGTGCCGATCGACGCGGGCTCGGCGAGTTCTGCGATGCTCGCCGAGAACTGTGCCGAATCAGCAATCACCGACACGCCCCACACCAGCGCAACACACGCGACGAGCCATACCGGCGCGCCCAGAAGCCAGCCCATCACGGCCGCGCATGCGCCGCTCACGGCCATTGCGCCGATCGTGACCGTCGTGCGGCCGACACGGTCTGCCAGCACACCGCCGAGCCACGCGCCGAGCGCGCCCGCCGCCACCGCGGCGAACGTCAGCCATTCGGCCGCCTGTCGCGCGTGACTGATGCCGGCCGCTGCGAAGCTCGTCTGCAGGAACACGGCGAGCCATGCCCACATCGCATACAACTCCCACATGTGACCGAGGTAACCGAGGTTCGCGAGCCGCAGCGCAGGGTTGCGCCATGCGCCGGCCAGCGCCGACCACTGGATGCGCGTCGCACGGGCCATGTTGGGCCCGACATCGCAGAGCAGGATCGCAATACCGGCGAGGAGGGCGCAGAGCGCGGCTATCGCATAGATCGCGCGCCAGCTCGATCCGCCGAGCGCCGCAAGCAGATGCGGGCTTGCCGAGCCGAACGTCAGCGCACCGACCAGGAGGCCGATCAACAGGCCGAGATCGCGGTTCGCCCACGTGGCGGCGAGGCGCATGCCGACCGGATAGACGCCCGCCATGCACATGCCGGTCAGAAAGCGCAACGCGATCGCGGCCACGCCCGCCGGTTCGATGAACGCGAGGCAGGCGGTTGCGCTGCCCGCGACCAGCGCGCTCGTCATGAAGAGCCGCCGGGGATCGTAGCGATCCGCGAGCGACAGCAGCGCGCTTGTAATCGTGCCGGCGACGAAGCCGGCCTGGACCGCGCTCGTCAGCAAGGTTGCCTGCAGCGCGGAGATACCCTGCACCTGCTTGACAATCGCGACGACCGCCGACGATGAGAACCACACGCTCATCGCGCCCACCTGGCACAGCAGCAGGATGACGATCGAGCGCGTCTTGCCCCGCTTCGTACTGGCGGGTTGGGCGAGGCTGGGAGGAGAGGTCGTCACGTGCCAGGAGCCGGGGTCAGGCGACATGCGCGGACAGAGCGCCAACGCGATGGTAGTGACGCCCGTAGTAGATCAGTGCATCGCAGCCGTCGCAGGTTCTCGCTGCCTTCACCGCACAGAAGAACACCGTATGCGTACCGACCTCGGTGACGGATTCGATCTCACAGTCGAGCGATGCGACCGCGCCGTGCAGCGCCGGCGCCCCGGTGACGAGCGTGTCCCACTGCGCAGCCGCGAAACGTCCTTCCATGGACAGCGCAGACGTGGCGAACTTCGCGGCGAGCATCTGCTGTTCCGCACTCAGCACGTTGATGCACAGGCGACCGTTGTCGCGGAACGCCGCGTTGTTGCGGCTGCTGCGATTGATGCAGACGAGCAGGGTAGGCGGCTCATCCGTCACGCCGCAGACGGCCGACGCCGTACAGCCGGCGCGTCCGGCTTCGCCATCGCTGGTGATGATGTTGACGGCGGCGCCCAGTCCGGCCATCGCGTCGCGGAAGGTGGCTTTGTCGACCATAAGACTCTCTGCGAAAAAGATCGTAGTGCTACCGGCTTGCCGCCTGGTGCGTCAGCAGGTTGGGTCGGCTGGCGCTGCCGCACATGAGGGTGCGCGGAACTGCGCAGCCGTGTGGCTGGCCGGCAGACGGGCGTGACCGAACAGCTTTTCGCGCAGGCTGCCTTCGCGATACGCACGCTTGTAGGCGCCGCGCTCCTGCAGGATCGGCACCACAAGCTCGATGAAATCCTCGAAGCATTCGGGCGCGACCGTACGCGACAGATTGAAACCGTCGACGCCCGCTTCGGTGCTCCAGGCGATGAGTTCGTCGGCGACGCGTTCGCCCGCGCCGACGAGCGGCGCCTGGCGGCTACCAAGCACCATCTGTTCGAGCAGTTTGCGCTTCGTCCACTTCGGGCCGGCCGCGCGAGTCATCGCTTCGACGTTCGACACGATTGCCTGACTCTTGCCGGATTCGATCGGCTCGTCGAGGTCGTAGCGGGCGAAGTCGATGCCGAGAGAGGCCGCTGCGTGGACGAGCGCCGCTTCGGAATTCACGTAGCGCTGGTACTCGGCGTATTTTTCCCGGGCTTCGGCGTCGGTACGGCCGGTAATCACCGTCTGGCCGAGGAAGACCTTGATGTCGTCTGCGCTGCGGCCGCGCGCGACGGCTTCTGCCCGAATGTCGTCGACGATGACTTTCACGGCGGGTTTTGCCTGGCCGTTGACGAACACGCATTCGGCATGGGCCGCAGCGAACTGCTTTCCGCGCGTCGACGACCCGGCCTGATAGAGCACCGGCGTGCGTTGCGGCGAAGGTTCGCTCAAATGCATGGCGTCGACGCGATATTGTTTGCCATGGTGATGAATCACATGGACCCTGGCAGGATCCGCGTAGATGCCCTGTGCCTTGTCGCGCAACACGGCACCGTCCTCCCAGCTGCATTCCCACAGTTTGTAGACGAGTTGCATGTACTCGTCGGCGAGGTCGTAGCGGTCGTCGTGCGCCATCTGGCCCGTGAGGCCGATCGCGCGCGAGGCGCTATCCAGGTAGCCGGTGACGATGTTCCAGCCGATACGTCCACGTGTCAGATGATCGAGCGTCGACATGCGGCGCGCGAACAGGAACGGCTGCTCGACGGTGAGATTGCACGTCACGCCGAACGACAGATGACGCGTTACGGCGGCCATCGCTGGAATCAGCAGGGTCGGGTCGTTGACCGGCACCTGCACGCCGCCGCGGATCGCGGCATCCGGGCTGCCGCCGTAGACATCGTAGACACCCACCACATCGGCGAAGAAAATGCCGTCGAAAAGACCGGCCTCCAGTGTGCGTGCGTAATCGGTCCAGTATTGCAGATCGGTGTAGCGGTCCGAGCGATCGCGCGGGTGCGTCCATAACCCCTGCTGGATGTGCCCGACACAGTTCATGTCAAAAGCGTTGAGGAGGATTTCCTTCGGCATGGCGTGTTCCGGTAGATGTTGCGGGGCGCTCGCACGACCTGACTGCATTTGATCGTTCGTTCAATATAGTGGACAAAAAAACACTATGCAAGACGTTGTGTGAAGCCGCGACCTGCAGCAAACTGAATGAATTCGCCGGATCCCAGGCTGGCCTGACGGCGGCCGGGTCCCGAACAGGCCGCCGGTATAATGCGTGGCGGCAAAAACCGCTCCCGTCCATCCTCTTTCTCCCATGTCCGATTCCGCGTCGATCGATCTGAGCCTTGCGATTTCCTCCCGCGTGAAGATCGAGCGCGAGGCCCGGAACTGGTCGCTGAGCGAACTCGCGGATCGCTCCGGCGTGTCGAAGGCGATGATCAGCAAGATCGAGCGCGGCGAAGCGAGTCCGACCGCGACGGTGCTCGGCCGGCTGTCGGGTGCTTTCGGCTTGGCGCTGTCGACGCTTCTGGCGCTCGCCGAGCAGACCGGCGAGCGACTCGCGCGCCGCGAGCAGCAGGTGCTATGGCGCGATCCGGAAACGGGTTATACGCGTCGCCGGGTATCGCCCGCGACGGGCGGTGTGCTGGAGTTGCTCGAGATCGAGTTGCCGGCTGGCGTGCGCGTGCCGTATCCGTCGGATGCTTTCGTGTTTCAGCATCAGCAGATCTGGGTCACACGCGGAACGCTGACGTTTCGCGAAGGCTCGCAGACCCATCAACTGAATGCAGGCGACTGTCTGCAACTGGGCGCGCCAGCGGACTGTGAGTTCTTCAACCCCGGGTCGGAGCCCTGCGTGTACGTCGTCGCGCTCGTGCGCCGCTAGGAAAGCCAGCCTGCGCCCCCCGGCGCCCTGATCACACGCGCGTTATTTTCCCGACACCACCAGTTTGAGCTTGTTCGCGCCCGCGGTCGTCGCGGTGATCTGCGTGCGCTGGTCGCGTGCGCCGAGATAGAAGTGCTGGCGGGCCGGCGAATTCTGGTCGTGTGTCGCGTCCGGCAGACACGACGCGATATCGGCCGCGACGGCCTGCAGCGCATCCTCGGTGGAGCCCGCGTCGTGATGCGGCGTCCACAGACATTGATAGCTGGCGTGGCTGGCGCTGCACTGTGTGTCATCGCCATAGGGCTGAGCCACGTTCTTGCTGTCGTCCGGGCGTAGCGACGTAAATCCGTCGGGGGCCGCTGCAACAATCCGTTTGAGTGCGGCGCATGGACTCGGCGTGTCGTCGGCGCGGGCGGCGCCAGGCAACAGCGCTCCGATCGCCAGCACGATGATCGACAGCGCTGCGCTCGACGCGAATGCCCTGTCTGAAACAGTCTGGTTGAACTTTTCCATGATGGCCTTCCTTACTCTGTCTGCACATTGAAGCCGTCGCGCAGTTTTCCCTGGCTATGGCAACTATTCCAGTGCCTGGATCGTCGGTTGAGATCGGAGCGGTCTCTCGCCTCGCGCGCTTTGCACCCTTCGCGGGTGCGGTGGCGTCAACACTCAGCAATCGGCGTGCCCGGCGGGTTACGCCTCGCTTCTGCCATGTCCGCTGACGTGTGCGCCTGCGTGCCGGTCGAGCTTGATCACATCGAGGAGCGCGGCGCCTCCCAAGGCCGCGACAAACAGGAAGGCGAGGCTGAAGTCGGCGGCCGTCACCGACTGCGCTTCGTGCCCGTGCGCCCACGCCGCCACCCGCAATGCGATCGCGCCGAACGCAACGCCCATGCCCATCGTCATCTGGCCGAGCGTGCTCGATAGCGTCGAGGCGCCGCTCATCTGCGGCTTCGGCACATCGGCAAAGCTGAGCGTATTGATGGCGGTAAATTGCAGCGACCGCGCGAGACCGCTGACGAACAGCACGGCGACGATCCAGAAGGCCGGCGTCGAGGGGGTGAGCAGGCTCATCGCCGCCAGCGACAGCGCGGCAAACGCGCCATTCACGAGCAGCACCGAGCGAAAGCCGAAGTGCCGCATCACGGGCGTCGTGACGAGCTTCATCGCGAGATTGCCGGCGAACACTGCGAGTGTCAGCAAGCCGGAGCGGAAGGCGTTCATGCCGTAGCCGACCTGAAACATCAGCGGCAGAAGAAATGGCACGGCGCTGATCGATACGCGAAAGAGGGACCCTCCGCCCATCGCAACGGCGAACGTTTTCACCTTGAACGCGGAGAGATCGACGACTGGATACGGCGCGCGTCGCAGATGGACGAGCGCGGCCACGCCTGCCGCGATCCCGACCGCGAGACAGGCCAGTACCTGAATCCACGGTGCATCGGCGCGGCCGGTCAGTTCCATCCCATACATCACCGCCGTGCAGGCGATGCCCGACAGCACGAAGCCCAACGCGTCGAACGGGCGCTTGTCTGCGTCACGCTCGTTGCCGATAAAGCGCCACGCGAGAAGGAGCCCGATCAGGCCGAGCGGCAGGTTCAGCCAGAAGATCCACCGCCACGAAGAGTACGTTGTGATGAGCCCGCCGAGAGGCGGCCCGATCACCGGCGCGACGAGGCCTGGCCACGTGATGATCGAGATCGCGCGCATCAGGTCTTCCTTGCGCGTCGCGCGCAGGACCGCGAGGCGTCCCACCGGCACCATCATCGCCCCGCCGATGCCCTGGACGATGCGCGCCGCGGTGAATTCAACCAGCCCGTTGGTCATCCCGCACACCACCGACGACGCCGTGAACACCGCGAGCGCCGCCGTGAACACGTTGCGCACGCCGAAGCGGTCGGCGGCCCAGCCGCTGATCGGAATGAAGACGGCGAGCGTCAGCAGATAGGACGTGATGCCGATGCTGAGATCGACCGCATGCACGTTGAACGAGCGCGCCATCTGCGGTAGCGCGGTGGCGATGATGGTGCCGTCGAGGTTTTCCATGAAGAACGCCGCTGCCACCAGCATGACGATCAATGATGGATCACCTGGGCGCGTGGCAGCGGGCGAGGAACCTGACATCTGCATGACTCTCCAGAGGAAGGGTGGCGCATCCGCGTGCGCCGCGCAGGTGGGTCATTCTAGCGGCCCTGCACGGGTCGCGCCGGCGTGGTAACGTCAGCGTTTTCCGTTCACTCAAACAACAGGAACAGTTCGATGGAATACCGCAGACTCGGCGCAACCGATGTACAGGTCAGCGTAATCGGCCTCGGCACGATGACGTGGGGCGAGCAGAACACCGAAAGCGAAGCGCATGCGCAGATCGACTACGCGCTGGACCACGGCGTCAACCTGATCGACGCGGCGGAGATGTATCCGGTGCCGCCGCGTCCTGAGACGCAGGGCTCGACCGAACGTTACATCGGCACGTGGCTCGCCCAGCATGGCAGCGCGCGCGAAAAAATCGTGCTCGCCACCAAGATCGCCGGCCCGGCGCGCCAGCCGCACAATCCGCGGCACATTCGCGGCGAAGGCAACCAGTTCGATCGCAAGAACCTCACCGAAGCGCTCAACGACAGCCTCAAGCGCCTGCAGACGGATTACGTCGATCTGTACCAGCTGCACTGGCCGGACCGCAGCACGATGACGTTCGGTCGTCCTGCCTACCCCTGGATCGACGATGCGTACACGGTGCCGATCGAAGAGACGCTGTCGGTGCTCGCAGAGTTCGTGAAGGAAGGCAAGGTTCGGCATATCGGCGTGTCGAACGAAACGCCGTGGGGCGTCGCGCAGTTCCTGCGCGCGTCGGAGAAGCTGGGGCTGCCGCGCATCGTCAGCATCCAGAATCCGTATAGCCTGTTGAACCGCACCTTCGAGACCGGCCTGTCCGAGTTCACGCATCGCGAAGGCGTGGGGCTCCTCGCGTACTCGCCGCTCGCGTTCGGCTGGCTGTCGGGCAAGTACGAAGGCGGCGCGCGTCCGGCCGGCGCGCGCATCACGCTGTTCGAACGCTTCCAGCGCTACAGCAAGCCGCAGTCGGTGCAGGCGACCACGCGTTACGTCGAGCTCGCGAAACGCCATGGCCTGTCGCCGGCGCAGTTCGCGCTCGCATTCGTCAACAGCCGGCCCTTCCTGACGAGCAACCTGATCGGCGCGACGTCGCTCGATCAGCTGAAGGAAAACATCGCAAGCGCCGACGTCAAGCTGTCGCCGGAAGCGCTCGCGGAAATCGACGCATTGCACGAACGGCAGCCGAATCCGGCTCCGTAGGCCGTACTGGTTTCTGATTCATCTGGCTGGTATCGCTGGTATCGCAAACAGGCTGCCCCGGTTTCTCCGGCGGCAGCCTGTTTTTTATGGGCGAACCTTGTTCATCGCCTTCAGCGGATTTTCAACGCCGACCACACTGAATACAGTGCAATCAGGCCGAGCACCGACCAGAACGTCAGCCAGGTCCGGCGGACGATCGCGCGATGCGTCCGCCGGGAGGCGCGGGAGGGGTGGTCAGGCAGTGCCGGAATGGGGCGCGCTTTCGCCCAG
Organism: Paraburkholderia sp. GAS448; assembly: GCF_050435685.1. Lineage (NCBI taxonomy): Bacteria > Pseudomonadati > Pseudomonadota > Betaproteobacteria > Burkholderiales > Burkholderiaceae > Paraburkholderia > Paraburkholderia sp. GAS448. The sequence continues at coordinate 427,845 of NZ_JBNDKT010000003.1, forward strand.
ATCCCAGAACAGACCGGCCATGATCTGCAATCCTTCGCGCGCGACGCTGCCAAGCAGATGCTCGTTCGGTGCGTGCTGCGAACAGGCCGGGTAGGAGTGCGGGACCCAGATGGTCGGCAGACCGAGGGTGTGGGCGAACACCTCGTTGGGCAGCGTGCCGCCGAGGTTAGGCAGCACGGCCGTTTTCTTGCCGGTGGTGCGTTCGAGGGAAGCGATCGCCCACGTGACCCACGGATCGTCGGGGTTCAGACGCGTCGCCGGGGCGCCGCGCTCGACGCTCACTTCGACCATCGTGAAGCCGTGCGAGTCGAGGTGCGCGCGCAGATGCGCTTCGAGATGCTCCCAGTCGGTACCGACCACGAAGCGCAACTGGCAGTGCGCAAACGCGCCGGACGGAATCGCGTTCACCGGGTTCTCGGGGTTGCCCGCCTTCATCGCGAGCACTTCGAAACTGTTCCAGCCGAACACGCGTTCGGCGGGCGTGAGGCCGGGCTCGCCCCAGTTGTCGTCGACGGCCGGATCGTTCGGGCCGCCGCCGACGGTGATGTCGGCGAGCGCCCGGCGCACGGCGTCCGGGATCGGCGGCGGACGCAGGCCATCGACGGCAATCACGCCGCGCGCATCGACAAGACTCGCGAGCGCATTGGCGAGCACCGTTGCGGGATTGCGCAGCAGGCCGCCCCAGTTGCCGGAGTGATGCGCGCCGTCGCGCAGGTTCAGTGCGAGCCTGAAATTGACCGCCCCGCGCGAGCCGAGAAAGACGGTCGGACGTGTCGCGGCGAGGCGCGGGCCGTCGGAGGCGATCAGCACATCGGCGGCGAGTTCGTCGCTGAAACGCTGGCAGATCTCGTTGAGTCCGGGCGAACCCGTTTCTTCGCCCATCTCGATCAGCAGTTTCGCGTTGAAGCCGAGCCTGCCCTCGCGCGCGGCCAGCACGCTACCCAGCGCCGCGAGATTGATCGAGTGCTGGCCCTTGTTGTCCGCCGTGCCGCGGCCATACCAGCGGTCGCCATCGACCACGACCGCCCACGGCGTCAACGACTCGCGCCACTGGCTGTCGTAGCCGCGAACGACGTCGCCGTGACCATAGATGAGCACCGTCGGCAGGTGGTCCGCTTCGTGGCGCGTCGCCAGCAGAAAGGGCCCAAAACCTTCGACGGGGTTATCGACGATGCGCGTATCAAAACCAAGTTGCCGGGCCGCGGGCACGATTTCGTCGCTCAGGTACGCGTGCAGAACGGCGGCGCGATCCGCTTCCTGACTCTCGGTGTGTACGCCGACGCGGCGGTTGAGGTCGGCGAGGAAGGCGCCTGAATCGAAATGCTGTGTCGCGTGGTCGATGGCGTGGGTGCGGCTCAAGACAGTCTCCGGTGAAAAACGGGCGAAGCGGGCGCGCCTTGTTGACATAACGGGGCAGCGCTTGACGTTCGATTGATTTTAAGAGGCCGTTTTTGTTGCCACAATGATCGTATTTCGAACCTTGCGTTGCCAAAAAGGCAAACCACGACGCAATCTGCGAAGCTATCGCGACGACGTGTCTGTCATGATTCCGCTGGGCAATGCGCAGCTGCGTCGGCCAACATCCAGGCGCAGACGATGGCCGGCCGCGAGTTGCCCGCTTCGGTCCGGGCGTTTCGTGACCATCCGATTGCGACGAAGGCGCCGCCGCGTCCGACGCGTCTCGCGCAGGCACGGTGAGCGCCGCGGCCTCGAGCGCCGGTGGCAGGGCGCGAGGACGGAGCCCCGTGCGATAATTCGTCCCATCCAATCTCCACGCTGGCTTCTTCTTCGATTCGTTGTTTCGTTCGGAGAAGGCCCATCACGCGTCGCCAAATTGAAAAACCTGCTTGTACCTCTGGACCAGTTGTCCCGGTTCGACGAGATCGTCGACGTCCGTACGCCGCTCGAATTCACCGAAGACCACATACCTGGCGCGATCAATGTCCCCGTGCTCAGCAACGAAGAGCGCGTGCTCGTCGGCACGATGTACAAACAGGTTTCGCCGTTCGAGGCGACGCGCGTCGGCGCGGCGATCGTCGCGCGCAACATCGCCTGGCACCTCGAGCATACCTTCGCCGACCGGCCGCGCAACTGGCGTCCGCTGATCTATTGCTGGCGCGGCGGCAAGCGTTCCGCCTCGATGGCCATGTTGCTGAACATGATCGGCTGGCAGGCGCGGCAACTCGACGGCGGCTACAAGACGTACCGTCACTCGGTGCTGGAGACGCTCGGCACATTGCCGGGGCAATTCGATTACATTGTGCTCGTCGGTCCCACCGGCAGCGGCAAGACGCGTCTCCTGCAGGCGCTGCGGCAGGCGGGCGCGCAGGTGCTCGATCTGGAAGAACTCGCGCGCCATCGCGGCTCGCTGCTCGGCGCGTGGCCCGGCCAGGCGCAGCCGTCGCAGAAAGCGTTCGATACGGCGCTCGTCGACGCATTGTCCCGGCTCGATGTCAGGCGGCCAGTGTTCGTCGAATCGGAGAGCCCGCGCATCGGCCGTATCACGCTGCCGCTGGCGCTGCTCGACCGCTTTCATCGCGGGGCGTGCATCGAGATCGACGCATCGCGTGAAGACCGCATTGCGTTCCTGCTGCAGGACTATGCGCACCTGTTCGACGACCCGCGGCAGTTCCAGCAGCAACTCGACCGTTTGATTGGACTGCATAGCAAGGAGCAGGTCAGGCACTGGCAGCAGCTGATCGACGCCGGGGCGCGTGCCGAGTTGTCCGGTGAATTGATCGAACGCCACTACGATCCTGCGTATCAGCGCAGCAGTGGTCAGCATTTCCGTGGTCTGGCGCAGGCGCTCCGGTTCACGTTCCGGCCGAATGCGGCGGACTGCGTCGAACAGGCGAGGGCGCTGCTCGCGCAATGCGCTGAGGGCGGAGCGGCATGGATGACGCCTTCTTCTTCGTGCGCAACCCCTACCCCTAAGGGACCGCGCGCTGTGAGGGGCGCGACGCAATCCGGACAGGCTTCCACCTCTTTCGTCACTCAGGATATCCAAGAAAAAAAACCATGAACTCCACGCGCCAAACACAACCCACTTACGGCTGGCTGGTTTTCCTGCTGATTGCCGTCGTCGGGCTTTTCTATGTGAAATGGTTCCCGTACTACAACCGTGCTTTCACTGCGGCATCGACGCACTCGATCGGGAAATCGATCCTGATGGGCACCGCGGCAAGTCCCCCTGAGCCGTCGCTGTCGGCGGCGCTCGATTACGCGTGGGCCTACGGCAAGGCAATCTGGCAGGCGATGGTGCTTGGCCTGCTGCTCGGCTCGGCCGTGCAGGCGCTGCTGCCGGCGCACTGGGTGGCGAGGCTGCTCGGCAAGACAGGCTTCGGCAGCGTCGCGGCGGGCGGGCTGCTGGCGATTCCCGGCATGATGTGCACCTGCTGCGCCGCGCCGGTGGTGGTCGGGTTGCGCGCGAGGCAGGCCTCGCCGGGCGGCGCTATCGCCTTCTGGCTCGGTAACTCCGTGCTCAATCCGGCGACGCTCGTGTTCATGGGGTTCGTACTCGGCTGGAACTGGACTGCACTGCGGCTGGTACTCGGGGTGCTGATGGTGTTCGGCCTGGGCTATCTGGTGAACCGCCTCGTGACCCCAAGGGAATCGGAAGCCGCCGATACGCAGCTTGCGCAACTCATCGCGGAACAGCAGACGGGCCATGCATTTGCCCGCTGGCTGCAGATTCTAGGCCGGATGGCGGTGCGCCTCATTCCGGAATACATCGTCCTCATTCTGCTGCTCGGTGCGGCGCGCGCGTGGCTGTTTCCGCATGTGGGGCCGGAGATCGGCAACCATATCGGCTGGATTGTCGCGCTGGCGGTGGCCGGGATGCTGTTCGTGATTCCGACGGCCGGTGAAGTGCCGATCATTCAGGCGATGCTGTCGCTCGGCATGGGTGTCGGTCCGGCAGGCGCGCTTCTGATGACGCTTCCGCCGATCAGCGTGCCGTCGCTCGTGATGCTGGCGCGCTCGTTCCGGCCCCGCGTGCTGTCGGTCGTGGCCGTGTCGGTGGTGGCGTTCGGCGTGGTCGCCGGTCTGCTGGCGATCGCACTGGGTTTTTAGGCGACACACCAGATCGGTGCGCTTTCATGCGCTCGCGGGTGGAATTGACGTGTTCAATCGCCAAACGCGACCTACACTGGGGAACTGGGGGCGCGGTCTATCCACCGTGCCCGGCCCGCGCTGCCGCATTGCAGCACACCCGAGTGGTAGGATTCAGTCCGCGAACGCAACCACCCATGACCGGCCGCAACCTTTCAACCCTCATTGGCAACTGCACTATCGGCGGCGGGCTTTCCGCGACCGCACGCTGAAAAGAACGATTGAATCCAGGAAACAGAATGGCGCAACAGAAAACCAATCCGAAACTTGAACAGGCGCTGACGCGCGGGGACCTCGCTATCCGCCAGGCGAACTCGGCGCGGGCAACCGCGTTGCTGCGCGCACTGGGCAAGATGATTGTCGATGCGTCGGCGACCATCGGCGTGGAAGCGTTCACGCTGATCCCCGACGGCGATCGCATTTACGATCCGGCTGACGGGTTGTGGCCGCAGACGTTGCTCATCTCGCTCGACGGCCCGGTGGAAGCGGCTGACCCGGACGAAGTGCGCACGATCCGCCTCGTGGCGGATGATCCGGGCACGGTGTTCCGCGTCGAATGGCAACGGGCAGACGGCAAGATTGGACGTCAGGACGGCGGCCCGTTCGCAACGGTCGCGTTCATTTCAGACGTCGACATTCCGTGGACCGACGACGAAGACTGACGGACTGCCCACACGCCACGTGGGCATGACGGCCCGCGCGGCGCGCACGCCGGTTCAGCGCATCAGGCGGCGACGGAACAGCACGGCCGAAATCACAAACGGCACGACCACATAGGTCGCCAGCACGGCGACGTGCAACGCGGCATCTTCAACCGGCCTGCCGAGCATCGCGGGCCGCATCAGATCGACCGCATGCGCGAGCGGCAACAGCAGCGTGATGGTTTGTGCGGCCGCAGGCAATTGCGTGACCGGAAAGAACACGCCTGAGAGCAGCAGCATCGGCGTAAGCACCAGCGTCTGATAAAACATGAAGAAGTCGTAGGACGGCGCGAGGGCAGTCACGATCATCGTGACGCTGGCGAACGCGAGTCCGGTCAGCACAATGACGGGCAGTGCGAGCAGCATCGAAGGAAAACTCGCGTAACCGAGCGCGCCCGCCACCAGCATGATCGCCGCGCCGGACAGTGTCGCTTTGCTGGCGGCCCAGATCACCTCACCCAGCACGATATCGCCGAGCGTGAGCGGCGTGTGCATGATGGCTTCCCATGTGCGCTGTACGTGCATCCGCGAAAAGCCCGAATACATCGACTCGAAACTTGCCGACATCATCACGCTCGACGCGACCGTGCCTGCCGCGAGAAACGAGATGTACGAGACACCGTCGACGTGGCCGACCATCAGACCCAGTCCGAAACCGAGACCGAACAGATAGATCATCGGATCGGCGAGATTGCCGAACATCGACGCAATCGCGAGCTTGCGCCAGACCAGATAGTTGCGGCGCCAGACCGCAATCCAGTTGACCGGATTGGCCGGCAGGGCGGCAAAGCCTTCATGCAGCCGGGAGGATTTGCCGGGGGTATCGTAGCTGCGTGCGTCCATAGGGTCGGGTGAATCTCCTGTCTGTCGGAGGCGGGTGGTCAGAAGGGGCGCCACTCGTTGAATGAGTCGGCTGCATCGCGCAGGCTCAGTCCTGCATCTCGCGGCCCGTGAGCCGCAGAAAAACGTCCTCGAGATTGGCCGGCCGGTGCAGATACCGCAGATCCGAGCGTTGTTTGAGCTTCGTGTGGACAGGCTGCGGATCCTCGACATAGCAGAACAGCGTCTCTCCGCTGATCTCGGTGCGCACGGCGAGCGGCGCCAGTTCGTCACGCAGGGCGACGGGATCGGGTCCGTAGATTTCGATCACATCGCAACCGATCTCCGACGCGATCAACTGATTTGGTGCACCTTCCACAATCTTGCGCCCTTCCTCGATGATGCAAAGCCGGTGACACAGCCGCTCGGCTTCTTCCATGAAATGCGTGGTGAGCAGGATCGTCTTGCCGCGCGCGAGCAGCGAGCGCAGACGCTCCCAGATCAGATGCCGGACCTGCGGGTCGAGACCGGTGGTGGGCTCGTCCATGATCAGCACGTCGGGATCGTTGACGAGCGCCCGCGCGAGCGTCAGACGTCGTTTCATCCCACCCGACAGTTCGCCGACGCGCGCGTCCGCCTTGCTTTCGAGGCGCGCGAATTCGAGCAGAGCCGGCACCCTGTCGCGCGTTTGAGCGGCGCTCAAGCCGAAATAGCGGCCAAACACGAGCAGATTTTCGCGAACGGTGAAGTCTGGATCGAGATTGTCGAACTGTGGCACGACACCGACCCGCGCCCGGGCATAACGTGCCCGCAGCGGAATCGACTCGCCGCAGAGCCTGATCGTGCCCGCATCTGGTGCAGCGATGCCAAGCAACATACGCAGTGTCGTCGTCTTGCCGGCGCCGTTTGGCCCCAGCAGACCGAAACATTCACCGGCGCGGACGTGGAACGAAAGGCCGTCAACGACAGTCTTCTCGCCATAACGCTTCTCTACGTTCTCGAATTCAATCGCGGCTGCGGACATGGATGAGTCACTGCATGAGGTGTGCCGTAATAACCGGCCAGGCTGCCCATTCTAGGGGCATTGGCTGCGTTGCGTTTGCGGCGCCCTGATGCCTGGCGGGTGTTTCTTGCGCTGCGGCATGCCCTCAAACGCGGTAGAGACGCACTAAGCGTTTTCCATCCCTTGCAAGCGGAATTGCGGCGCACCATGATTGAAGCGAAGCCGCATCGGGCGGTGGGGAGAGGATCATGGCGAGCTACAAAAAAATCCTGCTGTGCTACGACGGCTCGCGCGAAGGCCGCAAGGCGCTGCGCTGCGGTGCGGATCTCGCACTGGACCTGAAAGCGGAAACGCATCTGCTGTCCGTGGTCGACATGAGATCGAGCATCGCACAAAGCGCGGGCCTGCTGACCGATGTCGCATGCGGTCGTTTCGAAGAAACGGCCCGCGAAATTCTTCAGGAAGGCGTGAACTGGTTGACCGAGCGCGGCGTACAGGCTCATGGCCACTTTGCGTTTGGTCATCCGATCGACGAAATCGCCAATCTCGCGAACGAACTGCAAGTGGACCTCGTGGTGGTGGGCCATCGTTGCCGGACGGGACTCTCGCGATGGTGGATGGGTGCGGGCAATACGCCGCTTCTCGACCGGGTCTCCTGCAGCATTCTGGTGGCCTGTTCCTCAGCCGCCGAACAGAAGCAGGAGGCTGCCGCTGCGGCCTCCACGACTACAGCCGCCTGACGTCACGCTGCGTGACATCAGGCACGTATTACGTCAGCCATTCAGATCAATGGCTGACAGCTTCCATGAAAACAGACCGTCGCGGCGCAGGATGGCCGAATAATGCGTATCGCCGACACCGTGCTGATACGTAACGACGAACTCGTTGATCCCGCGATAACCCGCCGTGGTCTGCGGGGGTTGCGGCGGGGTCGGCTGCTCTGAAGACGACGGTGCAGCGGGTGGCGCAGGCGAGGGCGCTTGCGTTGCTCCCGCCGTTCCTGCTGAGCCTGCCGATCCGGACGGTTCATTCGATGCCGCCGATGGCGGCTCCGGTGGTCGCTCGCCGGGCTCGCCGCGCGGCGGCATGCCGTTCAACAGTGCCGCGACGCCATCCGGCGTTGCATAGGCATCCACCAGCGGACCGATCAAGGCCACGCCTATCATTGCGCCGATGGCGGCCAACGGATTCCCGTTGTGCTGCCCGTCGAGACGCCGCACGAGCAAGCCAGTCACCTGTTGTTTCAGACTGTCGCGCAGCGCCGGGAAGTCGACATATTCGTTGACCGTTTCCGCATCGCGCGCGTCGGCCGCGCGCTTGAGACGGTTGAGCGCGATATAGGGCGAGGCGTAGCCGTATATGAGCGCTGCCACAACCACGACCACAAGGGCCGCAATCGCCAGCGACCGAAAAGGACGGTGCTTCTTCTTTGGAGGTGCTGAAACAGCCATGGGGGGTGGGCCTCTGTCAGATGTGATCTAACGTTGACCGCAACCATGTGGAAACGATCCCCTGAGCCGCAAGTCGGGCCGGGCCACGACGCAGTCGCAGCGTATCTGCGGCGCAATCGCCTCCGGCCCGTGGGTCATCGGAACAGCGCCTATCACTCGAACAGTGCGCCTTGCACGCCGGCCCGCTCTTCGGCGATGCAGCGGTCGATCATGCGGCAGACCGCATCCACTGTACCCACCATGATGAGCCGCGACGGTCCGTGATAGACGCGCACCGGTGCACGCCTTGCGGGTTCCGCGTTAAGTCCGGAATTCAGCGATACCCGCGCGAAGGCCGGCAGGGCGGACGGCAGGCGCGAAGCACTGGACGCCTCGGCTGTCGCGTCGCGCCCGAAGAGCGACGGCGTGGGAATTGCCTCGAGCGGTGCGCATGGGACGATGTTGCGCAGATGACGCAGACGGCCGAACTGGCGAAACGGGATCAGGCGGGCAAGGCGTTCCATGAGACTCTCCTGGCGAGATTCAGAATTCGGTCGGGCGAATCAGCCCAACCGCAATGCCTTCGAGCGCAAATTCGGCGCTGCCGGCCTGTACAAAGATGTTTTCGTAGTCCGGGTTCTCGGCGATCAGCTCGATGCCGTCTGGCCGGCGCTTCAGCCGCTTCACCGTGACATCGTCGCCGAGCCGCGCGACGATGATCTGGCCGTCTTTCGCTTCGCTCTTCTTTTGAACGGCCAGCAGATCGCCGTCGAAGATGCCCGCGTCCCGCATCGACAGCCCACGTACTTTCAGCAGGTAATCCGGTTTGCTCGAGAAGAGCGCCGGGTCGCACGCGTAGTGCTGCGAGATGTGCTCCTGAGCCAGGATCGGGCTGCCGGCCGCCACCCGGCCGATCAGCGGCAGCGACAGCTGCATGATGCTCGAGTGCGGAAGTGTGAACTGATAGGGGCTGTCGTCCGAGCCGGACAGCAGCCTGATGCCGCGCGAAGCGCCCGCGGCCAGTTCGATCACGCCCTTGCGCGCCAGTGCGCGCAGATGCTCTTCCGCCGAGTTGGCCGAGCTGAAACCGAGTTCGGCGGCAATTTCCGCGCGGGTGGGCGGAAAGCCCGTGCGCTCGATGGCCCGGCGAATCAGATCGAAAACCTGCTGCTGTCGTGCGGTGAGTTTGGTCATGGCGCCACTGTATGGATAGACAGGTGACTGTATTTTTATACAGTATCCGACGCATTTCAAGCTTTACTTTAGGTTCGGCTCCGGCGGTGTCGTTGTAACGCCGGTTTCGGACGTCGTCACAGACGTTTTCGTGCTGGAACGCCGCGCCCGTCTGTCATTAGCACTTTTTCGTATTAAAAAATGAAGAACAATTATTTTTAATGATGAAAGCCGTTCGATAGACTGGCCCGCAATCGATGCAAACCAACGCTGCATCAACACAAAGAACACGGAGAAAGCGGATGGTCGGATATTCGGGGCTGGCAGGCAGGACGCGCAAAGTCGTAACGGCACTTGCGCTGGGTATCTCGGCGGCGGCGGGTTTCGCCGGCCACGCCCAGGCGGCGGATGGAACGCTCCTCAATGTGTCGTACGACCCGACGCGCGAGCTGTATCAGGATGTCAATCAGGCGTTTGGCAAGGAGTGGAAGGCAAAGACCGGTGAATCGGTCACCTTCAGGCAGTCGCACGGCGGCTCGGGCGCGCAGGCGCGCTCGGTGCTAGACGGTCTGCAGGCGGACGTCGTGACGCTCGCGCTCGCTTACGACATCGACGCGCTCGCCGGCAAGGGTCTCATCGACAAGGGCTGGCAGAAACGTCTGCCGGATAACGCATCGCCGTACACGTCGACCATTGTGTTTCTCGTGCGCAAGGGCAACCCGAAGCACATCAAGGACTGGGACGACCTGATCAAGCCGGGCGTATCGATCGTGACGCCGAACCCGAAAACTTCCGGCGGCGCCCGCTGGAACTACCTGGCCGCGTGGGCCTACGCCGCGCATCTGCCGGGCGGCAACGACCAGAAGGCGAAGGAATTCGTCAGCAAGCTTTACAGGAATGCAGGCGTACTCGACTCGGGTGCCCGCGGCGCCACGACCAGCTTCGTGCAGCGCGACATCGGCGACGTACTGATCGCGTGGGAAAACGAGGCGTTTCTGTCGCTGAAGGAATTCGGACCGGACCGGTTCGAGATCGTCGTGCCTTCGGCGAGCATCCTGGCCGAGCCGCCGGTTGCCGTGGTGGACAAGGTGGTCGACAAACACGGCACGCGCAGGCTCGCCGAGGCGTACCTGAACTTCCTCTATAGCGACGAAGGTCAGGAGATCGCCGCGAAGAACTTCTACCGACCGCGTTCGAACAAGGTGCCGGCCGCGCTCACGTCGAAGTTTCCGAAGTTGAAGCTGTACACGGTGGACGACAGCTTCGGCGGCTGGGCGAACGCGCAGAAGACGCACTTCGCAGATGGCGGCATCTTCGATTCGATCTATCAGCCGCAGTGATCGAGTAACAAGGGCATTCAGCATGACGACGTTGACCTTCCGCAAGCCGGGCGCGTTACCCGGCTTCGGCCTGACACTCGGCATCACGGTGGCGTATCTGAGCCTCGTGGTGCTGATCCCGCTGGCGGCGACCTTCCTGAAGACCGCCACCCTCGACTGGGAGCAGTTCGTGCGCGCCGTCGCGTCGCCGCGGGTGCTCGCGTCGTACCGGCTGACCTTCCTTGCCGCACTCGGCGGCGCGTTGATCAACGCAGTATTCGGCTTTCTGGTCGCATGGGTGCTGGTGCGCTATACGTTTCCGTTCAAGCGGATCGTCGATGCGGTCGTCGATCTGCCGTTCGCGCTGCCGACCTCGGTCGCGGGCATTTCGCTCGCCGCGGTCTACTCCAGCAACGGCTGGCTTGGACAGTTTCTCGTGCCGCTCGGCATCAAGATCGCGTTCACCCCTTTAGGTGTGCTGGTGGCGCTGACGTTTATCGGTCTGCCGTTCGTCGTGCGCACCGTGCAGCCGGTGCTCGAAGACTTCGAGCGCGAGCAGGAAGAGGCCGCCGCGTGCCTCGGCGCGTCGCGCTGGCTGACGTTCCGGCGCGTCGTGCTGCCGTCCGTGCTGCCGGCGCTCCTGACCGGATTCGCACTGGCCTTCGCCCGCGCGCTCGGCGAATACGGGTCGGTGATCTTCATTGCCGGGAACGTGCCGATGAAGTCCGAAATCACCTCGCTGCTCATCATCACGAAGCTCGAACAGTATGACTACGCGGGCGCCACGGCGCTGGCCGTGGTCATGCTGGTCGTGTCGTTCCTGATGCTGCTCCTGATCAACACGCTGCAGTGGTATCTGCAGCGGCGTACGAGCCGTGGCGCATCCGGAGCGGTGCCGCCGGCGACGGGCACCGGCAGCGCGAATGCCGTCGCGGTGAGCGGAGCCGCGCAATGAGCCGCACGCCTGCCACGCTTGCTTCGACCCCGCACAACCGGGCTGCGGCGCTTCGTCGTCCCGACCCCGTGACGGAGCCGCGCGCGGTGCGCTGGCTTCTGACCGGCATCGCGCTGCTGTTCCTGGCGCTGTTTCTCGTCGTGCCGCTTGCCGCGGTGTTCTATCAGGCCTTCAGCAAGGGCGTCGGCTTCTATTTCGCATCGCTCGCCGATCCCGACGCGCTGTCGGCCATCCGGCTCACGCTGATCACCGCGGCGATCGCCGTGCCGCTGAATCTCGTGTTCGGGCTTGCCGCGTCGTGGTGTATCGCGAAGTTCGAATTCCGCGGCAAGGCGCTGCTGACGACCTTGATCGACCTGCCATTTTCGGTGTCGCCCGTCATCTCGGGCCTGATCTATGTGCTGATGTTCGGCGCGCAGGGCTGGTTCGGGCCGTGGCTCGAAGCGCACAACGTGCAGATCATCTTCGCGGTGCCGGGCATCGTGCTCGCGACCGTCTTCGTCACGTTCCCGTTCGTCGCGCGCGAGCTGATTCCGCTGATGCAGGCGCAGGGCAACGACGAGGAAGAAGCCGCGCATGTGCTCGGCGCGTCGGGCTGGCAGATTTTCCGCCGCGTCACGTTGCCCAACGTGAAGTGGGGTCTGCTATATGGCGTGATTCTCTGCAATGCGCGCGCGATGGGCGAGTTCGGCGCGGTATCGGTGGTGTCAGGGCATATTCGCGGCCAGACCGACACGATGCCGCTGCACGTCGAGATTCTCTACAACGAATACAACTTTTCCGCGGCGTTTGCGGTGGCCTCCGTGCTGGCGCTGCTCGCGCTTGTCACGCTGGCGCTCAAACTGCTCGCGGAACGTCACATGTCGGCGGAGCTGGCCAGCGCGCGGGATCTTCCTGCGCACGCCGGTCCTGTCACCCAGCCGCAGACGCCGTCGCGGGCGGCTGGCCAGCCGGCTCAGTAGGGAGAGCAGTCCATGGGCATCACCGTTCGTAACCTGCAAAAGCGTTTTGGCGATTTCACCGCGCTCGATAACGTCTCGCTCGACTTTCCGCCGGGCGAACTCGTCGCCCTGCTCGGGCCTTCAGGGTGCGGCAAGACGACCCTCCTGCGCGTGATCGCGGGCCTCGAACATGCGGATGCCGGCCAGGTCGTGCTGCAGGGCCAGGACGTCGCCGAAGTGGGCGCGCGTGAGCGGCAGGTGGGCTTCGTGTTCCAGCATTACGCGCTGTTCCGTCATATGACGGTGTTCGAGAATGTCGCGTTCGGTCTGCGTGTGAAGCCGCGCAGGGAGCGGCCGTCGGAAGCGGTGATCCGCGAGAAGGTGCATGAACTGCTGAAGCTCGTGCAGCTCGACTGGCTCGCGCAACGCTTTCCGTCGGAGCTGTCGGGCGGCCAGCGGCAACGCATCGCGCTGGCCCGTGCGCTTGCCGTCGAGCCGAAGGTGTTGCTGCTCGACGAACCGTTCGGCGCGCTCGATGCGAAAGTCCGCAAGGAACTGCGCAGCTGGCTGCGGCGTCTGCACGACGACCTGCATATCTCGACGATCTTCGTCACGCATGACCAGGAAGAAGCGCTGGAAGTCGCCGACCGTATCGTCGTGCTGAATCGCGGACATGTGGAGCAGGTCGGCAGTCCGCAGGATGTGTACGACCATCCGCAGACGTCGTTCGTCTATGAATTCCTTGGTGCGGCCAACCGCCTGCATGGCAACGTCGATCGCAGCGGTTTCGTGGTGGACGGCGCGATGCTGCCGATTTCGATCGAAGCGCGCTTCGAAGGCCCGGCGTTTGCGTACGTGCGGCCGCACGATCTGCAGCTGTATCCGCAGGCCGACAGCCATCGCGATGGCATAGTCGTCGGCGTGCGGCGCGTGGTGACGCTGGGCGGCTCGGTGCGGGTCGAACTCGAGGGCCGCGAAGGCACCGTCCTCGAAGCCGAACTCGATCGCGAAGCATGGCGCGATCTGCGTCTTGCGGTCGGTGACGGCGTGACCGCCGTGCCGCGGGCGTTGCGCGTGTTTCCGGCGCATTGACCGTTTCATAATCTAACTTCGGCTGAACCGGAGACATACAGATGAACTTTCAGCAACTGCGTTTTGTGCGTGAAGCCGTGCGCCAGAACATGAACCTGACCGAAGTGGCGAACGTGCTGTACACGTCGCAGTCGGGCGTGTCGAAACAGATCAAGGACCTCGAGGACGAACTCGGCGTCGATATCTTCATTCGTCGCGGCAAGCGGCTGACGGGTTTGACCGAGCCTGGCAAGGCGGTGCATCAGTTGATCGAGCGGATGCTGCTCGATGCGGAAAACCTGCGCCGCGTCGCCCGTCAGTACGCCGACCAGGACAGCGGCCACCTCGTGGTCGCTACGACCCACACCCAGGCGCGCTACGCGCTCCCCAAGGTGATCCGCCAGTTCACCGAGGTGTTCCCGAAGGTGCATCTCGCGCTGCGTCAGGGCAGTCCCCAGCAGATCGCGCAGATGATCATCAATGGCGAGGCGGACATCGGCATCTCGACCGAGGCGCTCGACCGCTATCCCGACATCGTTACGTTCCCCTGCTATTCGTGGCATCACGTGGTGGTGGTGCCGAAGGATCACCCGCTGGTGGGCCGGCCCAACCTCACGCTCGATGAGATTGCCGAATATCCGATCGTCACGTACGACCAGGACTTCACGGGCCGCTCGCATATCGACCAGGCGTTCGCGAAAGCGGGCGCCTTGCCCGACGTGGTGCTGACCGCCATCGACGCCGACGTGATCAAGACCTACGTCGAACTCGGCATGGGGATCGGCGTGGTCGCGGCCATGGCTTACGACCCGAAGCGCGACACCGAACTCGTCGCGCTCGACACGCAGCATCTGTTCGAAGCGAGCACGACGCGCGTCGGTTTGCGCAAGGGCGCATTCCTGCGCGCCTACGCTTACCGGCTGCTCGAGATGTTCGCGCCGCAACTGAACGAAGCGGACATCGCTGCGCAGTTGCGCGAAGCAGCCTGAAGTCGGGTAACGGTGCGCGATGCACCGTCTGCCGCATCGGGTGCACGCGTATCGAAACATGGCGGCGCATCGCTTACAATCGCCGCCATGAATACTTCTACTTCTTCTTCCGCGCCGCAGGGCGCGCTGCCGCGCATCGCCGTGCTTGCCACGGGCGGCACCATCGCGGGCTCTGCAGCCGATGTCACCAACACTGCGGGCTACCAGGCCGGCGTGGTCGGCGTCGACCAGTTGCTGGCGGCGGTGCCGGCATTGTCGACAATCGCGCAGATCCACGCGGAACAGGTCGCGAGTATCGACAGCAAGGACATGGCCCTCGCGCTGTGGACGACGCTCGCGCAACGCGTGAATGCGCTGCTTTCAACCGACGACATCGATGGCGTGGTGATCACGCATGGCACCGATACGCTGGAGGAAACGGCCTGGCTGCTGCATCTCACGGTAAAGAGTGCGAAGCCGGTAGTGCTGACCGCTGCGATGCGGCCGGCCTCCGCGCTGTCGGCCGACGGTCCGCTGAATCTCGTGAATGCCGTGACGGTCGCGGCGAGTCCGGCTGCGCACGGGCAGGGGGTGCTCGTTGCATTCAACAACCGGATCCATAGCGCGCGCGACGTCGTCAAGACGAGCACCTTCGCGGTCGATGCGTTCCAGTCGCCGGAAGTCGGCGCGCTGGGCTGGGTGCAGGATGGGCGTGTCGAGTTCCAGCGCAGCGTCGTAAGGCCGCATACGGCCGCGACGGAATTCGTGATCGGCGCGACATGGCCGGATGTCGAGATCGTGGCGAGTTATGCGGGTGCTTCACGCGTCGCCGTCGACGCGCTGGTGGCCGCCGGCGTGCGGGGCATCGTCGTCGCGGGCACGGGCAACGGTTCGATCCACGCGTCGATGCAGCAGGCGCTGGCGGATGCGGTGTCGCAGGGCGTGGCCGTGGTGCGCTCGTCGCGCGTGGGCTCCGGGCATGTGATGAGGAATGGCGCGGCGCCCGACGATGCGTTCGGTTTTGTCACGGCCAATTCGCTGAATCCTTACAAGGCGCGCGTGCTGCTGATGCTCGCGCTTGCTGCAGGCGGGACGGGTTCGGTCGCGTTGCAGCGGGCCTTCGATACTTACTGATGCCTGCGGGCGGCCACGGCCGAAAGCGCTCCAGGTCAAGGCATGGCAAAACCATGAAATCCGACAGCCGGACACCCGACGACGACGTCTGACCGACCAAGGCTTCCCCGGCGTCGCCGGGTGCCGCTGCGGACCCCACTGGCCGCTCTCAGCCCAGAGCGGCTTGATTTGCCCTGGCCGCTACGCGTGCCGCGCAACGGACAAAGCGCCCCACCTGCCAGCGACCGCGAATGTCGCGTCCGCTGTTTATCTGCATCGATTGCGGATCGTGATCGCCTGTTGCCGATGCCTGGTCGCAACAGGCAACAACCAGGCGTTGATCTCAGGCAGCCTTCGCTTCCTTGCCCGGCGCCTGTGCAACCTCGAAGTTCGCCATGATTTCCAGCGCGCGCACCATGGCCGAATGATCCCAGGCCTTGCCGCCATTCGCCGCACACACGCTGAACAGCTGCTGCGCGCTCGCCGTGTGGGGCAGGGCGATACCGAGCTTGCGCGCGCCATCGAGCGCGAGGTTCAGATCCTTCTGGTGAAGCTCGATGCGAAAGCCCGGATCGAAGGTGCGCTTCGTCATGCGCTCGCCGTGTACTTCGAGGATGCGTGACGACGCGAAGCCGCCCATCAGCGCGCGGCGCACACGTTCCGGATCGGCACCCGAGCGCGCTGCAAACAGCAGCGCTTCGGCGACGGCTTCGATGTTCAGCGCCACGATGATCTGGTTGGCGACCTTGCAGGTCTGCCCGGCGCCGTTGTCGCCGATCAACGAGATGTTTTTGCCCATCAGGTCGAACAGGGGCCTCGCCAGATCGAACGCCTTTTGCGGGCCGCCGACCATGATGGTCAGGGTCGCTTCACGTGCGCCGACTTCGCCGCCCGATACCGGTGCGTCGAGATAGTCGCAACCCAGCGCATTGATCTTCCTGGCGAAGTCCTGGGTTTCGAGCGGGGAGATCGAGCTCATGTCAATGACGAGCTTGCCCTTCGAGAGGCCGTTCGCAACACCGTCTTCGGCGAACAGCACGTTCGCGACGTCGGGCGTGTCCGGCACCATGGAGATGACGATATCGGCGGCCTGGGCGACGGCGGTCGAACTCGCGACGACTGTCGTCTGCGTGCGCAGATCGTCCGGTACGGGATAGGCGCCGTTGACGATCAGCGTGTGACCGCCCTTGAGAAGGTTGCGAGCCATGTGCGCGCCCATGATGCCGAGGCCGATGAAACCGATTGTTGCCATTGATATGTCTCCGGGATGCGGGTTCGAGGAATTTTCAACCGTTCGCTGGTCGGTTGCGCAGCAACGCTCAGGCTGCTACATGCGCCGCGCCGCGCGTCTGGCCGGCGATTCGCTGGATCCAGCCGAGGCCCTCGGTGGTTGTCGTGCGCGGCTTGTATTCGCAGCCGACGTAACCTTCGTAATCAAGCGAATCGAGCAGGTCGAACAGGAACGGGTAGTTGATTTCGCCGGTGCCCGGTTCGTTGCGGCCGGGGTTATCGGCGAGCTGGATGTGCGCGATCGATGCCAGGTTTTTCCGGATGGTCGCCGCGAGTTCGCCTTCCATCCGCTGCATATGATAGATGTCGTACTGCAGGAAGAGATTGTCCGAGCCGGTTGCGCGGATCACGTCGAGGCCTTCCGATGAGCGGTTCAGCGCGAAGCCTGGAATGTCGTACGAGTTGCACGGCTCGACGAGGAGGCGAATGCCTTCTTTCTTCAGTTCGCCTGCAGCGAAGCGCAGGTTGTCGACGATCGTGGCGCGCGCCTTGTCGGCATCGATGCCTGCCGTCGGAATGCCGACGAGGCAATTCAACTGCGGCACATTCAGCGCCTTCGCGTATTCGATTGCACGGCCGACGCCTTCCTGGAATTCGGCGACACGATGCGGCAGACAGGCAATGCCGCGTTCACCCGCTTCCCAGTTGCCGGCCGGCAGGTTATGCAGCACGAGCTTCAGACGGTTCTGCTGCAGACGCTCGACCAGCTCGGCGATCTCGTACGGATACGGAAAGAGAAATTCGACGGCGTTGAAGCCCGCGTCCGCTGCGGCCGCGAAGCGGTCGAGGAACGGCACTTCGTTGAACAGCATGGTCAGGTTGGCTGCAAATTTCGGCATGGTGCGTAAGTCTCGCTGGTCGGTCAGTTAAGCGGATTAAGCGGAATTCGGCCGGTTTCGGTTGGGGGCGGCCCGTTCGGGCCGCCCGAAGGTTCAGTCGAGCGTGCTGATCGCGGTCGGCGCGTCTTCGTGTCTTTCGGCCAGTTCTTCGAACTCGTTGATCGCATCGATCTCGGTGCCCATCGAGATGTTCGTCACGCGCTCGAGAATCACTTCGACGATCACCGGCACATTGAACTCGGACAGCATCGACTGCGCCTTCTGCAGCGCCGGCTTGATCTCTTCCGGTTTGAACACGCGGATAGCCTTGCAGCCGAGACCTTCGGCCACCGCGACGTGATCGACCCCATAGCCGTTCACTTCCGGCGCGTTGATGTTGTCGAATGCAAGCTGCACGCAGAAGTCCATGTCAAACGCGCGCTGCGCCTGGCGGATGAGCCCGAGGTATGAGTTGTTCACCACCACATGCACGTACGGCAGGTTGAACTGCGCGCCCGCTGCCAGTTCTTCGATCATGAACTGGAAGTCGTAGTCGCCGGAGAGCGCGACGATCGGGCGTTGCGGATCCGCAGCGCGTACACCGAGCGCAGCGGGAATCGTCCAGCCGAGCGGACCGGCCTGGCCGCAGTTGATCCAGTTGCGTGCCTTGAACACGTGCAGGAACTGCGCACCGGCGATCTGCGACAGACCGATCGTGCTCACATAACACGTGTCGCGGCCGAACACCTGGTTCATCTCTTCGTAGACGCGCTGCGGCTTGATCGGCACGTTATCGAAATGCGTTTTGCGAAGCATCGTGCGCTTGCGCTGCTGGCAGTCCGCGACCCAGGCGCTGCGGTCCTTGAGCTTGCCGGCTGCTTTCCATTCGCGCGCCACGTCGACGAAGAGCGTGAGCGCTGCCTTCGCGTCCGACACGATGCCGAGGTCAGGACCAAACACGCGGCCGATCTGCGTCGGCTCGATGTCGACGTGCACGAACTTGCGGCCCTTCGTATAAACCTCGACGCTGCCCGTATGACGGTTCGCCCAGCGGTTGCCGATGCCCAGCACGAAGTCAGAGGCGAGCATCGTCGCGTTGCCGTAGCGGTGCGAGGTCTGCAGACCGACCATGCCGGCCATCAACGGGTGATCGTCGGGAATCGCGCCCCACGACATCAGCGTCGGAATCACTGGCACGCCGACGGTTTCCGCGAACTCGACGAGCAGGTCTTCCGCCGCGGCGTTGAGCACGCCGCCGCCGGAGACGATCAGCGGCCTGTCGGAATCGTTGAGCAGCGTGAGCGCGGCTTCGATCTGCCTGCGCGTGGCCGCGGGCTTGTAGACCGGCAGCGGCTCGTACGTATCGATGTCGAACTCGATTTCGGCGAGCTGCACGTCAATCGGCAGATCGATCAGCACCGGGCCCGGACGGCCCGAGCGCATCAGATGGAAGGCCTGCTGGAACACACGCGGCACGAGCGCCGGCTCACGCACGGTAACGGCCCACTTCGTGACGGGCTTGGCGATCGATTCGATATCGACGGCCTGGAAGTCTTCCTTGTAAAGACGCGCGCGCGGCGCCTGGCCGGTGATCGCGAGGATCGGAATCGAATCGGCGGAGGCGGAGTAGAGGCCCGTGATCATGTCGGTGCCCGCCGGGCCCGATGTGCCGATGCACACGCCGATATTGCCCGGCGCGGCCCGCGTATAACCCTCCGCCATGTGCGATGCGCCTTCGACGTGGCGCGCCAGCACGTGGCTGATGTTGCCGGCCTTGCGCATCGCCGAGTAGAACGGATTGATCGCGGCGCCCGGGACACCGAACGCAGTATCGATGCCTTCTCTTTCAAGCACGAGTACGGCTGCGTCGACGGCTCTCATCTTGGCCATGGTTGTCTCCTCAATGTCTGGAATGCCTGGAATGCCTGGAATCGCCGGTGAAGGCTGTTTAGACGCACTTTAGGCTTCACCCAAAGGTTTGATAAGATCCGTTCAGGTCGCTTATTTCGAAACAAAAAGTACTGAATGCGGTGGGACCCCCCGGGCGCGGGGCAACCGGGCGTTCGCTGCCGCCACCGCCAGGCAAGGCTGGAGATGACCATGGACCGCTTCAAGCAGATCGAGACCTTCGTGCGCGTCGCCGACGCGGGCAGCCTTGCCTCCGCCGCACTGGAAGAGGGCGTGTCGCCGGTGATTCTCGGCCGGCGCATCGACGCGCTCGAAAAGCGGCTTGGCGTGAAGCTGATGTATCGCTCGACCCGGCGACTCGTGGTCAGCGAAGAAGGCGCGGCATTTCTCGAGCGGTGCCGGGGGCTTCTCACCGAATGGGATCAGGCGGAAAACGAGCTGACGGCCGGACGGCGCGCGGTGACGGGGCACCTGATCGTCTCGGCGCCGGCGGCTTTTGGCCGCAAACATGTTGCCCCGCTTGCGCCCGCGTTTCTGTCCGACAAGCCGGACCTGCAGCTTTCGTTCAATCTCACGGATCGCGTGGTCGACCTCGTGCGCGAAGGCTATGACCTGTCGATCCGGATCGGCGGCGCGGTCGATCCGAATTTCGTCGCGGTGAAGCTCGCGTCGAACCGGCGGGTGGTGTGCGGCACGCCCGAATATTTCCGCCGGCACGGGCGGCCCAAGACACTCGAAGACCTTCCACACCACAACTGTCTCGCGTTCAATCTGCAGGGTGGGCAGAACCGCGGCTGGTACTTTCGACGCAACGGCAAGCTCGTGACGGTGCGCGTCGGCGGCACGCTCGACTGCAACGACGGCGAACTGCTGCACCGCTGGGTGGCGGAAGGGCTTGGTCTCGGCTGGCGTTCGACCTGGGAGGTGCAGCAGCAGATTGCACGTGGCGAACTCGAAACCGTACTCGACGATTTCGCGCTGCCCGATTACGACATTCTCGCCGTCTATCCGCAGCAGCGTTATGTGCCGGCAAGGGTGCGGTATTTCATCGACTATCTGAAAGAGGTGTACGCGCGTCCGGGCTACTGGAGCGGCGCGGCGTGACGCGGACTGCCGCAGCCTCGCATCACGCCCGCCCCATCCTTCACCCGACGACGATCACGCCGTTCATCGTTTCGTGCCCCGAGCCGCAGAAGATGTCGCACAGAAATTCGACGTTGCCCGCCTCGGCGGCCTGAGCCGGCACACGCACGGTCGCGCCCGGATTGACGGCCGGCCCTTCGAAACCCCAGTGGGCATCGGAGAGCCGGACGAAGAAGAAATCGTCGTCGCGGCCGTACGTCCAGCCGGGCAGGGCGGACGCGAAGGCTGCGCCTCCGAAGGCGGCAAGGCGCAGAAAATCGCGCCGTTTGGGCTGGGTCAGGCGGGTCGTCATGGCAGCTCCTCATGGGGTGGGCATTTCCTGTCGGCCGGCGCAAGGTGGGTTTTATTCCGGATTTATTTCTGCCTGTGGCGCGAGCAAGCGGGAATAAACGTGACGGGTGGCCGGTATTGCAGCCGTAAAGCCGGGTGGGCCTGCGTGGGTGAGACCGAAAGAAACGCTGCTGGAACGTACGACGAGGCCGCGCGCAGTCGACGGTTCCAGCAACTGGCGCTACCGCATCTCGATGCCGCCTACAACCTTGCGTGCTGGTTGTGCGGCAATGCCAGCGACGCTGACGACGTCGTTCAGGAAGCCCTTATGCGCGCGTTCCGTTTCTTCGATACCTTCCGTGGCGACAGTGCTCGCCCGTGGCTGCTCGCGATCGTGCGGCGCACGTGGTACACGGAGTGGCGCCGGCGTGCGTCGGCGCACGAAGTGGGCGGATTCGACGACACGCAGGAAGAGGCCGCCATCGACGGCTGGAGTCCCGCGAGCGTCGATCCACAGACCTTGCCGATCCGCAAGGAAGACGGCCGGCTCGTGCATGCCCCGCTGGAGCGGTTGCCGGTCGAGTATCGCGAGGTGCTGATCCTGCGCGAACTGGAGGAGTTGAGCTATCGCGAGATTGCGACGATTGCCGATCTGCCGGTCGGCACGGTGATGTCGCGGCTTGCGCGCGGCCGTCGCAGGCTGGCCACGGCGTTGACCGCGCTCGAGGCGCGCGAGTCCGGACCGGTGCGGCAGCGTAAGGGCGCCGCAGCCGGGAATGATGAAGGCGCCCCGGCAGCGCGACAGCCACGCAGCCACACCGACGACGTCGACGTGAATGGCAACCAGGCCGGATTGCCACCAGATGCTTCGCGCGGACACGATGGCCGGGGCCGGGATGAATGGGACGCGGCTCGATCGCAAGCGCCTGTGCGCGGCGCAACAGGAACCGCGCCTGACGCGCAGGCCGGTTTGTCCGGCGCGCAGACGGGGCAGCCGGAAGGCACACGGTCCTCGCTCCATGCACGCGCGCCGGATGACCTCGCCGGCCAGGGCGGCGCAGTGGCCCGCACGAACAGGGAGGCGCCAGATGGACTGTAAGGAAGCGCGTCCTCTGCTCGATGCGAGTGCCGACCGCGAACTCCCGGCGGCCGACGACCGGCGCGTCCAGCAGCACATCGTCGAGTGCGAAGCGTGCCGTCGCGAGGCGGGGATCGTTCGGGCGGTTAGCCGTAACGTCCGTCGGGCGGACTATCATCGCGCGTCAGATGCGCTGCGGGCGCGCATCGTCGCCGATCTGCCGCCGACTTCATTGCCGCAGCGGCGCCAATGTTGGTGACTCCCTTTGTTTGATGGCGCGCGCGGGCTGGGTGGCGGCATATTTGGCACGCCGGCTGGCGGCACGGTCGGCGCCGGCTGCCTCGCTACGCTGCTGATCGCGCTGTGCGCCGTGGTCGCCGGCGTCACGCTGACGCTGCGCCGTCCGGCCGACGCGGGGCCGCTTGTCGATGAACTCGTCGCGAGCCATGTGCGAGCGCAGTTGTCGGGGCGGGACATCGATGTCGTTTCCTCCGACCAGCACACGGTGAAGCCGTGGTTCAACGGGCGGCTCGACTATGCACCGCCGGTCGAGGATCTGGCCGCGAGCGGCTTTACGCTGGTGGGCGGACGGCTGGACTACGTCGGACATCGCCGGGTGGCGGTGCTGACGTACCATTACCGCAAGCACGTGCTCGACGTGTACGTCTTCCCCGAGACCGACCCGGGTGCAAAACGTCCAGCGTCGACGCTTGTCCGCGACGGATACTCGCTCGCCCGCTGGCGTGACGACGGCATGGTGTGGTGGGCCATCACGGATGCCGCGCCTGACTCGCTGGCGGCGTTCAAGGTGGCGCTGAACGCGCGTCTGCAGGGCGGCGCGCGGAGCGAAATGCCGGGCTGAGCGGCGTCCGGCAGCCGGTCTGACAGGCGGAATGCCTGGGGCTGGCGTCGCGGAAAAGCGTGGCCTTTGCGTGCTACCGCGGCCGCTTTGGCCCCTAAGCCGTTGAAAACATGGCCGAATCAGCACGCAAATCCATCGCGAGCCTTGCGTGCAGACCCCATTCGGGTTACACTCTTCGGCTTCTCACTTGCCACACCGGTTCCGACGCCCGGGTGGCTTTAATCCACAAGGAGTGTGTATGCGTCATTATGAAATCGTCTTTATCGTGCATCCCGATCAGAGCGAGCAGGTGCCCGCCATGATCGAGCGTTACAAGAGCACGATCACGTCGCACGGTGGCCAGATCCACCGCATCGAAGACTGGGGCCGTCGCCAACTGGCCTACATGATCGAGAAACTCGCGAAGGCCCACTACGTCTGCATGAACATCGAATGCGACCAGGCTACGCTCGACGAACTCGAACACGCATTCAAGTTCAACGACGCAGTTCTGCGTCACCTCATCGTCAAGATGAAGAAGGCCGAAACCGGCCCGTCGCCGATGATGAAGGAAGTGCAGCGCGAAGAAGCCAAGAAGTCGGCTGCTACGCAAGCATCCGAAGCGCAGGCTTAATACAGTTATTTAAGCTACCAGGTTACAGAAAACTCGCGTCGCTCTCGTGAACAGGCTGCAACTCATGGCCAGCGTCGTTGAACGCGAACCGGTGCGGTATACCCCCGCCGGCGTTCCGATCGCAGGTTGTACGTTGCACCACCGCACCGAAGTCGTCGAAGCCGGTATTGCCCGGCAGGTCGAACTGACGATGCCGGCGGTGGCCGCCGGCGAGGCGAGCGGCAAGCTGGAAAGCTGTGCGATGGGCGTCGAAACGCTCTTCACCGGCTTCCTGGCAAAAAAGAGCCGCAACGCCAGAACCCTGGTATTTCACATCACAGAATTGCAGGACATTGGAAAGGACTGAACATGCCCCGCCCGACTGGTAAGAAATTCGACAAGCGTCGTCAGCAACAAAATCCGCTCTTCAAGCGCAAGAAGTTCTGCCGTTTCACGGCCGCTGGCGTCGACCAGATCGACTACAAGGACCTCGAAACGCTGAAGGACTTCATCGGCGAAAACGGCAAGATCACGCCGGCGCGTCTTACGGGTACGAAGTCGCATTATCAACGCCAGCTGGATACGGCAATCAAGCGCGCACGTTTTCTCGCGCTCGTGCCGTACACCGACCAGCACAAGGCCTAACCCGACGACGCAACAAGGAGCATCCGAATGCAAATCATTCTTCTCGAAAAAGTCGTCAACCTGGGCAATCTCGGGGACATCGTCAAGGTGAAGGACGGTTACGCACGTAACTTCCTGATCCCGAAAAAGCAGGCTCGCCGTGCAACGAAGGAAGCGATCGCTGAATTCGAAGTCCGCCGTGCAGAACTGGAAAAGGTCGCTGCTGAAAAGCTGGCAGCCGCTCAGGCTCAAGGCGAAAAGATGGCCGGCTCGACCGTTCAGATTGGCCAGAAGGCTGGCGTCGACGGCCGTCTGTTCGGCTCGGTGACGAACGCCGACATCGCCGACGCATTGGTCAAGCAAGGCTTCACAGTGGAAAAGGCGCAAGTGCGTCTTCCGGAAGGCCCGCTGAAAACGGTCGGCGATCATCCGGTGCAGATTTCGCTGCACACCGACGTTCTCGTCGATGTGACGGTGTCGGTGCTGGGCGAACACGTCTAAGTACCGGGCAGTATTCGCCAGGTCGTTTCTGGCAAAAAACGGGAGTCGGGCAACCGGCTCCCGTTTTTTTGTTTCTGCGTTCCGGTTTCCTGATAACCGCATTTGCCCGATAATTCGTCTCCATGAACGCACCGTCGAAAGATCCCCAACTCGAATCGCTGAAAGTCCCGCCGCACTCGATCGAGGCCGAGCAGTCCGTGCTCGGCGGCCTGTTGCTCGATAACGCTGCGTGGGACCGCATCGCGGATTTCCTGTCGCAGAGCGATTTCTACCGCTACGACCATAGGATCATCTTCGAGCATATCGGCAAGCTGATCGCGGCAACGCGTCCGGCCGACGTGATCACCGTGTACGAAGCGCTCGGCACGTCCGGCAAGGCGGAGGAGGTCGGCGGCCTCGCGTATCTGAACGCGCTCGCGCAAAACACGCCGAGCGCTGCCAATATCCGCCGCTACGCGGAAATCGTGCGGGATCGAGCGGTGTTGCGGCGGCTCGTTTCGGTCGCCGACGAGATTTCCGCCGATGCCTTCAACCCGCAGGGCAAGGAAGTCCGGCAACTGCTCGACGAGGCTGAATCGAAAGTATTTTCGATTGCCGAAGACGGCGCACGCGGCACTCAGGGCTTCCTCGAAATCGGGCCTTTGTTGACGCAGGTCGTTGAACGGATCGACACCCTCTACCACACGGCCAACTCGAGCGATGTGACCGGCACGCCGACGGGCTTCGTCGATCTCGACAGGATGACGTCGGGCATGCACGGGGGCGAACTGATCATCGTCGCAGGGCGGCCGTCGATGGGTAAGACCGCGTTTTCGATGAACGTCGGCGAATACGTGGCGGTCGAATATGGTCTTCCGGTCGCCGTGTTTTCGATGGAAATGCCGGGTACCCAGCTGACGATGCGTATGCTCGGATCGGTCGGCAGGCTGGACCAGCACCGCATGCGAACCGGGCGTCTGACGGACGAAGACTGGCCGAAGCTGACGCACGCCGTGCAGAAGATGAGCGAGGCGCAGATTTTCATCGACGAAACCGGTGGCCTGAATCCGATGGAACTTCGTTCGCGCGCGCGGCGGCTGTCGCGTCAGTGCGGCAAGCTGGGTCTCATCATCATCGACTACCTCCAGCTGATGAGCGGATCGTCGCAAGGTGAAAACCGGGCGACTGAAATTTCGGAAATTTCCCGATCGCTGAAGAGTCTGGCGAAGGAACTCGACGTGCCGGTGATCGCGCTGTCTCAGCTGAACCGCGGTCTTGAGCAGCGGCCCAACAAGCGGCCGGTGATGTCGGATTTGCGCGAATCGGGCGCTATCGAGCAGGACGCGGACGTGATTCTCTTTATTTATCGCGACGAGGTCTACAACCCGGACAGCCCCGACAAAGGCACTGCAGAAATTATCATCGGCAAACAACGTAACGGTCCGATCGGACCCGTTCGCCTCACGTTCCATGGCCAATTCACGAAATTCGATAATTTTGCCGGTGCGCAGAATTTCTACAGCGAGTAAAGCCATATCTGCGCGCGCTGTTGTAACGATGCTTTCAAAAATGCGACGCCGGTCCCGGAACGGTACAATGTTGCGGTTTTATGTCAGCCACAACCGTGACCAATTTCCGGGATCCCAATGTTCGGTCGTTTCATGCCCACCGAGGGCAAGTTCTTTGATATTTTCAATGCGCACGCAAGTTGCATTGTCTCGGCGAGCCGCGAACTCGAGCTGCTAATCGACAACCTGTCGGACGCCGAGATCCACAAGCAGAACGTGCAGAAGGCCGAAAAAGCGGCTGACAAACTCACGCACGAAACCATCGATCTGCTGCACAAGACCTTCATCACGCCGCTTGATCGCGACGAAATCCACAAGCTGATCACTACCATGGACGACATCCTCGACTTGATGGAGGACGTCGCCACGGCTATTTCGCTCTACGACGTGCAGGCGGTGACGTCCGAAGCGAGTCAGCTGGCGCACATCTGCACGGCGACATCGGAGCGTGTGCAGCAAGCCGTTGGCATGCTCTCCGACATGAAGCAGGCAAGACAGATCCTGAAGGCGTGCGAGGAAATCGACCGGCTGGAATCGGAAGCCGATCGCGTGCTGCGTTCCGCGATGTCGAAGCTCTTCCGCGAGGAAGACAACGTGAAGACCCTGATCAAGCTCAAGGCGATCTACGAATTGCTCGAGACGATCACCGACAAGTGCGAGGATGTGGCGAACATCATCGAAGGCATCGTGCTGGAAAACGCCTGAGATGCAGTCGATTCAACTCGCCATCTGGGTGGTCGCCACCCTCGTCGTCGTCGCGCTGGTCTTCGATTTCATGAACGGTTTTCACGACGCCGCGAACTCGATCGCGACCGTCGTTTCGACCGGTGTGCTGAAGCCCCAGCAGGCTGTTGCGTTTGCGGCGGCATTTAACGTCATTGCGTACTTCATTTTTCACCTGAAGGTTGCGGAGACGGTCGGGCGCGGCACGATCGATCCCGCCATCGTTGACCACTACGTCGTGTTCGGTGCACTCGTCGGTGCGATTGGCTGGAATATCGTGACGTGGCACTACGGCATTCCGTCGAGTTCATCGCATGCACTGATTGGCGGTCTGGTGGGATCGGCGCTTGCCAAGTCGGGGTGGGGCGCGCTCAACTTCGACGGTCTGCTGAAGACCATCGCGTTCATCTTCGTTTCGCCGCTTCTCGGCTTCGTGCTCGGGTCATTTTTCATGCTGGCGGTATCGTGGCTCTACTTCCGGACACCGCCAAGCAAGGTCGACCGGCGGTTCCGCCGTATGCAGCTGGTGTCGGCCGGGCTGTATAGCCTTGGACACGGCGGCAACGATGCGCAGAAGACCATCGGGATCATCTGGATGCTGCTGATCGCAACCGGCTATGCATCTGCCACCGCAGCAGCACCGCCGATCTGGGTGATCGGTGGCTGCTATCTGTCGATGGGCCTTGGTACGCTGTTCGGCGGCTGGCGCATCGTCCGCACAATGGGGCAGAAGATCACCAAGCTCAAGCCGGTTGGTGGGTTCTGCGCGGAAACGGGCGGTGCGATTACGCTCTTCACCGCCTCCTGGCTGGGTATTCCGGTGTCCACCACGCATACGATTACCGGCGCGATTGTGGGCGTCGGCGCCACGCAGAAGCTGAGCGCGGTGCGCTGGGGCGTGGCAGGTAACATCGTGTGGGCATGGATGCTCACCATTCCTGCTTCGGCGGTGCTCGCCGCGGCCAGCTGGTGGCTCGCCCATCGTCTGATGTGAAGCCTGCCCGATGGCTGGCGCGCCGCATCAGATCAACGGCGCGCTGCCTCCGTCCATCGGGACAATCGCCCCCGTTACGTAACTCGCGCGACGGCTGGCCAGGAAGAGCGCGACGTCCGCAATTTCTTCGGGTTTCGCATAGCGCCCGAGCGGCACCTTCGCTTGACCACGTGCGAGTGCTTCATCTGTGTCGATGCCTTGCTGGTCGGCTTCCAGTTTCAGCGCCTCTTCCACTCTTTCCGTCAGCGCCGCCCCTGGATTGATCGCGTTGATCCGGATTCCGTAGCGCGCGTAGTAATGCGCGAGCCCGACTGTCGCCAGCATCAACGCGGCATTCGCGGCGCCCCCAGCGATGTGGATATCGCTCGCGATCTTGCCGCCCATCCCGATGACGTTGACGATGGCGCCGGGTTCAGCCGTGCCGCCCGCTTTTACGCGCTCTACCATGCGCCGCAAGACTTCCTGCTGCGGGTAGATGTACGGAAAGTATTTGGCTTCCATCGTTGCCTTGAACGCAGCAGCGTCGAGCAATTCTGGGTCGTAGCGCTTCGCCGCGCCCGCGCTGTTGATCAGGATGTCGATCGGGCCTACAGCCTCGCTGACTTCCTCGACCACATCGGTGGCGCTATGCGGTTCGTGCAGGTCAGCACGGGTTAAATGCACATGCAGACCTTCGTTCGCCAACTGTTCGCGGGCGCGGGCGAGATTGGCGGGATCGCGCGACACGATCGCAACTCTCGCGCCTTCAGTGGCGAACGCCCGGGCGCAGGCCAGCCCGATGCCCTTGCTACCACCGGTAATCAGTACCACCTTGTCTTTGAGCCCGAGATCCATCGTCGCCACCCTGCGGTCGGAGAATATGGGCAACGATAGCAGAGGCCCGGGTCTCCGGGGAATTGGCCGAACGGTCTATGGACTGTGCGATCTGAAAGTCAGAAACTGCCGTTGGCGAAGCGGGCGATAGGGTCGTCGTTGGTGTGGGTCGCAGCGGGGACGGGGCGGGAAGCCGTGGAGGCGCGCATGACCTGCACTTCACCGGCCGCGCCGGATTGCTGCGCCTGCTGCGCCTGCTGTGCCTGACGCACAGCGACTGCCGCGGGCGGCGGGGGCTCGAAGGCGTCGGCGGCGGCGTCGATGGCGTCCGGCGCATTGGCGACTGCGGCGTGCTCCGCGGAGGCTTCAGGCGCGACCTGGATGGGTGCTGGCGTGGTGGCCCGCGTGGACGCGAGGGCATCCGAACCTTCTTGCGCACGGGGCGCCTGCACAACCGAAGGCGCGATGGCCCCGGCAGCGCGCGCCTGCATCTGCGCCGCGCTCAAGCCTGGCGGGGGCGGTTCAAACGGGTCACTGGACGCAGCAGCGGGTTGGGCCGTGGCGGAAATGACTGTCGAAGTGGAGCCGGTGGCGGACGGTGTCCGGAATGAAGCAGCCGACACGCGTGCTGAAAGTGGCGACGAAGTCGCCACGGTCGGCGCAGCTCCGGATGCAGCCTGGCTAACAGGGGGCTGCGTCATCGAAGGGGCTTTATCCGGCTCAGTCGACGCCTGCAAGGTTGGTGTATCGAACGGAGCAGGGTTTCGGGCGGGCGGTGCGACTCGCCGGATGCCGTCAAACCGCTTCGCCCAGTAGGGATTCGTCAGGTAGTCGAGCCGGACCGTACCACCTGTCGATGGCGCATTCACAAAGCGCAGCTTGCCGACGTAAATGCCGACATGCGAATGTGGCCGACCCGTTGTATTGAAGAAAATCAAGTCCCCGGTGGCGATCTCGTCGGGTTCGACCGATTCGCCGCGCCCGCTCATGTCCGCTGTTGTACGAGGCAGACTCACCGAGGCTGCCCGCGATACTACATAACGCACGAGCCCGCTGCAGTCGAAGCCGCTGTCCGGCGTATTGCCGCCCCAGCGGTACGGTACACCGACGAGGCTCATGGCCTGGATCGAGATTTCCTCACGACCGACGCTGTGGTCGACGAAATTCGGGAAACCGGATGGGGTGGTGCGGTAGGCGCCTTCGCTCGAGGTGGCCGGCCCGCGCGAGACCTTCTGCGGCGCGCCGGAGCATGCAGCGAGCAGAAGCGCAATCAGCAGCGGGAACCAGAGTCGGCGCATGGACACACAGACGAGCGTAAACGTCCGCTTAAAGCGAAGATGTGCCGATGGTAGTCCGTGCGACCAGCCTCAGGCAAGAATTGCTGATAATTTACTTGAAGTATGCGCGCTAAGTGTTGCTTTGCCGGAACGGCGCGATTGCAGCACCCGAGTTGGGTTCACCAGGAAAAAAGCCGCGCCGGGCAATACCCGGCGCGGCTTCGAGACAAAGCAGGAGCGAAACTTAAAGAATCTCGGACGCGTAATCCGCCAGCCGCGAGCGTTCGCCGCGGGCGAGAGTCACGTGGCCGCTATGCGCCCAGCCTTTGAAGCGATCGACGACATACGTCAGCCCCGAGCTGCCTTCCGTCAGGTAGGGTGTGTCGATCTGCGCGATGTTACCGAGGCAGATGATCTTGGTGCCTGGTCCCGCCCGTGTGACAAGTGTTTTCATCTGTTTTGGCGTCAGGTTTTGCGCCTCGTCGATGATCAGGTATTTGTCCACGAACGTGCGGCCACGCATGAAGTTCATGCTCTTGATCTTCAGGCGCGAGCGGATCAGTTCCTGGGTCGCGGCGCGTCCCCATTCGCCGGCGGCATCGTCGGTTTTCTGGAGGACCTCTAGGTTGTCGTCGAAGGCGCCCATCCACGGCTGCATCTTTTCTTCTTCCGTACCCGGCAGGAAGCCGATGTCTTCGCCCACCGGCACCGTCGCACGCGTCACGATGATTTCGTTGTAGCGCTTGTCGTCGAGCACCTGTGCGAGGCCGGCCGCCAGCGCGACGAGCGTCTTGCCGGTCCCGGCCTGGCCCAGCAGCGTGACGAAATCGATCTCCGGATTCATCAGCAGATTGAGCGCAAAATTCTGCTCGCGGTTGCGCGCCGTGATGCCCCACACGTTGTTCTTGTGGTGGCCGTAGTCACGCAACGTCTGCAGCAATGCGGTCTTGCCGTTCAGTTCACGCACGAGCGCATGGAACGCCGGTTCGCCGTTCTGCGGTTCGAGATAAACGAATTCGTTGACGAGCATCGACGCGCACAGCGGGCCGGTTACGCGGTAATACGTGGTGCCGGTTTTCGTGTCCTGCCAGCTCTCCATGCCCTTCGCGTGCTTCGTCCAGAAATCCTGGGGCAGCGCGCGGATGCCGGAATAGAGCAGATCCTTGTCTTCGAGAACCTGATCGTTGAAGTAGTCCTCGGCGGGCAGGCCGAGCGCGTGCGCCTTGATGCGCATGTTGATGTCTTTCGACACCAGCACGACCTGGCGGTCCGCCCGGTCACGCTGCAACGCACGCACTACGCCGAGAATCTGGTTGTCAGCCTTGCCTTGCGGCAGGCCTTCGACCGGCTCGATGTGGGTCAGCCTGGTCTGAAAATACAGACGCCCCGACGCTTCACGGCTACCGAGGCGGGCCAGGGAGATGCCTTCCGACATGTCGCCCGCGTTCGCGACGAGCGCGTCGAGCGTACGGCTGACCTGGCGCGCGTTGCGCGCGACTTCCGACATCCCTTTCTTGTGGTTGTCGAGTTCTTCCAACGTCATCATCGGCAGATAGACGTCGTGTTCCTCGAAGCGGAACAGGCAGGTCGGATCGTGCATCAAGACGTTGGTGTCGAGCACGAACAGCTTGCGGATTTCGATTTCGCCGGCTTTGCGGCCACGGCTCTTTGTCGTGCCGCGTGTCGCGGGCGCGGACGCGGCGGGAACGGCGGCTTCGGCTTCCTTGCCGGCGCGTGCCACTACGGGGTGAGCGGGCTCGGCAGGTTGGCCCGGCTCGGTGCGTGCAGCGGGCACGGGCTGAAGCAGCGCGGCGGTCTGTTTCGAGCGGCGGCCCCGGGCGGGCGCCGGCGCTTCGGCCGCGGCAGGCGAAGCCGGAACGGGGCGCAGCGTAGTCGCGGCGTTGGCGGCGTGCGTCATCGGCGTGGCAACGCTGGTACGACCATAATCGGCCGTTTCCAGCTGCTCCCCTTCGTGGGCCTGTTTGCGGGCGGATTTCGCCGCTGGCTGGGCTTTCGCCTTGTACTCATCAGGCGGCAAGAGATTGCCGAGCTTGCTGGGCGGGGTAGGCAAAGGCATGGTTTCCCTCGGAAAAAGCGGGTCACATATCGTGCGTCGCCTGTCGCATCCTGTCGTGCCGGAACAGCGCACGCAGTTTGCGCCCGGAGACGCGCTTTGGTCTAGAAATGCCGGTTCGCCTGAGTTTCGATGCGCTCCTTGACAAAAACGCGTTGCTGAACGGAAGAACGGCTTCGCGCAAACAAAAAAGCCGCCTCCCCGGCAACCGGGGCAAGCGGCTCGACTTCGGTCATCGCGTTGCGCCTCACGACTTCAACAACAGCAGCGTGAAAGCCAGCGCAGCAGCGGAAAGAATGGGGTGATGGGGCACTCATTGCGGACCAATATAACGCGCCTCAAAGCGCTTGTACAGCCTCCAGAATCTCGTCGACATGCCCCGGCACCTTGACGCCGCGCCATTCCTGGCGCAACACGCCATCGCCGTCGATGAGGAAGGTGGAGCGCTCGATTCCACGTACTTCCTTGCCATACATTTTCTTCAGTTTCATGACGCCGAAGAGTGCGCACAGCGTTTCGTCCGGATCGGACACAAGCGGAAAGGGCAGTTCGAGCTTTGCCTTGAAGTTGTCATGCGAGCGTACGCTATCGCGCGACACACCGACGATTTCCGCGCCGGCCTTCCTGAACTTCGGGTAAAGATCGCGGAACTGCAGACCTTCGGTCGTGCAGCCCGGCGTGTTGTCCTTCGGATAGAAATACAGCACCGCCTTCTTGCCCCGAAGACTTGACAGCGTGAACTCGCCGCCGGTTGCGGCAGCGGTAAAGTCGGGGACGGGTTGGTCGACTGCGATGGGCACGAGGTTCTCCGGTTGTTATCGGCATGACGAAGCGGCTGGGGCGGCTTCGTCAGTCTTGAGCATCGAGGTGCGGGGAGTGGTCCGGTACGCGTGAAACGTCGCGACAGCGCGTAAGGTCCGGCGAGGTCCGCAAGGTCCGGTTTGGCGCGGCGCCGATCAGTCGGGCTGGACGATCAGTTCGCCGGAGCGGCCGGGAATTTCACCCCATGTAACAGGGTACGATGGCAGCGTGCTTCGGTCCAGCGCGGCGTGATAGTCGCCCATGGTCGCAAACGTATGGCCTTGCGCGCGCCAGCCGTCGAGGAGTTGCTCAAACACCGGCGCGAGCTTCTGTCCTTCGAGTTCGGCGTGCAGCGTGAAGACCTGATCGTGCGGATTGTTCTGCGTGCGCTTCAGGTACCACGCGGCAACGTTATCGATATCCACGCCATCGACCCCCAGCACTTCATCGAGCGTTGGCAGCGTGGTGGGCATCTGGACGTGCGACAGCGTTCGTCCGTTGACCACCGGAAAATACGGCGTATGGCCACGCCCGTCGGACGCGTAGTGCATGCCCCACGCGTCGATCTGCTCGAACGCGGCGCCGTTCATCTGCCAGCCGGCTGCACCGTGCGTAACAGGCGGCGAGCCGAAGATGTCGATGAACCGGGTGTAACTCTTCTTCATCTCGGCGGCGGTCCATTCGGGCGGACGCGAACGCACGTTGTCCTGCCAGTACACGTGATCCCACGTATGAATGCCGCATTCGAAGCCGGCTTCGTGGATCGCACGCATCTCCGACGTGGCGCGCACGCCGATATCCGGACCGGGCAACAGCACGCCATACATCAGTTGCTTCACACCGTAGTGCTCGACCACCGATGTGCGCGACACCTTCTTCAGAAAACCCGGGCGCAGCACGCGGCGCATCGCCCAGCCAGTGTGGTCGGGCCCGAGGCTGAAGAGGAAGGTGGCGCGCGCCTTGAAGCGGTCGAAGATACGCGCGAGATTCGGCACGCCTTCACGCGTGCCGCGCAGCGTGTCGACGTCGATCTTCAGGACGATACGAGGCAAGGCGCCGCCTTTACGGTTGCTGCTCGACGAGCGCGCGAGCGTCTGCGACGTGGCCGCGATATGCTTCGAAAATCTTGCGCAGTGCGTCGTCGAAGGTGGACACCGGCGCCCAGCCGAGTTCCTGCTTCGTGTTGTCGATCTTCGGCACGCGGTTCTGCACGTCCTGATAGCCCGCGCCGTAGTACGCACCCGACGACGTCTCGACGAGCTGAACCTTCTTCGCCGTTTCCGCGTATTCCGGGAATTCGGCGGCGAGCGCCAGCATCTTGTGCGCGAGTTCGCGCACCGAGAAGTTGTTGGTCGGATTGCCGATGTTGTAGATCTTGCCCGTCGCGACGCCGTTCCGGTTTTCGATGATCTTCATCAGCGCGCCGATGCCGTCGTCGATATCCGTGAACGCACGCTTTTGCGCTCCGCCGTCGACGAGGCTGATGTTCTCGCCGCGTACGATATGGCCGAGGAACTGCGTGACCACGCGCGAGCTGCCTTCCTTCGGCGTGTAGATCGAATCGAGGCCCGGGCCGATCCAGTTGAACGGACGGAACAGCGTGAAGTTGAGGCCCTCCATGCCGTAACCCCAGATCACGCGGTCCATCAGCTGCTTCGAGCACGCGTAGATCCAGCGCGGCTTGTTGATCGGGCCGTAGGTGAGTTGCGATGCGTCCGGATCGAACTGTTCATCGTCGCACATGCCGTAGACCTCGGAGGTCGACGGGAAGACCAGGTGCTTGCCGTACTTGACGGCCGAACGGACGATCGGCAGGTTTGCTTCGAAGTCGAGTTCGAACACGCGCAGCGGCTGCTTCACGTAGGTTGCGGGCGTAGCGATCGCGACGAGCGGCAGGATCACGTCGCACTTCTTCACGTGATATTCGACCCATTCCTTGTTGATCGTGATGTCGCCTTCGAAGAAGTGCATCCGCTCGTGATTGACGAGGTCGCCAAGGCGGTCCGTCTGCATGTCCATCCCGAACACTTCCCAGTCGGTCGTTTCGAGAATGCGCTTGGACAGGTGATGGCCGATGAAGCCATTGACGCCCAGAATCAGGACTTTTTTCATGAAGAGTGACGGGGAGAGTGAATGAGCTGGGTGAATCCGGCGGGGGTGACGACGGTTTCTTGACCGTCGTGCTGATGCCGCAATTCGTGGATAGCGATGGCGCGACCGTCGCCGCATATCGCAAAAATGGCATTATCGCTTACGTGGAGTCCCGGCGGCAAATCCGACTGCAGGGCAGCGGGTGGCGCCAGTCGTGCCCGCGCGACGATGAAACGCTGGCCTTCGAGGTCCGTGAAGGCACCTGGATAGGGCGGCGCGACCGCGCGTATCAGGTTGTAGACCTGATGCGCCGGCTGGTTCCAGTCGATGCGTCCATCTTCGGGTTTGCGTCCCCCGAAGTAGCTGCCGTGCGACAGATCGTTCGGCAGATGCGGCGCTTCGCCGGCAAGCAGGGCGGGCAACACGCGCCAGAGCGTCTGCTCGGCCGCGACAGTGACCTTGTCGAAAACCTGCGCGGCGGTATCGTCGGGCAGGATCGGCACAGGTGTCTGCGCGACGATTGCGCCGGCGTCGGGCTTCGTCGCCATTTCATGCAGCGTGGCGCCGGTTTCCGTTTCGCCGTTCAGCACCGCCCAGTTGGTCGGCACGCGGCCGCGGTATTTCGGCAGCAGCGAACCGTGCATGTTGTACGCGCCGCGTGCGGCGATCGCCAGCAGGTCGACTGGCAGCATATGCCGGTAATAGAACGAGAAGATGAAGTCCGGCCGCGCGGCGCTCACGGCGGCGCGCAGTTCGGGGCTGCGCGGGTCGGCCGGCGTGACGACAGGAATGCCATGTTCGGCGGCCACCGACGCAACGCTGCCGAACCAGATGTTCTCGGTCGGGCTGTCTTCATGCGTGACGACGAGCGCCACGTCGACACCGCGCGCGAGCAGCACCTGCAGGCAGCGCACGCCGACATTGTGATAGGCGAATACGACTGCGCGGGGTTTCATGGCTGCGGGCCCTGATCGATGGCTGGCGCGATCGGCACGTTCTGCACAGCCTGCACGACGGTCTGCCGCGGGGCCTGCGTGACCGTGGTGCCGTCGCGTTGTTCGAGGATCGTCTGCACCAGATAGCGTGGCCGCGCGCGCACCTGCTGATAGATGCGCCCGATGTATTCGCCAAGCAGCCCGAGCGCGAAAATGATCACGCCAAGCAGGAAGAACGTAATGGCGAAGAGCGTGAACACACCTTGCACTTCCGCCCCGATGATGAAGCGGCGGATCAGCAGCAGCACGAAGAGCGCGGCTGATCCGAACGACAGGATCACGCCGATGAACGACAGCCACTGCAGCGGCACGACTGAGAAGCCAGTCACCAGGTCGAAGTTCAAACGGATCAGGCTGTAGAGCGAATACTTCGATTCGCCTGCAAAACGCTCTTCGTGCGCGACCTCGATCTCGACCGGGTTTTGCGCGAATGTGTAGGCGAGTGCCGGAATGAACGTATTGATTTCGCCACAGCGGTTGATCGTATCGATGACCTGACGGCTGTACGCGCGCAGCATGCAGCCCTGATCAGTCATCTTGATGCGGGTGATGCGTTCGCGCAGACGGTTCATCGCACGCGACGCCTTGCGGCGCCACAGGCTGTCCTGGCGCTGCGTGCGGATCGAGCCGACGTAGTCGTAGCCCTCGCGCATCTTCGCGACGAGCTTGGCGATTTCTTCCGGCGGATTCTGCAGGTCGGCGTCGAGCGTAAGGATGATCTCGCCGCGCGACTGCTCGAAGCCCGCGAGGATCGCCATGTGCTGACCGAAGTTGCCGTTCAGCAGGATCACGCGCGTCACGTCGGGCCTCGCGCGGAACTGCCCGGCGAGTATCGCCGCCGATTTGTCCCGGCTGCCGTCGTTGATGAAGATCACTTCGTAGGTTGTGCCGAGTGTGTCGAGCGCCGGGTAGAGGCGTGCGAAGAGCTCCGCGAGACCTTGCTCTTCGTTGTACACCGGGATGACGATCGAGACTTCCGGCGCGTCCGACGCTCGGGAGTGATGTTCCGTTTGACTCATTTCCGCTTATTTTCCGAATTGTTCGCAAATTTCATTGACCGCGCGGCATACCCGTGCCACGTCACCTTCGTTCATCAGCGTGAAGAGCGGCAGCGTGACCGTGGTGGCGCCAAAGCGCTCCGCGTGAGGGAACATGCCTTCCTTGAAGCCCCGCGCGCGATACAGCGAGAACAGGTGGATTGCCGGGTAGTGCACCCCCGAGCCGATACCGCGTTCCTTCAGCTGCGCCATGAACCCGGCGCGATCCAGCGACAGCTTTTCGAGCGGCAGCGTGATCTGGAACATGTGCCAGTTGCTGTTCTCGAAGTCGGCGAGCGGCAGGCCGACGCCGAGTTTGACGGCCGCGCCGCCTTCGAAGCCTGAAAAGTAAGCGCGTGCAAGATTTTTGCGCTGCGCGATGAAGCGTTGCAGATGCGGCAGCTGACCGAGGCCGACGCGTGCGGCCACGTCCGTCAGGTTGTACTTGCCGCCGAGCACGTCGCAGTCCATGCCGTCGAAGCCGGTGCGCGTGATGCCCTGCAGCCGGTACTTCTGGGCGAGGATCGCTTCGTCTTCGTTGTTGAGCACGAGTGCGCCGCCTTCGATTGACGTCAGGTTCTTGTTCGCATGAAAGCTGAATGAAACCATATCGCCGAGCTTGCCGATGCGCTCACCTTTCCAGGTCGAGCCGAATGCCTGCGCGGCATCTTCGACGACACGCAGTTTATGTGCCCGGGCAATGTCGTACAGGCGGTCCATGTCGACCGGCAGGCCCGACAGATAAACCGGAATGATTGCTTTCGTGCGCGCCGTGATGGCCTTCTCGAGCAGGCCGAGATCCATGTTACGCGTCTTCGGATCGATGTCGACGAAGACCGGCGTCGCGCCCGTTTCGATGATCACGTTGCTCGTTGCGACCCACGAGGCCGGCGTCGTGATGACTTCGTCGCCTTCGCCCACGCCAGCGATCCGCAGGCCGATTTCGAGCGTCGCCGTGCCGGAATTGAACGTGCGCACCGGCCGCCCGCCGCAGAATTCCGACAGCGCGGCCTCGAACTTCTGGTTCTGCGGACCGGTCGTGATCCAGCCGGAGCGCAGCACGTCGGCTACGCCCTGAATCGTCTCTTCATCGATTTCCGGACGGACAAACGGCAAAAACGGGACTGATGGCTGGCTCATGAATGCTGTGCTCGATAAAAAGGGTGCAATGTGCAAGTGTGCTCAAACAGGCCTTATGCGAACCTTAAGGCACGCTTAAGCGCCTGCCAAAACGGCTCGACGCGGCGACCGGCAACGGACCGTTGCGCTGACGGTTGCAGGGCGGCTTTATACCACCACCGCGCCTAGCTTCGTGCAAGCACGAAAACGCCGACCAGGATAATGCCGATGCCAACGAGCTTCTGGACCGACAGCACCTCGCCGAACAGATACCAGGCCGCGAAGGCGTTGACGACGTAGCCGAGCGAGAGCATCGGATAGGCAATCGATACATCCACCCGTGACAACCCGATCACCCAGACGCCGACGCTCACCACATAGCAGGCGAGCCCGCCGATGATCGGCAACTGGGTTGCCAGCTTGAAGGCGATGGGCAGGATGTTCGCACGGGTGAATTCGAAGTGTCCAACGGCATTCGTGCCGGCTTTGAGCAGCAACTGCGCGCAGGCGTTCAGCGACACGCCTGCGAGGATGCAAAAGAGGGAAATGGGGTTCATCGGCGACAAGAGGTCCGTTGTTCTGATATGGGGTTACTGTTGCGGTTTTTCCACGATCACGCGCCGCACATCGCGGGCGACGACCTGCATCGGCACTTTCCTGGCCGACAGTTCGTTAAAGCGCTGCGGTGGCATCAAGGCGAGCGCATAACGGTCGCTGTCCCACCGTTTGATCCATTCGTCGACGGTCGGCACCCATTTCTCCGGTTCCACCGATACACCGAATGTCAGTTCATCCGGCTGCGCGACCATGATCATCGTGTGGCCGACGTAGAACGGCATCGTGTGATCGAGCACCCCCACTGAGTAGAACGGCGTATCGGGCGGCAGCTTTGCCAGCGCAGCCTTGACGGCGGGCGCGAGCGGCGCGCCGGAGCTCAGGCGCCCGAACACGTCGTGACCCGTGCCCGCGATGGTGGCAACCAGCAGCCACGCGGCGCCGAACGCCACGGTCGCGCCGACGATTCCGGTGCGGCTCCGCCGGTTGAGCCAGAGCGCGACGAGCGTCAGCAGGAACCCTACGCCAAGCGCCGCGAATACCCAGACCTGATAGGCGCGATACAGCTCGTTCGGCGTTCGCGCGTCGCCCAGCCGGCCGAGGAAAATCGCACCAAACCCTGCGACGACGAAGAACACGGCATAGCCGGTCAGATGGCGGCGCCACTGGTCGCGCGTCACGAGCGGCAGGTACATGCCGATCAGGAGCGCGAGGGCCGGGGCGATCGGCAGCGTGTACGAGAGCAGCTTCGAATGCGATGCACTGAAGAACAGGAAGATGAACACCGCCCACACCAGCAGCAGGATCACCGGCGAGAAGCCGTTCGGCTGGCGCGGCGTGCGCAGCGCGTGGCGGATGCTCTGGACGCTCACCGACAGCCACGGCAGAAATCCCACGAGGATCACCGGCACAAAGTAGTAGATGGGGCCGGGGCGGTTCTGCTCGGGCGTCAGATAGCGCTGGAACTGCTGGACGATGAAGAAGAAATTCAGGAATTCCGGGTTGCGCTGCTGGACAAGAACGAACCAGGGCGTCGCAATCACGAAGAAGACAATCAGCCCGCTGACCAGATACAGGCGCTTCCAGACCGCCCAGTCGCGCGCGATGAGCGTGTACAGCACGAGCACGGCGCCCGGCAGGATGATGCCGACCAGCCCCTTCGACAGCACGGCGAGCGCCATCGAGCCCCAACATAGCCACATCCAGAGCCGCACGTGGCTTGCCGGCAGGTTGGGGCGCTGCGCAAGCAGCAATGAACTGAGCGTCAACTCCATCCAGAACGACAGACCCATGTCGAGCGTGTTGAAGTGGCCCATCAGGTACCAGTACGGCGCAGTCGCCAGCACGAGCGCGGCGAACAGGCCCGTCGCCGCGTTGAACACGCGCGTGCCGGTGTAGCCGACGAGCAGCACGCCGGCGAAGCCCGTGAGCGCCGTGTAGAGCCGTGCCTGCCACTCGCCGACGCCGAACCACGCGAACGTCAGCGCATTGGCCCAGGTCTGCAGCGGCGGCTTTTCGAAGTATTTGTAGGCGTTGTAGCGCGGCGTGATCCAGTCGCCCGTGACGAACATTTCGCGGGCCATTTCCGCATAGCGGCCTTCATCGCTTGGCAGCAGGTGGCGCCAGCCGAGCGGCACGAACCAGATGACAGCGAGCGCAACGACGAGCAGCAGGATCGCGGTGCGGTTGAGCGGTAGCCGGGACGGCGTATCGTTCATGGGTTTTCAGCCTGTTTATCAATGCCGCGGAGCGGCGTCGTGAAAGGGTGAGCGACGATAGTGAGGCGGACCTGCGCCGGGCCTCGGTCCATTGAGGCGCCGTGGCGCAGCCGTGCCTGTTGCGCAGCGTGTGGCAACGCCGTGCCGCGTTAGCGGCGCCGCGCGCTCTAGCTTTCGATCAGCAATGCAGCCGCGACCTTGCGGCCTTCGGCCATCAGGATGTTGTAGGTCCGGCAGGCCGCCTTGAAGTCCATCGTCTCGACACCGATGCGGTGTTTCGCGAGCGCGGCGGTCAGGCGCGGGTGCGGGAAGCGCAGGCGTTCGCCGCTGCCGAACACGACGACTTCCGGTGCCGGTGCAATCAGCAGCTCGAAGTGTTCGGGGGTAAGCGATTCGAACGAAGAGACCGGCCAGGCGATGACGGGTGCGTCTGGAAGCACGAGGATGCTGCCCATATGGCGCTCGAGGTTGATTTCGACATAGTCGGCGCCGTAGCCGGTGACGGTGTTGAGGGCGCCGCTGGAATCCTGGTGTAGTTTCAAATTCGTGATCCGGGGTCGTCGTGAGGCATCGTGGCCATCGTGAATATCGGGGGCGGGTGCTGCGCGCGAAGCGCGCCGCGTCGCTTTACAACCAGCTACACACAAAATGGCACGAAATGGGCGAATTGGCCAAAAAGGCTGGCCGACACGCTTGGTGCATTGCGGAAGTCGGCCAAAATCCGCTAAATTATAACTTTTTAGCCGCCCGGCGGCGCCCCCTTGCTTCGCGCGACGCCACAAGCTGCGCCGGAGAGGTTCGTCAGACGGCAAAAGACCGGCAAAATGACGACAGAAGGGCGCGACTCAGACAGGTCCCCCCACATGGACCGGCCGCTCCCGGGCCTGCTTCCCCGTCAAGAGGCTTTCGCAGACCGGTCCGTCCAGACTGGTCGGCCTCGGCCGGACTTCGCAGATTGAACATCGCAGGCTGATTTTTCCAGACTGACACCGACTGATTGACCAGGACCCCGTGCCCGCCGTGAAACCGATTCTGAAATCCAACAAGCTGTTGAATGTCTGCTACGACATCCGCGGGCCCG
Source organism: Paraburkholderia sp. GAS448 (assembly GCF_050435685.1). NCBI lineage: Bacteria > Pseudomonadati > Pseudomonadota > Betaproteobacteria > Burkholderiales > Burkholderiaceae > Paraburkholderia > Paraburkholderia sp. GAS448. Next base: position 469,359 of record NZ_JBNDKT010000003.1, read on the forward strand.
TTCTCGAACATGCGAAGCGCCTCGAAGAAGAAGGCCATCGCATCATCAAGCTGAATATCGGCAACCTGGCGCCGTTCGGTTTCGACGCCCCGGACGAAATCATTCAGGACATGATCCTGAACCTGCCGGGCTCGTCGGGCTATTCCGACTCGAAAGGCGTGTTCGCGGCGCGCAAGGCGATCATGCACTACGCGCAGCAGAAGAACGTGCTGGGCGTCGAACTCGACGACATCTTCATTGGCAACGGCGCTTCCGAACTGATCGTGATGGCGCTGCAGGGTCTCCTGAACGACGGCGACGAAGTGCTGCTGCCCGCGCCGGACTATCCGCTGTGGACCGCCGGCGTGAGCCTGTCGGGCGGAACGCCAGTGCACTACATCTGCGACGAATCGAACGGCTGGATGCCCGACCCGGACGATATCCGCGCGAAGATCACGCCGAACACGCGTGCGCTCGTCGTGATCAATCCGAACAATCCCACCGGTGCACTGTATTCGAACGAACTGCTGCTCGAACTGATCCAGATCGCGCGCGAGCATGGCCTCGTGATCTTCGCCGACGAGGTCTACGACAAGATCGTCTACGACGGCAAGCAGCACACCGCGATCGGCGCGCTGTCCGAAGACGTGCTGACGGTCACCTTCAACAGCCTGTCGAAGAGCTACCGTTCGTGCGGCTATCGCGCGGGCTGGATGTTCATTTCAGGCCTGACCGGCGAGAACCGCCGCCGCTCGAAAGACTACGTCGAAGGCCTCGGCATCCTCGCCTCGATGCGGCTGTGCCCGAACGTTCCGGGTCAGTACGCGATCCAGACGGCGCTCGGCGGCTACCAGAGCATCAACGATCTGATCGTGCCCACGGGGCGCCTGTACAGGCAGCGCGAACTGGCGTATGACATGCTGACGTCGATTCCCGGTGTAACCTGTGTGAAACCGCAGGCGGCGCTCTACATGTTCCCGCGTCTCGATCCGAAGATGTACCCGATCGAAAACGACCAGCAGTTCATCCTCGATCTACTGCTCGAAGAGCGTGTGCTGCTCGTCCAGGGCAGTGGCTTCAACTGGAAGACGCCAGATCATTTCCGCGTCGTCTTCCTGCCGAACGTCGACGATCTTGCCGATTCCATCAACCGGATCGCGCGTTTCCTCGACGGTTATCGCAAACGCCACGCGGCCTGACGCCTGAACTGACGCACCGGCCGTCCGCAACCTGTTTCCTTAATCTCTTACTCGAAAACACACGCTGCATGGAACCGATCAAAGTTGGACTGCTGGGCTTCGGCACGGTAGGCAGCGGCACCTTCACCGTACTGCGCCGCAATCAGGAAGAAATCAAACGCCGCGCGGGCCGCGGCATTGAAGTGGCGCGCATCGCCGTACGCAATCCCGCGAAGGCGACAGCCGCGCTCGGCAGCGAAAGCGGCACCGTGCAGATTACGGACGACTTCGGCTCGGTGGTCGACGATCCGTCGATCGATATCGTTGCGGAAATGATCGGCGGCACGGGCATCGCGCGCGAACTGGTGCTGCGCGCAATCCGCAACCGCAAGCATGTCGTGACGGCGAACAAGGCGCTTCTCGCGGTGCACGGCACGGAAATCTTCGAGGCGGCGCGTGCGAACGGCGTGATGGTGGCGTTCGAAGCAGCGGTAGCGGGCGGTATTCCGATCATCAAGGCGCTGCGCGAAGGGCTCACGGCGAACCGCATCCAGTACATCGCGGGCATCATCAACGGCACGACGAATTACATCCTGTCGGAGATGCGCGACCGCGGTCTCGACTTCGCGACGGCGCTCAAGGCCGCGCAGGAACTGGGCTACGCGGAAGCCGATCCGACCTTCGACATCGAAGGCGTCGACGCTGCGCACAAGGCGACGATCATGAGTGCGATCGCGTTCGGCGTGCCGGTGCAGTTCGACCGCGCCTATGTCGAAGGCATCAGCAAGCTTGCCGCAATCGACATCCGTTACGCGGAAGAACTCGGCTATCGCATCAAGCTGCTCGGCATCGCTCGCCGCACGGATAGAGGTATCGAACTGCGCGTCCATCCGACGCTGATCCCGGAGAAACGTCTGCTCGCGAACGTCGAAGGTGCGATGAACGCGGTCGTGGTGCACGGCGACGCGGTGGGTTCGACGCTGTATTACGGCAAGGGCGCGGGCGCGGAGCCGACGGCATCGGCCGTGATCGCCGATCTGGTCGACGTGACGCGTCTGCATACTGCGGATCCGGAGCATCGCGTGCCGCATCTGGCGTTCCAGCCGGACAGCCTGTCGAGCACGCCGATCCTGCCGATCGACGAAGTGACGAGCGGTTACTACCTGCGTCTGCGGGTCGCCGATGTGACCGGCGTGCTGGCCGACATCACGCGCATCCTCGCCGACACGGGTATTTCGATCGACGCGCTGCTGCAGAAGGAATCGGAGCAGGTCGATGCGAACGGCAAGGGCGAAACCGACATCATCCTGATCACGCACGAAACGGTCGAAAAGAACGTCAACGCGGCGATCGCGAACATCGAAGCGCTGAAGACCGTCGTGTCGAAGGTGACGAAGCTGCGCATGGAAGCGCTGAACTAGGCCACACATATGAACTACATCTCCACGCGCGGCGCCGGAGCCGGCGAGCGCCACACTTTCTCGGACATCCTGCTCGGCGGTCTGGCAAAAGACGGCGGCCTCTATCTGCCCGCGCACTACCCGCGCGTCACGGCGGACGAACTGTCCCGCTGGCGCGGGCTGTCGTACGCGGATCTCGCCTTCGAGATCCTGTCGAAGTTCAGCGACGACATCCCCGCTGAAGACCTCCGCACGCTGACGCGCCGCACCTATACGGCCGAGACCTACTGCAACGTCCGCGACGACGAAAGCGCCGCGCAGATCACGCCTTTGAAGACCCTGGGCGTCGAAAATGGCGCGCCGCTGTCGCTGCTCGAACTGTCGAACGGACCGACGCTCGCGTTCAAGGACATGGCGATGCAACTGATCGGCAACCTGTTCGAGTACGCGCTCGCCAGGCATGGTGAGACGCTGAACATCCTCGGCGCGACCTCGGGTGACACCGGCAGCGCGGCCGAATATGCGATGCGCGGCAAGAAGGGCATCAGCGTCTTCATGCTGTCGCCGCACAGGAAGATGAGCGCGTTCCAGACGGCGCAGATGTACAGCCTGCAGGACCCGAACATCTTCAATCTGGCGGTCGAAGGCGTGTTCGACGATTGCCAGGATATCGTCAAGGCAGTGTCGAACGACCACGCGTTCAAGGCGAAGCACCGGATCGGCACGGTCAACTCGATCAACTGGGCACGGGTCGTCGCGCAGGTCGTGTACTACTTCAAGGGCTATTTCGCGGCGACGAAGTCAAACGACGAGCGCGTGTCGTTCACGGTGCCGTCCGGGAATTTCGGCAACGTCTGCGCAGGCCATATCGCGCGGATGATGGGTCTGCCGATTGAGAAGCTCGTCGTCGCGACCAACGAGAACGATGTGCTCGACGAGTTCTTCCGCACGGGCACCTACCGTGTGCGCAAGGCGGCCGAGACGTATCACACCAGCAGCCCGAGCATGGACATCTCGAAGGCGTCGAATTTCGAGCGTTTCGTGTTCGACCTGCTGGGTCGCGATCCGGCACGCGTACTGCAACTGTTCCGCGACGTCGAAGAAAAGGGCGGTTTCGATCTGGCGGCAAGCGGCGACTTCGCGCGGGTGCGGGAATTCGGCTTTGTGTCGGGGCACAGCAGCCATGCGGATCGCCTCGACGCGATCCGTGACGTGTTCGAGCGCTACGACACGATGATCGATACGCATACCGCCGACGGCCTGAAGGTTGCGCGCGAGCATCTGCAGCCGGGCATTCCGATGATCGTGCTGGAAACCGCGCAGCCGATCAAGTTCGGCGAGACGATCCGCGAAGCGCTGCTGCGCGAACCGGAGCGGCCGGCGGCGTTCTCTGGTCTCGAAGCGCTGCCGCAGCGATTCGAAGTGTTGCCGGCTGACGTCCAGCGGGTGAAGGACTTCGTCGCAACACACACCTCGAACTGAGTGGGTGAATGAGTGAACGACCGGCGCGCCGAGCGCGCGCCGGTCCGGAACGCGGAATGGCCATGATGCCGCTCATTGGAAGATGAGACCGGCGTCATGGCCGTTTTGCGTTGCGGGCGTCCGCAAAAGGATGCTATCCGTCCAGCGTGCCCCGCCTGCGCCCTCTGACCGCTACAATATTCTTTTCGGTCCTGCGCGCCAGCCCATTCGATGTCTACGCCTTCATCTTCCGCGCCTCGCGCGCCGATGCTTTCGACCGCCGATGCGCTCGCCACGCTGCTCGGCGCGGCCCGTGCCGTCGAAGGCACGGAAACATTGCCAACCCTCGATGCGCTGAATCGCGTGCTGGCCGCCGATGTCGTGTCGCCGCTCGACGTGCCGCCGATGAACACCAGTTCGATGGACGGCTATGCGGTCCGCGTGGCTGATCTGTCGCAAGGCGAGCGCCGCTTGCCGGTGTCGCAGCGCATTCCTGCCGGACATGCGCCGCAGCCGCTTGCAGCGGGCACGGCGGCGCGCATTTTCACGGGGGCGACGGTGCCGTCCGGTGCGGACGCCATCGTCATGCAGGAGCAAACCGAAACGACCGGCGACGAAGTCGCGATTCTGCACACGCCGAAGGCCGGCGAATGGATCACGCAGCAGGGCGCGGACATCCGCAGCGGTTCCGTGATCCTGCCTGCGGGCACGCGGCTTACGCCGCAGGCACTGGGGCTGGCGGCATCGGTCGGGTGCGCGACGCTGACCGTCGCGCGGCGCGTGAAGGTCGCCGTCTTTTTCACCGGCGACGAACTGACGATGCCCGGCGAGCCGCTCAAGCCAGGCGCCATCTACAACTCGAATCGCTTCACGCTGCGTGGTCTGCTCGCGAACCTGGGCTGCGAGGTATCGGACTACGGCATCGTGCCAGACCGGCTCGATGCGACCCGCGCTACCCTGCGCGAGGCTGCGCACGCACATGACCTGATCCTGACCTGCGGCGGTGTATCGGTGGGCGAGGAGGATCACGTGAAGCCGGCGGTCGAGGCGGAAGGGCGTCTGTCGATGTGGCAGATTGCGATGAAGCCGGGCAAGCCGCTTGCGTTCGGCGCGGTGCGCCGGTCGGGCGACGCGAACGCCACCGCCACCGCCACGGCCCCGGACGCGGGCGAAACCTTTTTCATCGGCTTGCCGGGCAATCCTGTGTCGAGTTTTGCGACCTTTCTGCTGTTCGTCCGTCCGTTCATCCTGCGGCTAGCCGGCGTGCGCACCGTCACACCGCGTGCGCTGTCGCTGCGTGCCGACTTCTCGCAGTCGAAGGCCGATCGCAGGAATGAATTCCTGCGTGCGCGTGTCAATCCGGCGGGTGGCCTCGACCTGTTCCCGAACCAGAGTTCGGCGGTGCTGACCTCGACGGTGTGGGGCGATGGCCTGATCGACAATCCCCCAAACCATGCGATCAGCGCGGGCGAAACCGTGCGTTTCATCCCTTTTTCCGAATTGCTGAACTGACGTTGCCTGACGCGGCGCCGGACACTGAACATGAAGATCCAGCTGAAATATTTTGCGAGCGTCCGCGAGGCGCTTGGCGTGGCGGACGAATCGGTCGTTCTGCCGGACGGCATTGCGACGGTCGGCGACGTGCGTGCCTGGCTGCGCGTGCGCGGCGGCGCGTGGGCCGAAGCGCTGGCCGAAGGCCGCGCCCTGCGCATGGCGTGTAACCACGAGATGACCGACGCCGCCACGCGTGTGACCGACGGCTGCGAAGTCGCGTTCTTTCCGCCCGTGACGGGCGGCTGAGAGACTGTCCGGGAGCTCGCCGATGACCGTTCGCGTCCAGACCGAAGATTTCGACCTGACCACCGAAGTAGCCGCCCTGCGCGCGCAGAACCCGAAGGTCGGCGCGGTGGCGTGCTTTGTCGGCACCGTGCGCGATCTGAACGACGGCAGCGCCGTCGAGACGATGGAACTCGAGCACTATCCGGGCATGACGGAGAAGGCGCTGGAGCAGATCGTCGAGACCGCGCGCCGCCGCTGGCCGGGCATCGATGTGCTGATCGTGCATCGGGTCGGCAAGCTCTGTCCGCTGGACCAGATCGTGCTGGTTGCCACGACTGCCTCGCATCGTGGCGATGCGTTCGCGTCGTGCGAGTTTGTGATGGACTACCTGAAGACCCAGGCGCCGTTCTGGAAGAAAGAGAAGACCGGCAGCGGCGAACGCTGGGTCGATGCGCGCGTCACCGATGACGCCGCGCTCGCCCGCTGGGGCGTCGATTCAGGCAACGCGAAGGCTTGATCCGGCGTGTGTGGCGGCAAGAGGCGGCCCCGGGATGGGAAGCGGGGCGATGCGGCTAACGGCGCACTCAATCTTCCTTGTTACGCCCGATGATCTTCGTCGGGAACGGCTCGCCACGCGGCCGTGCGCTTTCGTGCGCGTTGTCGTCACGATTGGGCCGCCGTGGCGCGATGCGTTCCAGCAGCGCCTGCTGTTCCGCAGGAATCGTGTAGTCCCAACCGAAGCGCGACAGTTGCAGGCTTTGTGCGATGCGCAACGCGGGCTCCATGAAACGGACTGCCGCGGCAGGTTCATAGCGCGACTCCACCGTATCCAGGAACAGATATAACCAGCGGCTGAAGTGCTGCGGCTCGATGCCCGGCAGCGGCTGATGCGCCTGCTGCACGTTGCCGCGATACTGTTTCGCGCCGAGCACGATGCTTCCCCAGAAGGTGCACATCTTCGGCAGATGCTCGTCCCAGCTTCCCGCAAGTGTGCGTTCGAAGACCGGCCCCAGCAGGGGATCGGCGCGCACGCGCTCATAGAACGCGTAGACCAGATCGCGGACGTTTTCTTCGGTCGGCTCAGGCTGGCGCGTGACGGCCGGCAGCGGGGGAAAGGACGGATTCATACAGTGAACACGGGTGAAAAGCGAAAATGGCGGAATTCAGCCGCACGGGCGCGCGGGACCGGGCGCGACCCTGAAACCGGCAAAATGCCGGTCCGTCTTGGAACACAGCGCAACGTGGCGCACACTAAACGTTCTGCGTTCGGACATACGTGCATCCAGGCGGCATGTTATTGCGTAGAGACAGGATCGACAACCCTTGTGCCGACGCGGTCGTCATGCTGATTGCGCCTGCCGCTCAATGCGACCGGAATCCCATGAGACTCACCGACTATACCGATTACGCGCTGCGCGTGATGCTTTATCTGGCGGTCCGCCGTGAAGGGCTCGCGACGATCCAGGACATCTCCGAGGCGTACGGCATCTCGAAGAATCATCTGATGAAGGTGGTCCAGCGGCTTGGCGAACTCGGCTGGGTCGAGACAGTGCGCGGCCGTCATGGCGGTCTGCGGCTCGCAGGTCAGTCGGGAGCGCTCACGGTTGGCCAGGTCGTGCGTGCGACCGAGACCGACTTCGCGCTCGTCGGTTGTATTCCCGATGACACGGGTAGCCTTCGGCATTGCGTGATTCAATCGCAATGCCAGTTGAAGGGGGTGTTCGAAGCCGCGCGCGAAGCGTTCCTGCTGGAACTCGACCGGCATACGATCCGTGATCTGGCGCAGCCGGCCGCGCCGCTCGCCGCATTGCTGGGTTTGCGCACGGCGGTGCCGATCATGCCCGTCGGGAAGTAAGCGGCGCCTGCCGGCTGGTGCGGCAGTCCGCGGTTTGTCGCGTCAATTTGTCAAAAAACTGCCGTCTAATGCAAAAAGGCGCTTGAAACCCGCACAAAGTACCCCATTTTGGTGATATTCGAAATTGGAGGTCTCTTAATGAGAATCGACAAACTTACCACCAAATTCCAGGAAGCATTGGCGGATGCGCAAAGCCTGGCTGTCGGCCACGACAATCAATACATCGAACCGGTCCATGTCCTCTCCGCGCTGGTCGCGCAGCAGGACGGCTCGGCCCGCTCGCTGCTCTCGCGTGCAGGCGTGCACGTGCAGCCGCTGCAAACGGCGCTGAACGACGCGATCACGCGTCTGCCGCAGGTGCAGGGCACCGACGGCAATGTGCAGATCGGCCGCGAAACCACGGGCCTGCTCAACCAGGCCGACAAGGAAGCACAGAAGCTCAACGACACCTTTATCGCGAGCGAAATGTTCCTGCTCGCCGTCGCCGACGACAAAGGCGAAGCGGGCCGGCTCGCGCGCCAGCACGGGCTGTCGCGCAAGTCGCTCGAAGCGGCGATCGCCGCGGTGCGTGGCGGCTCGCAGGTGCATAGCCAGGACGCCGAGAGCCAGCGCGAAGCCTTGAAGAAGTACACGGTCGACCTGACCGAGCGCGCCCGCGCCGGCAAGCTCGATCCGGTGATCGGCCGCGACGACGAAATTCGCCGCTCGATCCAGATCCTGCAACGGCGCACGAAGAACAATCCGGTGCTGATCGGCGAGCCGGGCGTGGGCAAGACGGCCATCGTCGAAGGGCTTGCGCAACGTATCGTCAATGGCGAAGTGCCGGAGACGCTCAAGGGCAAGCGCGTGCTGTCGCTCGACATGGCGGCGCTACTGGCCGGCGCGAAGTATCGCGGCGAGTTCGAAGAGCGTCTGAAAGCCGTGCTGAACGACATCGCCAAAGACGAAGGCCAGACCATCGTCTTCATCGACGAAATCCATACAATGGTCGGCGCGGGCAAGGCCGAGGGCGCGATGGACGCGGGCAACATGCTGAAGCCGGCGCTGTCGCGCGGCGAACTGCATTGTGTCGGCGCGACCACGCTCGACGAGTACCGCAAGTACATCGAGAAGGACGCAGCGCTCGAACGCCGGTTCCAGAAGGTGCTGGTCGACGAGCCGACGGTCGAAGCGACGATCGCGATTCTGCGCGGCTTGCAGGAGAGGTACGAACTGCACCACGGTGTCGATATCACCGACCCGGCGATCGTTGCCGCCGCGGAGCTGTCGCATCGCTATATCACCGACCGCTTTTTGCCGGACAAGGCGATCGATCTGATCGACGAAGCCGCTTCGAAGATCAAGATGGAAATCGATTCGAAGCCGGAAGAGATGGACCGGCTCGACCGTCGTTTGATCCAGCTGAAGATCGAGCGCGAAGCCGTCAAGAAGGAAAAGGACGAAGCGTCGCAGAAGCGCCTGCAGTTGATCGAGGAAGAAATCGAGCGGCTCAACCGCGAATATTCGGACCTCGAAGAGATCTGGGTGGCTGAAAAGGCCGCAGTGCAGGGCAGCGCGCAGTTGAAGGAAGATATCGAAAAAGTGCGTGCCGAGATTGTCCGGCAGCAACGCGAAGGCAAGCTCGAAAAGGTCGCGGAACTGCAGTACGGCAAGTTGCCGCAACTCGAAGCGCAACTGAAACAGGTTACGCAGGCGGAGGCGCAGGAGCAGAACAATCCGACGCGCCGGCGTCTCTTGCGCACCCAGGTTGGTGCGGAGGAAATCGCGGAAGTCGTGTCACGGGCGACCGGCATTCCAGTCTCGCGCATGATGCAGGGCGAGCGCGAAAAGCTGCTGCAGATCGAAGAGAAACTGCACGACCGTGTGGTCGGTCAGGACGAAGCGATCAGCGCGGTTGCCGATGCGATTCGTCGTTCCCGTGCGGGTCTCGCCGATCCGAACCGGCCGTATGGCTCGTTCCTGTTCCTCGGCCCGACAGGCGTCGGCAAGACCGAGTTGTGCAAGGCGCTGGCATCGTTCCTGTTCGATTCGGAAGATCATCTGATCCGCATCGACATGAGCGAATTCATGGAGAAGCACAGCGTCGCGCGTCTGATCGGCGCGCCGCCGGGCTATGTCGGCTATGAGGAAGGCGGTTACCTGACTGAAGCGGTGCGTCGCAAGCCGTACAGCGTGATCCTGCTCGACGAAATCGAGAAGGCTCATCCGGATGTCTTCAACGTGCTGCTTCAGGTGCTCGACGACGGCCGCATGACCGATGGCCAGGGACGTACCGTGGACTTCAAGAACACGGTGATCGTGATGACATCGAACCTCGGGTCGCAGGTGATCCAGTCGATGGTTGGCGAGCCACAGGAGGCCGTGAAGGATGCGGTCTGGGAAGAAGTGAAACTTCATTTCCGGCCCGAGTTCCTGAACCGGATCGACGACGTCGTCGTGTTCCACGCGCTTGACCGGTCGAACATCCAGTCGATTGCGCGGATTCAGTTGCAGCGGTTGCACGAGCGGCTGGCGAAACTCGACATGCAGCTGGTGGTGTCGGACGCAGCGCTGGAATTGATCGGCAAGGTCGGTTACGACCCTCTGTACGGCGCACGGCCGTTGAAGCGTGCGATCCAGCAGGAGATCGAGAATCCGGTCGCGAAGTTGATTCTGGCGGGCAGGTTTGGTCCGAAGGACGTGATTCCTGTCGAAGTGGAAAACGACAAGCTCGTGTTCGAGCGGGTTGTGCACTAAGCGAAAGAGGCGTGGGCCGCAGCCCACGCCCGGCGTTTGACGTAGTTTAAAGGGCAGCGATGGGATTCGTTGCCCTTTTTCTTTGCTGGGTGCTCAAGAAAATCCACGGGTATGCATGAATGACAGGATTTTGGCCCTGACCACCCCTGAATGACGCGTTCTTGTCCTAGGATTTGCCGAACAAGGAGGTGAGGCTACCGAGTGCGCCGAGCACGGTCGTCGAGTTCAACTGACCTTCCGCGGGAACCTCGCCTTCCGGTGTCGCAGCATTGACCACGTGAGGCAGTACCTGCGACAGCAAACCCGTCACCTGTTCCGGAGCGATACCGGCCTTCGAAGCGATACTCGTGACGGCGTCCGAACCGAGCACGTTGTGCAACGTATCCGGCGAGATTGGCTGGTTCTCACCGTTGCCGACCCACGAACTGATGATGTCGCCGGCGCCTTTGTCCTTGAACTGCTGGATCAGGCCGTTGAGGCCGCCCGGCTGGTTGTTCACGAATTCGAGTGCGGTCGCAATCAGCGCCTGCTGACCTCCGCCGCCTTCGGGTGATTTGTTGAGAAGGGAACCGATACTGTCGAGTAAGCTCATGACGGTCTCTCTTGAATGCCGGCAAACGCGAAGCGCGCCGGCGGTGGAACACGCCGCGCCGAAGCGCGGCACCGGTTAGGGGCAGTGGTGGGTGGCGAGGGCGCAAGGAGCACCGTCTGGCGCCAGCGATCACGCGCCCGATGCCGCCGAGGCAGCCTTCGCTTTCTTCGCCTTCTTCTTCGAAGCTTTTGCGTCTGATGCGCCGGCCGGTGCGCTGGCCGCAGCGGTCGGTGCTGGCGCCGATGCGGCGGCCTCTTTGGTCTTCTTCGATTTTTTCGTCCCCGAAGCTTCAGCTGGTGCGCTGGCTGGCGTCGCCGCGGGGGCGGCCGTTTCGGTCGAAGTCTTTGCCTTGCTGCTGGCGCTGCCGGACTTCGTCGTGGCAGGCGTCGAAGCCTTGGCGCCGGTCGGCGCGGCCGTTGAGCCGTTGATCGTCAAACCTGCCGCTTCGAGATTGACCACCGATTTGGCGCCGAGCCCCTTGACGCGTGCGGCGAGATCGTCAGCGTCCTTGAACGGCCCGTTTTTGGTCCGTTCGTCGATGATCGCCTTGGCATGGACGGGGCCGATCCCCTTGACCGATTCGAGCGCGGCCGTATCGGCTGTATTGACTTCGACCGCTGCCGCAAATGTGGCGGATAGCGACAGCGCAAACGCAACGCAGAGCATCAACAGCTTCTTCAGCATGGCAGGCACTCCATTGAGGGCAAAAAAATAGCCGGGAACGGACGACGTCTCCAGTCAGCAGGCGCTGCGTTCAAGCATAGGATAATTTGCACGCCCTTTTTACGAAAGCCGCTGATTTATAACGATTGATTCGTGACAAGCAAATTAATGTGGGCTCGATTTAACAGTTCACGCTGACCGGCAGGCTGTGGATGAAGCGCACGACAGCGCCGCTCGCCATGCATTTCTGCTTCGTTTCGGCGTCGTGTGACGCGTGGACTATGCGGCTGTATCGACGTGCGGCGTGGCGTTCATGCGCAGAAATCGTACGCTGACGTTGCGCCAGTAAAGGGCGAGCCCGATGCCCGCGATCGCGAGGCTGGCTGCGTTGGCGCACCAGAATCCGCGGGCGCCGGTGAGCCATGCGGGCGTCCCGCCGAGGACGTCGAAACCCAGCAGATAGCCGCCGCCGAGACCGACGCCCCACAACGCGACGGCATAGATGACAGTGGGCACCACCGCGACGCGGTACGCACGCAGCACGAATGCTGTCGTGATCTGCAACGCATCGAAGAGGTGATAGACGATCACGATCAGCACGAGCGGCATGGCCGCTGCCGCAACCTGCGCGTTCGATGTATAGCCCGCGACGATGAACGGCCGAAGTGCCAACACGATCGCGCCGTACAGGCAGGCGATTGCGCACGCCATCAGGATGCCGTGCCGGGCGAGGCTGCGCGCGGCCGGATAGCGCTCTCCGCCGACAGCCTGCGCGACGAGCGTCGATGATGCGATACCGATCGACAGCGGCGTCATGTATAGCACCGCGCCGAGATTGCCGGCAATCTGGTGACCGGCAAGCGTTGTCGTACCGAAGCGTGCGATGAAGAGCGCCATGAACGTGTACGACGTGACTTCGATCAGGTAAGAGAGCCCCATCGGTACGCCCAGCTTCAGCAGGGCCACCTGGCGATGCCTAACGGGCCAGCAGAAGCGCGAAAAAGTCCCGAACGGGCGGAACACGCTAACGCGCACCATCAACACCATGCCGACGACAGCGAGTGTCCAGTTGATTGCGGTGCTGGCCAGCGCACAACCCGGACCGCCGAGCGCCGGCACACCCGCACCGCCGAAGATCAGCCACAAGTTGAGCGGAAACTTGAGCAGCAGCGCGCCGATCTGCAGGATCATCACGAGACGCGGTTGACCGACTGCATTGGTCAGCGAACTGTAGACGCGAAACGCGAGACTCGCGGGCAGTCCGAACGAGAGGATCTGCAGATAGGCGACAGTGCGTTCGCGCAGTGCTTCGGGCGCGTGCGCGATGCGCAGCAGCGGACCGGGAAAGTACAGGATCAGGAAGCCGATCACCATCAGCGCGAGCGTAAGCCACAACGCCTGGCGAACTTCTTCGCCGATCTCGCTGTAGCGCCGCGCGCCGTAGAGTTGTGCCGTGATGGGTTGCAGCGCCGTGAGGATGCCGGTCAGGCCGATATACACGGAGATGTAGATCGACGAGCCGAGGCCGAGTGCGGCGAGATCGATGGCCGAATAACGGCCGACCATCGCGGTGTCGACGACGCCGAACGAGATGATCGCAAGCTGACCGATCAGCACGGGCCACGCGAGCGCGGCTATTTTCCGCACGTCGGCAAGCATGATCAGCCTGGTTTCGGGTGCCAGTTGCGGCGTTTGACCGGCGCTTTCGGCCTGTCGATGCGCACGTACAGACGGAAGCGCTCGTCGCGGTCGGCAACCCGGCGGCCTTCCCACACCAGCTTCCAGACGAAGTCCGACATCGCACTCGGTTCGCCGTAGTCCTGCGTATCCTGGCGAAGGATCACGTCGCAGTCGTCGGTGAACGAGAAATGCATGTCGCCGAAATAGGCGAAGGTCGCGATCTGCGCATCGCCCAGACGCACGGGCGAGATGCAGGTGTAGTCGTCGGGCAGGTGGCTCGCGATCTGCTCGGCGACATCCTTGTAGGTCCGGCTGTAGTTCACGACCGGCAGCCACAGCGTCATCAGCAGTACCCACATCAGGGTCGTGCCGGCGCTCGACAGCACCACGCTACGCCACAGCACTTTGGGATGGCGCGCGATGCGCCACCGAACCAGTGCGATCCAGCACACCGTGACCGCGACCGCGCATACGAACGACAGGATCTTGAACTGCGGATTGAAGCCAGGTGCAAGACGCGCGAGATTGCGCGCGAGCTGATGCGGAAAACCGGTGAGGCTGGCGAGCCAGACGAGCCAGACGAAGCTGCCGAGGATCGTGAAGCTCAACACGGCGAACCAGTCGAACGCATTGATCGCTCCGCGTTTCAGCGTGGGCAAGGCGAATGCAGCAAGCACGGCCAACGCTGGCAGGAGCAGCATATACAGACGATTCGTCGAATGGCTTTGCAACACGACGAGAACGAGCAGCGGCGCAATGATCGACGAAGGAATCGCGATATGTGGCGCGCGTCGCAGGCCGGCCCAGCTGAACCATGCCCAGATTGCCAGCGGCCACGCAGGCCACGTGAAGAGCGGCAGGTTTTTCAGTGCGTAGCGGAGCACGGAGCCGGGCGGCCCGGAGAACGCGCTGACGCTGCCGCGCAGCCACTGATTGAGGAACCACACGGCGTCGTCCGGGAACGCGGCCAGCGCGGCGAGCGGCCACGCCACCGAAAGCACCAGCGCGACCGGCAGGCCGGCGAGCAGCAGCCAGCGCGTGCGGGCCTCGCGCACGACGATCGTCATCGCCAGTGTGCCGACAAGCAACGCGATCACCAGCACCGGGCTGCTCGTCAACGTGATGAGTCCAAGCGCGACGCCCCATAACAGCGAGCCTTGCAGCGGCTTGTCGATCATCCGCACGAGGCTGTAGACGAGCATCGCGATGCAGAAGAATTGCGCCAGCTGCGGCGTGGTTTCGTGCCCGCGCTCGGCGAGGCCGAAGCAGCCCAGCAGGATCAGCAGGGCGCCGTCGGCGAGCGTGCGGCCATAGTCGCGTGGTTCAGGTTCACCGCCGAACGCGTATTTGAACGGCTGCACTTCGGCGCGTCGGCCAAGCAGATAGGCGGCGTACCAGACGAACGCGCACGCCGCGCAAAACAGCAGACCGGTGAAGACGCGCGACGCATTGCTCGCATCGACCCACGGCGCAAGCGCGCGGATTGCGATCGCGCCGAGCCAGTAGCTGAGCGGCGCGTCGCCCGTGATGTATTTGCCGACGAGGTTGGGCAGCAGCCAGTCATGCCAGGTGCCGTTGGCCATTGTCCACATCACGCCGAAACCCGCTGCATCCTCGTTCTTCCATGGATCGCGGCCGAACAGGCCGAACGACGCATAGATGATGCAGATGGCAAGTAGCAGCGAGCGCGGTAGCGCGCTGGTCGCTGAGGCAGTCAGGCGGACGACAGATCTCATGCAGATGTGCAGTATCGGATAAGCGGTTCGGCTAGCGACGGACGACGTGTCCGGCGGGCGCGGCCGGCCCGGATCCGGCATTGTAGACGGGCTGCGCTGCACGCGTCACGAGGGGTAACAAGCGGCAAGGTCAGAAGGGCAACATTAGCGCTGCGGCGCTTCCGACCACGCGGTCGCGCGTCATTCACCACATGCCCGGGACGCTTCTTGTGACCGCTTCCTTTGACGGATTCAGGCGATAAAAAAGGGCAGCTTTCGCTGCCCTTCGTGCGTCGGTCCGGCTCAGGTTGAAACACGAGGCCGGTAACGAGGCGGATATTACTTGACTGCCTTGCCCGTTGCGCGCGCACCGAACTTCTTGTTGAACTTCTCGACGCGACCGGCCGTGTCCATGATCTTTTGCTGGCCAGTGTAGAACGGATGCGATTCCGACGACACTTCGATCTTGGCGAGCGGGTAGGTCTTGCCGTTGTACTCGGCGGTTTCACGCGTCTGAATGGTCGAGCGCGTCACAAACTTGAAGTCGATCGACATATCGACGAACAGGACTTCGCGGTAATCCGGATGGATGCCTTGTTTCATGGTCTTTCCTTTAATCTGGCGGTAGCCAACCCGCGTGCCGCCGCGAGGTGACGCGAACGGACTTTCGGCGCGAGCCACTTGCCTAAGGTCGAAAAACGGCGATTATGCCAGAAAATCAGTCGGTTGACGAATTTCCTGACTATTTTGGCATTCCCGGACCGTCCTGTGTGTCAAGCGCGCCCACGCGCGCCGGATCCTGACGGTAATAACGGGCCAGAAGCCGGTATAGCTCGGGATATTCGGCCTCGAACGCGCGCGGCTGCACGAACAGCGCCTCGCTGCAGACGGCAAAAAATTCCGATGGATGATCCGCCGCGTAGGGATCGATCAGCGATTCGCGCTCGAAGCGCGTCCAGCGGCGCTGCGGCACCGCGTCGACCTTCGCGCAGAAGTGGTCGTAGGCGTGGTCGAACACGGCGGCCCAGGCGGGCGCGTCGAGCGGGGCGTGCAGGCGGCGAAAGAGCGGCGGATGGCCGTCTGCTTCGCCCGTCAGCATGTCGATCTTGTGTGCGAACTCGTGGATCACGACGTTGTACGCTTCCGTGCCGTCTGTCATCTGGGCGTCTTCCCATGACAGCACGACCGGGCCGCCTTCCCATGCTTCGCCGCTCGCGTCCTGCTCGATCTCATGGACGACGCCGTCCTCATCCTCGACAGTTTTGCGGATCACGAATTCGCCCGGATACACGATCACGCCGACCCAACCCTTGTACAGATCAAGGCCCAGGTTCAGCACCGGCAGGCACGCCTGCACGGCAATGCCGACCGTCATGGCGTCGGTCAACTCGAGATCGTGTGCAGTCGAAAACTCCTTTTGCGCAATAAAGAGGCTGGCTAGTTCGCGCAGTCGGGCGAGGTTGCCTGCGTCGAGGTAGGCGAGAAACGGCAGGCCGTCCAGCGTGGACTGCCACAGCGCGTCCGGGATCGCGTGACTGCGCAACGCGCGATCGCGGCGGCGGGCATCGAGCCAGTGTGTCAGTTTCGATAGCATCGGTCAGTCGATCTGTTTTTGCCACGCGGCGAAGATTCCGCCGCACACGGCGACGCCGATCAGAAAATAGAACCCGTCCAGCGACGCCAGGAAGCTCGCCTGCTGCGCGACCATCCGGCTCACCTGAACGATGGCAAGCGCGTGCGCTTCGCTCATCGAGTGGCCGGCGGCGGCAAAGCCGTTCGAAAGCGTTGCGATCGTGCTCTGAAAAACCGGATTGTACGGATTCGCGTATTCGGCGAGCCGGGTCTGATGCAACGCCTGCCGATGCTGCTCGACAATGATGACAGATGCAGTCGCGAACGAGATCGTCAGTTGCCGGACGATGTTCTTCAGCCGGTAGCCGTGCGTAAACTCCTCGATAGCGAAGATTTTAAACGTCAGATTGGCGACCGGCAGCACGATGAAGAGCAGCAGCAGTCCCCGCAGCAGGAGCGGGCCGATCAACGCGCGCTGATCCACGCCCGGCGACATGCGTGTCATCCAGGCCGCGGCGAGCGCGGCTACCGCGAAGCCCGGCACGATGATCCATTTTTTGCGTGGCAGCAGCTTCGCGTAACGCAGATAAACGAAGAGGGCGCTCGACGAGATCAGCGACGTAATGCCGACGAGCCGCCCGGCGTTTTCCACCGGGTAGCCGAGCCCCTGTTCGAGAAGGCGCGACACGAGATAGCTGAAACCCGTCGACTCATAGTAGTAGAACATATACAGCACGAGGCCGACCTGGAAGGTCTTCTCGCGCAGCGCATGGAGACGGACGAGCGGCGACGGATGGTGCCACTGCTGGTACGCGAACCAGGCAAGCGCGGCGATGCCCGCCACCGCGAGGATGATGAGGCCGGGCGACGCGCTGAACAGCTGGAAACGCACCTGCTGCATCACGATCTGCAGCGCGCCCTGTGCGAAGGCGAAGATCATGTAGGGCCAGAAATGCGATGCGCCCCGTTCTTCCGGCAGCACGTCGCCCGAATCCGGCAGTGCGAACAACGCGAGACCGGCGAAGATCGCCCCTGCCGGGGCGGTGCAGGCGAACAGCGCGCGCCAGGTGAAATGGGCAACCAGCTGGCCGCCGACGAGCGGCGCCAGCGCGCTGCCCGCCACGATCAGGATGAGGAACGCGCGAATGGCGCCGGCACGCTGTTGCGGCGTGAAACTGCTCTGGATCAGGATGCGGCACGTACCCATCATCGGGCCGATGAAGTAGCCCTGAAAGCCGCGCGCGAACAGCAGTTCGAACGATGTATCGCATAGCGCGGCCGCGACTGCGCCGGCGGAATAGAGCAGCATGCAGCCCGCGACGTAGCGCCGGTAGCCAAAGCGCTCGACCCACCACTGTTGCTGCAGGATACCGAGCACGGCGGCCACCGCATACGCGCTTGAAGACCACACGAGTTCGTCCGGCGACGCGTTGACGCCGCCCGCGATATAGCTTGCGAAGAACGAGAAGACCGCGTTGTCGAAATAATCGAGACCGGTGACGAGCGCAAGCGCCCACGGGAAGAAATCGCCGCGCAGCCTGGTGGCGCTGAATCGCGGCACGCGGGACGGCGCAGCGTTCATGCGGTCTCACCCCTTTTGCCGCTGGCAGGTGAGCGGCGTCCCGAAGGCTTTTTCTTCGACTGGGCGTCGCGCCGCTGCGCGAGCAGCGCGTCGGCGTTCTCCCCAGCGAGCCGCCGTTGCACGTAGTCGAGGTCGTCGCTGAGTTCGGCCTTCAGCGTCTGCGCTTCCTTCAGTTCGCGCCGCACGGCGTCGATGCGAGCGTTCAACGCCTCGACCTGCTGTGCCAGCGCGTCGCGGATTTCCAGCAGCGATTCCATTGAAAAGCGGTTGCGTCCACCTTCGACCGGTTCCAACGGACGCTTCAGCATCTCGGTGATGCCGTGCAGCGAGAATCCGAGCGAACGCAGGCGCAGGATTCGCGAGAATCGGTCGAGGTCGTTTTCGTCGTACAGCCGGTATCGGCCTTCACTGCGGGTCGGTGTGACGAGGCCCCGCTCTTCGTAATACTTCAGCGTGCGAGGCGTGACGCGCAGACGTTCCGCTGCCTCGCTGACGGTGAGGAGGGTGGGTGATTCGCTGGACATGGCAGTCGCAAAACCGTGACGGGCTGCGCGCATTATAGTTCAACGTGAACGTTTACGTGCAGGTTTGACTATGCGAACGGTACAGGCGAAAAAAAACCGTCCGCAAAAGCGGACGGTTTTTGTGCAACCTGCCGGTGAGTCGATGGCGCTGAGCTGAGCCTGTTAGCCGCCGCGACGCATCATGTCGAAGAACTCAGAGTTACTCTTGGTCTGGCGGATCTTGTCGAGCAGGAATTCCATCGCTTCGACTTCGTCCATGTCGTGGATGAACTTGCGCAGCACCCAGATCTTTTGCAGGATCTCGGGCTTGATCAGCAGTTCTTCGCGACGCGTGCCGGACTTGTTCAGATTGATCGACGGATAGACGCGCTTTTCAGCGAGGCGTCGTTCCAGGTGCACTTCCATGTTGCCGGTGCCCTTGAATTCTTCGTAGATCACGTCGTCCATGCGGCTGCCGGTTTCGATCAGCGCCGTGCCGATGATGGTCAGCGAACCGCCTTCCTCGATGTTCCGTGCCGCGCCGAAGAAGCGCTTCGGACGTTGCAGCGCGTTCGCGTCGACACCGCCTGTCAGCACCTTGCCCGACGCCGGCACAACCGTGTTGTAGGCGCGCGCGAGACGCGTGATCGAATCGAGCAGAATCACGACGTCGTTCTTCATTTCGACGAGGCGCTTGGCCTTCTCGATCACCATTTCGGCAACCTGCACGTGACGCGCAGCCGGTTCGTCGAAGGTCGAGGCAATCACTTCGCCCGCCACCGAACGCTGCATTTCAGTCACTTCTTCCGGGCGTTCGTCGATCAGCAGCACGAACAGCACGACATCCGGATGGTTCTGTTTGATGGCGTGCGCGATATGCTGCAGCATGACCGTCTTGCCGGACTTCGGCGAGGCGACCAGCAGGCCGCGCTGGCCCTTGCCGATCGGCGCGATCATGTCGATGATGCGGCCGGTGACGTTTTCTTCACCGCGCATCTCACGCTCGAGCAGCAACACCTTGTTCGGGTGCAGCGGCGTGAGGTTCTCGAACATGATCTTGTGCTTCGAGGCTTCTGGCGGCTGCCCATTGACCTTGTCGACCTTGACCAGCGCGAAATAGCGCTCGCCGTCCTTCGGTGTGCGGACTTCGCCTTCGATCGTGTCGCCGGTATGCAGGTTGAAGCGGCGGATCTGCGACGGGCTGATGTAGATGTCATCCGTGCTCGCGAGGTACGACGTTTCCGGCGAACGCAGGAAGCCGAAACCGTCCGGCAGCACTTCGAGCGTGCCGTCGCCGAAGATTGTTTCGCCCGTCTTGGCGCGCTTTTTAAGAATGGCGAACATTAACTCCTGCTTGCGCAGGCGGTTAGCACTTTCGATCTCGAGGCCATTGGCCATCTCGATCAATTCGGACACGTGCAGAGTCTTAAGCTCGGATAAATGCATACGGAGAACCCGCCGGGGAGGAGAAGGTGCGACGAAATGAAATCTGGGAGGAGAGTGAGCGGAACCGCTCAAGGACTTACACGTCTTTTCGACGTTTTGTGGATTCTAGCATAGCACATGCCGATTTCCGCCAGTGCAGCGGAAATGCCTGATCTTGTCGTGCGTGTTGTCGACTGACAACACGCACCGCGCAGACGCGCTATGCGCGCGTCATGCGATCAGCTTAGAGATTGCCGTCGAGGAACGCGGTGAGTTGCGACTTCGACAGTGCGCCGACCTTTTGCGCGGCGACCGCGCCATTCTTGAAGAGGATCAGTGTCGGGATGCCGCGCACGCCGAACTTGACCGGCGTCGACTGATGCTCGTCGACATTGATCTTGGCGATCTGCAGACGGTCGCCGTAATCCTTCGCGACTTCATCGAGGATCGGCGCAATCATTTTGCAGGGACCGCACCATTCAGCCCAGAAATCGAGCAGGACGGGTTTGTCGGATTTCACGACGTCCTGTTCGAACGATGCGTCGCTGATGTGCTTGATTTGTTCGCTCATTGTATGAATACCTCTTTCGGATCGAGGCCCGCCTTGATTGCTCGCCACGATACACCAGAACTGAAAAAAACTTCCGTTCGCCTCGCCGCATAAACTGCCCGGTTCGGTCACCCATCGATATGCTGCCGGGTGCGCCGCGTGCCGTGGCATTGCGGGTCATTCGTACGTCAGTTTAGCCTAAATCGCTATGCGTTGCCCGTGGTGATAGTAGTCATGCCGGCAGTAGGGCCACGTGCTACCGACGCGATGCTTCGGGACCTATCTGGTGGTTGCGGCGCCAAACACAAGTGCCTCCAGATGTGAGCGCGCCGTGAAACCGACCGCGAATACATGTCAGGCATGGACTTTGATCGACCTCGTCGCCATTAAGAGTCGCATTGGCAGCCTCGCGGTGATAGAATGCTTCGTGACGGGCCTCCTCGCATGGAGGGATGGTCAACCTGGTCAGGTCGGGAACGAAGCAGCCACAGCCGTTTTCCACCAGTGCCGAGGGTCGGGCTCGTCACCTTCCTCTTTCTGCCGTTCCGTTTCTGTTGTTCTTCCGCAGTTGTTCCCCTGGCGTTCCCTTGGCTTTCCCCCGATTCCTCCTCGCGGTTTCCCGGTCGTTCAGTGTAAGTTCCTCCTGTTTGCGCTATCGCTTCATTAGCGAAATTCAATGAAGCGGCGAGGCGTTGCCGCGTCTGGTCGATTCGTCTTTGCGCCCCATTGTTGCTGATACAATTTCCGGATGACCTATCAAGTTCTCGCACGCAAGTGGCGGCCGAAGGATTTCGCGTCGCTCGTCGGACAGGAGCACGTGGTGCGCGCGCTCACGCACGCGCTCGACGGCGGGCGTCTGCACCATGCCTATCTGTTTACCGGAACCCGCGGCGTCGGCAAGACGACGCTCTCGCGCATCTTCGCCAAGGCGCTGAACTGCGAAACCGGCGTGACCGCGACCCCATGCGGCGTCTGCCGTGCGTGCCGGGAGATCGACGAGGGACGCTTTGTCGACTACGTCGAAATGGACGCGGCCAGCAACCGTGGCGTCGACGAAATGGCCGCGCTGCTGGAGCGCGCGGTGTACGCGCCCGTCGATGCGCGCTTCAAGGTCTATATGATCGACGAAGTGCACATGCTGACGAACCACGCGTTCAACGCCATGTTGAAGACGCTTGAGGAACCGCCGGCGCACGTCAAATTCATCCTCGCCACGACCGACCCGCAGAAAATTCCCGTCACCGTGCTGTCGCGCTGCCTGCAGTTCAATCTGAAGCAGATGCCGGCAGGACACATCGTGTCGCATCTCGAGCGGATTCTCGGCGAAGAGAAGATTCCCTTCGAGGCTCAGGCGCTGCGCCTGCTCGCGCGTTCGGCCGACGGCTCGATGCGCGACGCGCTCTCGCTGACCGATCAGGCGATTGCCTATTCGGCCAATCAGGTGACTGAGGAAGCCGTGCGCGGCATGCTCGGGGCGCTAGACCAGAGCTACCTGATCCGCCTGCTCGACGCGCTGGCGGCGGGCGACGGTGCGGGCGTGCTGGCTGTTGCCGACGAGATGGCGTTGCGCAGCCTGTCGTTCTCGACCGCGCTGCAGGATCTGGCGAGCCTGCTGCATCGTGTTGGCTGGGCGCAGTTCGCGCCGTCGTCGGTGCTGGAAGAGTGGTCGGAAGCGGCCGACCTGCGACGCTTCGCCGACATGCTGAGTCCCGAGCAGGTTCAGCTGTTCTACCAGATCGCAACGATAGGCCGGAGTGAACTGGGTCTCGCTCCGGATGAATACGCCGGCTTTACGATGACGCTGCTGCGGATGCTGGCTTTCGAGCCGGCGCCGAATGGCGGCGGCGGTGGCGGCGGAGGCGGGACAGTGCCGGCGGCGCGATCTGGAACAGCCGGTAGTGCTGAGGGCACACGCACCGCGGCGCCGACGGTGGCAGCCCGGCAGGGCGCGGCGGCGAGCCTGTCGCGCATGGCCGAGCCTGTGGCTACGGCTGCGCCAGCGCGTGCGGCCGAGCCAGCGCGCCCAGCTGCGACGACCCAGGCGGGTAACGTGACTCAGACGTCATCGGCGCAAGCGACCTCCGCCTCACCTGTGCCGCACGCCGCCGAGCACGGGCAGGCCGGGTCAAGAGAAGTGGGTGCTGGCGCCGCAGCATCCGACGCTTCGACCGCGACCGCCATCGAAGGTGACACGCAAACCGACATTTCGGGGAGCAAGGCTCCCGCCGGGGCGGGTACTTCCCCTGGTGGCGCGCCAGCCGTAGCGGAAGTCAACGCAGTAGCAGAGACGGCACAAGGCGCCGATGTGGCAACCTCCTCGCCCGTGCGGCCAGCTCAGGAAGATGCAACGCTACCTGCAGCGCGGGACGATAGCCGCCAGGTTCCTTCGTTCGCACACGCATCAAATGGACCCTCTGCCTCGACGCAGGCAGTTGCGCCGGCGGCACAGGAAGACGCAGGCGTTGCCGCACGACAGATGCCGCCTCCCGCAGCCGCCGACGCCGCACCCCGTCGGGCAGGCGGAGCGAGTGCCGCGCTTGACGTGCTGCGCAGCGCGGGCCTGAAAGTCTCCTCTGACCGCGGTCGCAGCGCGGCGCCGGCAGCCCCAGCAGCGCCAGCGCCGAAACCCGCCGCGCCGCGCGTAAATGTCCCGATCCCGACAGCTGGCGCGCCTCTTGACAGGCAGGGCGCAGCATCCGCGCCGGCCCGGCCGCAGCGCGACAGCGCACCCAACGCGGCACAGGGCGCTTCGTCCGTGCCGCCGTGGGAAGACATTCCCCCGGACGACTACATGCCCGCGTCAGCGGACGATGCATATTTCGGCCCCCCCGACGACGGCTACGTGCCGGTCTTCGACAGCGGTCCCGACGATGTCCGCCTGACGCCCGCCGCGACGACGAAGGCGCCGGTGGTCGACACGACGCCTTTGCCGCCCGCGATTCCGCTCGATGCAATCGGTTTCGACGGCGACTGGCCCGCACTCGCGGTCGGCCTGGCGCTGAAGGGCATCTCGTACCAGCTGGCGTTCAACAGCGAACTGATGTCGCTCGATGGCGGCACGCTCCGGCTGAATGTGCCGGTTCCGCAATACGCGGATCCCGCCCAGGTTGCCAAACTGAAAACGGCGCTGGCCGAGCGGCTCGGCAAACCCATCGACGTCCAGGTTGAAGTCGGCCCCGCGCGCCGCACCGCCGCCGCGCTCGATTCCATCGCCCGTGCGCAGCGCCAGCAGGACGCCGAACGGGAAATCCGTCAGGATCCGTTCGTGCAGTCGCTGATCCGCGACTTCGGTGCGAGCATCGTTCCCGATTCGATCAGGCCGATCGCACCGGAAGGCGGCCGGGGGCAGCAGGCGGCGCGGCCGCTGCCCACTGACCGGGCGTGAACGCCCTGGCAAACCCAACGGACTTGAGGCGCGTCATACCGCCATATCCCTGAATTTCACACGATCAAGAAGGAGCACGCCATGATGAAAGGTCAACTCGCCGGGCTGATGAAGCAGGCCCAGCAGATGCAGGAAAACATGAAGAAGATGCAGGAGCAACTCGCTCAGATCGAAGTCGAGGGGCAGTCGGGCGCGGGCCTCGTCAAAGTGACGATGACGTGCAAGAACGACGTGCGCCGCGTCTCGATCGACCCGAGCCTGCTCGCCGACGACAAGGACATGCTGGAAGACCTCGTTGCCGCGGCGTTCAACGACGCCGTGCGCAAGGCCGAAGCGACCGCGCAGGAAAAGATGGGCGGCATGACCTCCGGCCTGCCGCTGCCGCCGGGCTTCAAGCTCCCGTTCTGAGCGGGCGGACATCCGTTTCACCTTTTTCGACGACGCCGATTTCGCATGAAACAACCTTCCGCCCTGTCGGCGCTCGTCGAAGCGCTGCGCGCGCTGCCCGGAGTCGGGCCCAAGTCCGCGCAACGCATGGCGTACCACCTGATGCAGCACGACCGCGACGGCGCCGAACGTCTCGGTCGCTCGCTGCTGTTTGCCACCGAAAACCTGCAACATTGCGAGAAGTGCAACACGTTCACCGAGGCGCAGGTCTGCGAAGTCTGCCTCGACGAGGAACGTGATCCGACCTTGCTATGTGTCGTCGAAACACCCGCCGATCAGATCATGCTCGAGCAGACCATGACCTATCGTGGCCTGTACTTCGTGCTGATGGGCCGTCTGAGCCCGCTCGACGGCATCGGTCCGAAGGAGATTCATTTCGACCGGCTGGTGAAGCGCGCATCGGATGGCGTCGTCAAGGAAGTCGTGCTTGCGACCAACTTCACGAATGAAGGCGAAGCCACCGCCCATTACCTCGGGCAGACACTCAAGGCGCGCGGTCTTGCCGTGACGCGGCTTGCGCGCGGCGTGCCGGTCGGCGGTGAACTCGAATACGTCGACGCCGGCACGATCGCCCGCGCGATGCTCGACAGGCGTTCGCTATAGCGCAGCAGCCGGCATGGGTTGGGCGCGTGTTGGGCGCACTGCAGGCGCATCCGGTACCAGAGAAGACCACGCAAAGAGACACGAAGGAGACACATGAGCGCAACCACTGGCCAGTCCGGCCCGCTTGCGGGCGTCAAGGTGCTCGAACTCGGCACGCTGATCGCGGGTCCGTTCGCGGCGCGTTTTCTCGGTGAGTTCGGCGCGGAGGTCATCAAGATCGAAGACCCGAAGGGCGGCGATCCGCTGCGCAAGTGGCGCAAGCTCTACCCGGAAGTGGGCGGCACGTCTCTGTGGTGGGCGGTGCAGGCGCGCAACAAGAAGTCGGTGACGATCAACCTGAAAGCCGAAGAGGGCAAGGAGATCGTCCGGCGTCTTGCCAGGGAAGCGGATATCGTCGTCGAGAATTTCCGTCCAGGTCTTCTTGAGAAACTCGGTCTCGGCTATGACGTGCTGTCCGCCGACAATCCAGGTCTCGTGATGGTGCGGCTGTCGGGCTATGGCCAGACCGGACCGTATCGCGATCGTCCGGGGTTCGGCGCGATCGCCGAGTCGATGGGCGGCCTGCGCCATATCACGGGCTATCCGGATCTGCCGCCGCCGCGCATCGGCATTTCGATCGGCGATTCCATCGCGGCGCTGCACGGCGTGATCGGCGCGCTGATGGCGTTGCACCACAGGCAGGTGAATGGCGGCAAAGGGCAGGTCGTCGACGTCGCGCTGTACGAAGCCGTCTTCAACATGATGGAAAGCGTGGTGCCGGAATACGGCGTGTACGGGATGGTTCGCGAGCGCACCGGCGCTTCGCTGCCGGGGATCGTGCCGTCGAATACCTACCCGTGCCGCGACGGCAGCATCGTGATTGGGGGCAACAGCGATCCGATCTTCAAGCGGTTGATGCTCGCGATCGACCGCGCGGACCTCGCCAACGATCCCGATCTAGCGCACAACGATGGCCGCGTGCCGCGCACCCAGGAGATCGACGGCGCAATCGCCGCCTGGCTCGCCACGCGCACGATCGAGAAGGCGCTCGCCGTGCTGAACGCCGCCGACGTGCCGGTCGGACGCATCTTTAGCGTTGCTGATATGTTCACCGACCCGCAGTTTCTCGCACGGCAGATGATCCAGCGCTTCAAGTGGCAGGACGGCGTCGACATCACGCTGCCCGCCGTGACGCCGAAGCTGTCGGAGACGCCCGGCGAAACGCGCTGGCTTGGGCCGGAACTGGGTGAACATACCGATGAAGTCCTTCATTCGCTAGGTTATGATGCTGACCACATCGCGCGCCTGCATGCCGGGCAGATCGTCTGAGCAGCGTGCGCGGCGGCCTGATGTTTGCTGAAACCCGGGCCGCTCGACAGATCACAGCCGTACACAGCAAGCGCGGATCAAGGACCGTCCGCAAAACCCGGCACACGACCGGGTGAAAGCAAAGACAACTAAAAAACGGAGACATCGAAGATGCAACGCAGAACGTTCCTCACCGGCTCGGCCGCGCTCGCTGGCGCGGCATTGGCCGGTACGCCGCTCGCCTTCGCTCAGGGCAAACCCGAAACGCAGAAAGTCGCGATCGCGGTCGGCGGAAAGAACCTGTTCTATTACCTCCCGCTCACCATCGCGGAGCGGCGCAATTACTTCAGGGACGAAGGCCTGGAAGTCGAGATCTCCGACTTCGCGGGCGGCTCGCAGGCGTTGAAGGCGGCCGTCGGCGGCAGCGCGGACGTGGTCTCAGGCGCGTTCGAGCACACCTTGCTGTTGCAGGCCAAAAACCAGATGTTCCGTGAATTCGTTCTGCAGGGACGTGCGCCGCAGATCGTGCTCGCCGTCTCGAAGAAGACGATGCCGAATTTCAGATCGGTTGCCGACCTCAAGGGCAGGAAGATCGGCGTTACTGCTCCGGGTTCATCGACCTCGATCATGGCGAGCTTTGTGCTGGCAAAGGCCGGCCTGACGGCGAAAGACGTCGCGTTCATCGGCGTGGGCGCTGGTGCGGGCGCCATTTCGGCGATGCAGTCAGGACAGATCGACGCGCTCGCCAATCTCGATCCGGTCATGACGAAGCTGGAGCGCTCGGGCGACATCCGCATCGTGTCCGACACGCGCACGCTTGCCGATACGCGCACGGTGTTCGGCGGCAACATGCCGGCCGGTTGCCTGTACGCGTCGCAGAGCTTCATCACGAAGAATCCGAACACCACGCAGGCGCTGACCAACGCGATGGTGCGCGCGCTCAAGTGGCTGCAGACGGCGACCGGCAGCGAGCTCATCAACACGGTGCCGGAGTCGTACCTGCTCGGCGACCGCGCGCTCTATCTGGATGCGTGGGCGCACGTGAAGGAAGCGATGTCGCCGGACGGCCTGATGCCGGCCGACGGTCCGGCGACGTCGCTGCGTACGCTGCAGACGTTCGACGAAACGGTGAAGGGTGCGTCGATCGACCTGTCGAAGACCTGGACCAACGACTTCGTGAAGAAGGCGCTCGCCACTGTCAAGGCGTAAGCGATGGCGGCAACGGCGGTGCAGTTCAAAGCCTGCCCGCCGCTGAACGATTCTCACTGCATCAGAAACAGAAGAAGCGAGTCGAACGATGACCGTTGCCGCATTGGCGCTCGAAAACATCACCTGTACGTTTGCGTCGCGTGACGACCGCTCGCAGCGTTACACGGCAGTCAGGGACACGACGCTGCGCATTGCTCCGGGCGAATTCGTGTCGGTCGTCGGGCCGACGGGCTGCGGCAAGTCGACGTTGCTGAACATCGGGGCGGGATTGCTCGAACCGTCATCGGGCACGGTCAGCGTGTTCGGCGAACCGCTCGCGGGCATCAACCGCCGCGCCGGCTACATGTTTCAGGCCGATGCGCTGATGCCGTGGCGCTCCGCCATCGACAACGTGATGGCTGGCCTGTCCTTTCGCAATGTGCCGCGACATGAAGCGCGCGCGAAGGCGGATGAGTGGCTGAAGCGCGTGGGTCTCGGCGGCTTTGGCGACCGCTATCCGCATCAGTTGTCGGGCGGCATGCGCAAGCGCGTCGCGATGGCGCAGACACTCATTCTCGACCCCGACATCGTCCTGATGGACGAGCCGTTCTCGGCGCTCGATATCCAGACGCGTCAGCTGATGGAAAACGAACTGCTCGACCTGTGGGCCGCGAAGCGCAAGGCGGTGCTCTTCATCACTCACGATCTCGACGAGGCGACCGCGATGTCGGACCGCGTCGTCGTGCTGTCGGCGGGACCGGGCACGCGGCCGATCGGCGAGTTCGCGATCGATCTGCCGCGTCCGCGCGACGTCGCCGAAATTCGCGCGCATCCACGCTTCGTCGAACTTCACGCACAGATCTGGAGCGTGCTGCGCGATGAAGTGCTGAAGGGCTATCAGCAGCAACTAACGGCCGTCTAGGCGCGGCCGGCCAGCCATCTATCAAAAAGGTAAGGACAGACATGTGGAAGCGTGTGCGCCCGAATCGCGCCAACCTCGCGATCTGGCAGTGGCTGCTGCTGGTGTTGAGTTTTCTGCTCTGGTACGCGTTGACGAGCCCGACGCTGTTGCCGCCGTTCTATTTCGACGATCCGAACAAGGCGGCATTCTTCTTCGGCGAGCCGCAGAAAGTGCTGATGCGGATCTGGGACTGGTTCGTGACCGGTGAAATCTATATTCACCTGTGGGTCACACTGATCGAAACCGTGCTCGCGTTTGCGTTCGGCACGATCTTCGGTCTTGCAATCGGTCTGTGGCTTGCGCTGTCGCCGCTCGCGAGCGGGCTTTTCGATCCGTACATCAAGGCCGCCAATTCGATGCCGCGCGTGATCCTCGCGCCGATCTTCGGCGTGTGGTTCGGGCTCGGGATCTGGTCGAAGGTCGCGCTCGGCGTGACGCTGGTGTTCTTTATCGTCTTCTTCAACGTCTATCAGGGCGTGAAGGAGGTGAGCCCCGTCGTGCTGGCGAATGCGCGAATGCTCGGCGCCAACCGCAAGCAGCTATTGC
This sequence comes from Paraburkholderia sp. GAS448, assembly GCF_050435685.1. Taxonomy (NCBI): domain Bacteria; kingdom Pseudomonadati; phylum Pseudomonadota; class Betaproteobacteria; order Burkholderiales; family Burkholderiaceae; genus Paraburkholderia; species Paraburkholderia sp. GAS448. The sequence continues at coordinate 498,446 of NZ_JBNDKT010000003.1, forward strand.
GCCACGTCTATCTGCCGAGCGCGATGAGCTGGGTGTTTTCCAGTCTGCACACGTCGGTCGGGCTGGCGTTTGTCGGCGCGGTGGTCGGCGAATATCTGGGCTCGGCGCGCGGCATCGGCTATCTGATCCTGCAGGCCGAAGGCACTTTCGATATCAACACCGTGTTCGCCGGGATTCTGGTGCTGACGGCGTTTGCGCTGGTGCTCGACGGCGTGGTCGGTGTGATGGAACGGCGTCTGATGAAGTGGCAGCCGAAGAGCGGCGAAACCGAAAAGCTGTGAAGACCTGAGAGCGCGGCAAGGAAGGACAGGTGGAAAGACAGACGGCGCGCGATTGATCGCGCGTCGCGCTGGTTTTCTGGCTGGTAGAGGCGTAATACCGGCGACACGCGAACGCCGCCGGTTGTATCGGAAGCAGGTCAGGGCGTAATCACGATCTTGCCGACGACGCGCCGCTCCGCCATATCGCGCAACGCGCGTCCAGTGTCTTCCAGCGCGTAACGGGCGGAGATGTACGGCCGCAGCTTGCCTTCTTTCATCCAGCCGAGCATCTGCATGAAGCCCGCGGTATTGCGCTCGGGTTCACGTCGCGCGTAATCGCCCCAGAATACGCCGACTACGCTCGCGCCTTTTAGCAGCGTCAGGTTGAGCGGCAGTTTCGGAATTTCGCCATTCGCGAACCCGACGACCAGATAACGCCCGCGCCAGCCAATGCTGCGAAACGCGGGCTCCGTATAGATGCCGCCGACCGGGTCGTAGATCACGTCGGGACCTTTGCCGTCGGTGAGCGTCTTGATCTGCTCGCGCAGGTCGTCGCGGCTGTAGTTGATCGTCGCATCCGCACCGTGCTCGACGCAGGCGGCAAGCTTCTTGTCTGTCGACGCCGCGGCGATCACCCGTGCGCCGAGCGCCTTGCCGATCTCCACCGCAGCAAGGCCGACGCCGCCTGCCGCGCCGAGCACGAGCATCGTCTCGCCGGCCTGCAAGGCGGCGCGGTCGACGACGGCGTGATGCGACGTCCCGTACACCAGCGTGAATGCGGCGGCCACCGCAAAATCGGCGTCGTCGGGAAGCGCGATGCAGGCTGTGGCCGGCGCGACGGCCTGTTCGGCGAAAGCGCCCGATCCCGTGAACGCGACCACGCGTTGTCCTGGCCGAAACTGGGTGACGCCATCGCCGACCGCGCGCACCAGACCTGCGACTTCCGAGCCGGGCGTGAAGGGCAGAGGCGGCTTGACCTGATACCTGTTCTCGATGATCAGCACATCAGGGAAGTTGACGCTCGCCGCCTTCACGTCGATCACGACCTCGCCGGGCGCAGGCACGAGATCGGGAATGTCTTCGATGGTCAGGCTTTCCGGCGGCCCATACCGGTTGCAGCGGATTGCGCGCATCGTGTCTCCTCGTCGTTGCAGGGCAAAGACAAAGTGTAAGTCAAAGTCGAAGCTGGTTCGAACGAACGTGCGTTTATGGCATGTCCCGTATCGACGCTACGCATCGTCTGGCGCGTCGTTCGCGTGCCATCTTTCCTCGGTTACAATCGCCGCATGCGAATCCTACTCAGCAATGATGACGGTTATCTGGCGCCTGGCCTCGCCGCGCTCCATGACGCGTTGAAGCCGCTCGCCGATGTCACCGTGATGGCTCCCGAGCAGAACTGCAGTGGCGCCTCGAACTCCCTGACGCTGTCGCGCCCGCTCTCGGTGCTGCGCTCGTCAAACGGTTTCTATTATGTGAACGGCACGCCGACCGACTCCGTGCACATCGCGCTGACGGGCATGCTGGACCACACACCGGATCTCGTCGTGTCGGGTATCAACAACGGCCAGAACATGGGCGAAGACACGCTCTACTCGGGCACCGTTGCCGCTGCCACCGAAGGCATCATGTTCGGCGTGCCCGCGATCGCATTTTCGCTTGTCGACAAAGACTGGGCGCATCTCGGCGATGCGGTTCGCGTCGCCGCGGAGATCGTCGCGCACTACCTCGCTCATCCGCTGTCGGGCCATCCGTTGCTGAACGTCAACATTCCCAACCTGCCTTACGACCAGTTGCGCGACTGGCAGATCACGCGTCTTGGCAAACGCCATCCGTCGCAGCCGGTGATCCGCCAGACCAACCCGCGCGGCGAGCCGATCTACTGGATCGGCCCGTCGGGCAGCGCCCGCGATGCAAGTGAAGGCACCGACTTTCACGCCGTCGCGCACGGCCACGTCTCGATCACCCCGCTGCAACTCGACCTGACCCACACGCAGATGCTGCCCGCGGCGCGCGAATGGGTGCGCGCCGGGAGCAGCGCTTCATGACCAGCGAGCGCGCGAAGCGCTTTCCGCTCGGCCTCGCCGATCTGGTGCGCGAGCCGCGCCGGCCCGAAGGCCGGACCGGCGAGACTCGCACGAGCGGCGTTGCAGGCAGCGATGCGCGGCCCGGGACCGCACGCGCGCCGCTTACCGCGCGCGAACAGCCGGGCCACCGCACACCGGGCTCGCGTCAGTCAGCGAACGGCAAGCCGGTGAGCGCGAAGGCCGAACGCAGCGCAGCACCGAACGTCGCGTTGAACAGCGCCATGGCGCTGACCTCGGAACGGGTGCGCGAGCGGATGGTCGAACGGCTGCGGGCGAATGGCGTGACGGATCAGCGCGTGCTGAACGCGATGTCGGTGGTGCCGCGCCACATGTTCGTCGACCCCGGTCTCGCGACCCAGGCTTACGAAGATGCGGCGCTGCCGATCGGTCATCACCAGACGATCTCGAAGCCGTCGGTGGTCGCGCGGATGATCGAACTTGCCGCGGCAGGCCGCCCACTCACAAGCGTGCTCGAGATTGGCACCGGCTGCGGCTATCAGGCCGCCGTGCTGAGCCAGGTCGCGCGCGACGTGTATTCGATTGAACGCATCAAGCCGTTGTATGAGCGCGCCAAGACAAACTTGCGTCCGCTGCGCATTCCGAACATCCGTCTGCATTACGGCGACGGGCGAATCGGTTTGCCGGCCGCTGCGCCGTTCGACGCCATTGTGATTGCCGCGGCTGGCCTCGATGTGCCGCAGGCGCTGCTCGAGCAGCTCGCGATCGGCGCGCGGCTCGTCGCGCCAGTCGGATCGCAGGACGGGCAGGCGCAGGTGCTGACGCTCGTCGAGCGCACCGGGCCGGCGCAGTGGCGCGAATCGCGGCTTGATCGCGTTTTCTTTGTACCCTTAAAATCCGGAGTGATCTGAAACCGATGAGTATGTTGCGCGCGATGCAAAGAACCAGCCTGAATATCGACCTGACCGCACTGACCGTGGCCCGAAGCAGCGTATGCGTGGTCGCGCTTTCCCTGTTGACGGCCTGCGCGACGCGGTTCGATCAGGCGCCGGTCGTCGATCGTTCCGGCTCGGGCGCGATCGGCACGCAGGCGGCCCAGCCGTCCGTTCCGCTCGGGCCGCCGCCACCGGGTTACTACCGTGTGAAGCCGGGTGATACGCTGTACCGGATCGCGCTCGAAAACGGCCAGAACTATCGCGACATCGCCAGCTGGAACAACCTCACCAATCCCAACCAGATCGAAGTCGACCAGTTGCTGCGCGTCGCGCCTCCGGGGGCGAACGTCGCTGCGCTGACGCCTGGCGTCGCCACCTCGCCGGTTGGCGTCGGCGGCGGCGTGCAGAGTGCGCCGCTCGGCGCTCAGGCGCCGGCTACGACGGGCGCCGCCGCCGGCGTGATGCCCGCGCCACCGCTCTACAGTTCGGGTGCGAACGCACCAGCGGCAACAGCGCCCGCGCCGCAGCCGTCGGCGAGCGATACGACGGCGGGAGCCAACGGCAATGTCTCGTTCGCATGGCCGGTGCGCGGCCCGCTGCTCAATACGTTCGACGATTCGAAGAACAAAGGCGTGAATATCGGCGGGGCAGCCGGCGATCCGGTCAAGGCTTCGGCAGATGGTCGGGTGGTTTATGCTGGAAATGGGCTGCGCGGATACGGCAATCTCATTATCATCAAGCATGATGCGACTTATCTCACGGCGTACGCACATAACCGCGCTTTGATGGTAAAAGAGGGAGACGCGGTGACCAGAGGGCAGAAGATCGCCGAAATGGGCAACAGCGATTCGGACCGTGTGATGTTGCATTTCGAAGTTCGCCGGCAGGGTAAACCTGTCGACCCACTGAAGTACTTGCCGCCGCAATAAGCGATACGACCATGCCGAAATCGAAGCGCCGCCTGCCGCAAGCCGGAACTGAGTCGATCAGCCGTGCCACGCATGTTTCGGTGGAGGACGGTGGCGCCGTGAATGAAGACGACGGCATGGACGAGGTCGACAACCCGGCCGACCTGGATGAGCGCGCGGTCGCAGCCGATGAAGTCGCTGACGTGCGCGACGGCGCAAACGATTCCGCGCCTGACGCAGATGACTTCCGCGCGCTGCTGCAGGCGGAACTCACCGCCGACACCATCCAGCATTATCTGAATCGCATAAGCGTCAAGCCGCTTCTGACCGTCGAGGAAGAGCAGCGTTATTCGCGGCTCGCCAAAGCGGGTGAGTTCGAGGCCAGGCAGGTGATGATTGAACGCAATCTGCGGCTGGTCGTCAGTATTGCCAAGGGCTATCTGAATCGCGGCGTGCCGCTGCTCGATCTGATCGAGGAAGGCAATCTGGGTCTGATGCACGCGATCGAGAAATTCGATCCCACGCGCGGCTTCCGTTTTTCGACCTATGCGACCTGGTGGATCCGTCAGAGCATCGAGCGGGCGATCATGAACCAGGCGCGCACGGTGCGTCTGCCGGTGCACGTGATTCGCGAACTGAATCAGGTGCTGCGCGCAAAACGCCATCTCGAGAAAAATTCAATGAATGCAGGCCCGGCGGCCGACCGCCGTGACGCCAGCATTGACGACATCGCCTACCTGACCGGCAAGACCACCGACGAAGTCACCGACATCCTCGCGCTCAACGAGCACACGGCGTCGCTCGACGCGCCGCTCGATCTCGACCCCGCGAGCAGCCTGCTTGATCTGTTGTCGGATGACCAGAGCCAGTCGCCGGATGCCGAAGTGCAGCACCGCGAACTGGAAACGCTGACGCGGGCGTGGCTCGCACGGTTGTCGGACAAGCATCGCCATGTAATCGAACGCCGTTTCGGCCTGAATCACATCGAGCCGGCCACGCTGGAAGAACTCGCCGATGAAATGGGCCTGACCCGTGAACGCGTGCGTCAGATCCAGCAGGAAGCGCTCGTGCGCCTGAAGCGTTTCTTTGCCTCTAATGGTGTTCGCAAGGACGCCGTCTTATAACCTGATGACACCGATTCTTGTATTCGACATCGAGACGATTCCCGATGTCGCCGGCATTCGCCGTCTCGAAGCGCTCCCGGACACACTGACCGACGAAGAGGTCGCCGAACACGCGTTCGCCGCGCGCCGCGAAAAGACCGGCAGCGATTTTCTGCCGCACCATCTGCAGCGGATCGCGGCAATCTCTTGCGTGTTTCGCGATAACGCCGGTTTTCGCGTCCGCTCGCTCGGCACCCCCGCCGACGGCGAGGCGGCGCTTGTCCAGTCGTTTTACCGGGTGATCGAAAAATACACGCCGCAACTCGTGTCCTGGAACGGCGGCGGGTTCGATCTGCCCGTGCTGAACTATCGGGCGCTGGTGAATGGTATTCCGGCGTCGCGCTTCTGGGATCTCGGCGAGGACGACCGCGATTTCAAGTGGAATAACTACATCAGCCGTTACCACGCACGCCACACCGACCTGATGGACGTGCTTGCGATGTACCAGGCGCGCGCCAACGCGCCGCTCGATGCGCTCGCCAAGCTGTGCGGATTTCCCGGCAAGCTCGGGATGGACGGCGGACAGGTCTGGCACGCCTTCCAGCAGGGCCGTATCGAAGAAATCCGCAACTACTGCGAAACGGACGTCGTCAACACGTATCTGTTGTATTGCCGCTTCCAGCTGATGCGCGGCGGCTTTTCTGCCGCCGAATACGACGACGAAATCAATATCGTCAAGAACGCACTCGCGCAGGAGCCCGCAGCGCACTGGGCCGAATACCTCGCCGCGTTCGAAGGCTAGCCATCCTGACGCCGTTTTGCCGGCGCCTCACCAGCGCCCAGACGGCGCTGCCTGTCAATCCAGTTCCAGAACGATCGGCTGATGATCCGACGCGCGCGTGGCGCCGTCGATCTCGCAGCGCCGCAAGCGGCCACGCAGATCCTCAGTCGCGAAGACGAAATCGCACGTAAGCGGCCCATTCTTCCATTGCACGGTGTCGTAGATGCCGGCGGTCGGTGGCGGCGTCGCGCCCGGATGCAGCGCGGTCCAGGCGTCGATGAACGCAGGACTGCCTGGAAGCGGCTCGAGCATCCGCTGGTACGCCTCGCTGCCGAACGCGCTGTTGAAATCGCCGCAGACGATGGCGCTCAGAGGCCGCGCGCTACTGGCGAACGGGCCGGTTGCATTTTCTGCCCGGGCGGGACGCGCTGCGTGTCCGGCCGCTTCCTGCTGCACACGCCGCAACGCATCGACCTGCGCAAGCCGTTGCGTGAGCGAATAGAACTCCAGATGCGTGACGAGCACCCGCAACGGGCCGCCGGGCGCCTCCAGCGCTGCTTCGAGCGCGACCCGCTGCATTGAGGGAGCCGCCGGGTCCGCCGGCCACGGCAGCGAATGGCGGATCACGCGCTCGACCGGCAGGCGCGTGACCAGCGCGTTGCCGAACTGGCGTCGGCGCGCGCCCGGCGCGATCGGCGCCAGATCGGCGCCGATCGCATGCACTACGGTAAACCCTGGCAGCAGATAGGCGAGTTCCGCGACCTGGTCGTCGCCAGGCCGGCCCGGCAGCCCGCTGAAGCCGAGCGTGATTTCCTGCAGGCACAGCACGTCGAAATCGGCGAGGCGGTGCGCCTCGTCCAGCGTGCGGGCGAGATTCACGTTGCCATCGGCGTCGCGTCCCCACTGGACATTCCAGCTGATCAGTCTCATCGTCAAATCTCCGTCGCCGGTTGCGGTTCGTCTACAATCTCGCCTTTCCCCACATGTCTGTCAGGAAGCCGCAGGTGTCTCGAACTGCCCATCATCGCTCGCGTAGAAACAAGTCAGCGTCCGCCGAAGCGGGCGCGAGTGCCGTACCCGTTACCGCCCCGATTCTGGAAATCGACTCGCTCGACATGGAGGCGCGCGGCGTCGGCCGCACGGTCAACGAGAACGGCGAGCCAGGCAAGGTCATTTTTGTCGAGGGTGCGCTGCCCGGCGAACGCGTCAGCTATTCAAGCTACCGCAGGAAGCCGAGTTTTGAGCAGGCGCAGGTGGTCGAGGTTCTGCGTGAGAGTGTGATCCGCACGAAGCCGCAATGCCAGTTTTTCGGCACCTGCGGCGGTTGTTCAATGCAGCATCTCGACATTCGGGCGCAGATCGCAGTCAAGCAGCGCGTGCTGGAAGACAATCTCGCCCATCTGGCGAAGCTGCGCGCCGAAACCGTGTTCCGTCCGATTCACGGACCGACGTGGGGATATCGCTACCGCGCGCGGCTGACGGTGCGCCATGTCGAGAAGAAGGGCGGCGTGCTGGTCGGCTTCCACGAGAAGAAGAGCAGCTATGTCGCCGACATGACGAGCTGCGAAGTGCTGCCGCCGCATATGTCGGCGATGCTGGTGCCGCTGCGCCGGCTGGTCGAAGGGCTCTCGATTCGTGACCGGATGCCGCAGATCGAGCTCGCGGTGGGCGAGTCGGTGACGGCCCTGGTGCTGCGCGTGCTGGAGCCGATCAACACCGCCGACGAACAGTTGCTGCGCGATTTCGCCGACGCGCACAACGTGCAGTTCTGGCTCCAGCCGAAGGGGCCGGACACAGTTACGCCGTTCTATCCGCTCGACGCGCAACTCGACTACACGTTGCCGGAATTCAACATCCGGATGCCGTTCAAGCCGACCGACTTCACCCAGGTCAACCACCAGATCAACCGCGTGCTGGTGGGCCGCGCGCTGCGCCTGCTGGCGCCGTCGAGCACGGATCGCGTGCTCGACCTGTTCTGCGGAATTGGCAATTTCACGTTGCCACTTGCGCGGCTCGCGAAGGAAGTGGTCGGTATCGAAGGCAGCGAGGTGCTGACGGCGCGCGCGCTCGCGAACGCTGAAGAGAATGGTGTCGCGGGCCATACGTCGTTCGCGTGCCGAAACCTGTTCGAGATCACCGCAGACGATCTGCGCGCGCTCGGCCACTTCGACAAGTTCCTGATCGATCCGCCGCGCGAAGGCGCGCTGGCCGTAGCGAAGGCGCTGGCGGAGATCGCGCAGAGTGGCGACGGCCCGTTGCCCAGGCGTATGGTCTACGTGTCCTGCAATCCGGCGACGCTGGCGCGCGACGCGGGCCTGCTGGTGCACGAAGCGGGCTACCGGTTAAAGGGTGCGGGAGTGGTGAACATGTTCCCGCACACATCGCATGTGGAGTCGATCGCGTTGTTCGAGCGAGACTGAATGGGGTTGAGCGCGATTGAGCGGGGCAGCTGGCTACGCCGCTCATGCTAACGATAAAGCCGGCGTCGCAAACAAAAATGCCATGGAGTGATCCATGGCATTTTGTTTGACCTGAGTCGACACTCAGGTCGTGATGCGAAACGAAGGACGGCTTAAAACTGCCACCAGGATTTTTGCGCACCCGGCCGTGAGTGTCCGGTGATGTACGGACTGTCCGGGAAGGTGCCAGCCAGTACGCGCCTCGTATCTTCGGCGAGCTGCGGCTGGTTGAGCCTTTGATAGGACAGCAGCATGATATGCAGCGCGTCTTCGATGGCCGGCGCGTTCTTGTATTCCCTGATCGCGACCTGCGCGCGGTTGATTGCGGCGACGTACGCGCCACGGCGATAGTAATAGTCCGCCGCATGTACTTCGTGCGATGCCAGCGCATTGACGATGTAACGCATGCGCTGCGCGGCGTCCGGCGCATACTTGCTGTCCGGATACTTGTCGATCACGACCTTGAACGCGTCATACGACTCGCGCAGCGACTTCGGGTCGCGCTCGCTCATGTCCTGGCCCGAGAAGCGGCCGAACAGACCGAGGTCGTCGTTGAAGTGGATCAAGCCTTTCAGATAGTACGCGTAAGCGATGTCCGGGTGATCCGGATGCAGCTGGATGAAGCGGCTGATGGCCTGGTCGGCGGCGTCGGCTTCACCATCTTTCCAGTTGCAGTACGCAACGTTGATCTGCGCCTGCTGGGCGAAGTGGCCGAACGGGTCGCGCCCTTCGAGGTTTTCGAAGTATTTCGCGCACTTACCCCAGTCGCCGCCGGACAAGGCGTCCTGCGCCTCCGTATATAATTTGTTGTTCGCCCACGTGGCCGTTTCATCGGTCTTTTCGGGCAGGCCATGACAGGCCGCCACGATTGCCAGGGCGGCGGTGCAGGCAAAATATCGGGCTACGCTTGCGGTCATTTTGCCGGCCGTCTTGCGGGCCGCTTTCGTTTGGGCCGCTGTCGTTCGGGCCATATTGGTAATGGTGTTCAAGGCTCGCATTTTCCAGTCTATCTTTACGTCCAGGTGACCCAGACTCAATGACCCGCTCAAATTCTCCGGGTACCGCTGCCGGTACGCGGAACAGCAGCAAAGATTATAGCTTAAGCGCCGACCCCGACGACGCGCTGTCAGGCGATTCCCTCGATGACGATCTCGGCAGCGACGCGCTTGTGCCGCAGCCCGCTCCCGCGGCCGCGCGCGAAGGCGTCGACGAAACGCCGCGCATCGTGCAGGTGCCGGACGAACTCGCGGGCGATCGCCTCGACAAGGTGCTCGCGAAGGTGTTCCCGGAATTTTCGCGCAGCCGTCTGCAGAGCTGGATCGAGGCTGGGCGCGTGCAGGTGGATGGCGCGCCGGCGAAGATCCGTCAGCCGGTGCCTCTCGGCGCCACGATCGAACTCGTGCCCGACCTGCTGCCGGAGCAGCTGGCGTTCACGCCGGAGCCGGTGCCGCTCGACATCGTCTATGAGGACGACACCCTTGTCGTGATCAACAAGCCCGCCGGTCTCGTCGTGCATCCCGCGGCAGGGAACTGGAGCGGCACCGTGTTGAACGGCCTGCTGCACCGGTACGGCGCCGCGGCGGCCGGTCTGCCGCGCGCGGGCATCGTGCACCGGCTCGACAAGGAGACCTCCGGTCTGATGGTCGTCGCGCGCACGCTCGAGGCGCAGACCGATCTCGTGCGCCAGTTGCAGGCGCGTACCGTCAAGCGCCGCTATCTCGCGCTCGTATGGGGCAACATGCCCGATGAAGGCACGATCGACGCGCCGATCGGGCGCGATCCGCGCGAACGCACGCGGATGGCGGTCGTCACCGGTGCGTCGGGCAAGCCCGCGCGCACGCATTTCCGGCGGGTCGACTCGACCATCTGGGAGCGCCAGCCGGTGTCGGCGATTCACTGCGATCTGGAGACCGGGCGCACCCATCAGATTCGCGTCCATTGCGCGCACATCGGTCATCCGCTGCTAGGCGATCCGGTGTATGGACGGGCGCGCGGCAAACGCTCGGTGACGCCGCTGCCCGACGGCTTCGCGCGCCAGGCGTTGCATGCGTGGCGCCTTGGCCTGATCCATCCGCGCACCGGCCGCACGATGCAATGGCGCGCCGACGTGCCGGACGACCTCGCCGCGCTGTCGGCGGCGCTCGGCCTCGGGCGCGACGACGAAGGCGCCTTCGACGAAGCGTATTACGACGGCGATGAAGACTACGACGCCGCTTTCGACGACGATCTGCCCGACGAACAGGACGATATCGAGGACGACAATCGATGAGCACACCGGAACTGACGCTTGCCGACGTGCTGCAACCTGAATGGCGCGTATCGCCGCGCGTGCGCGCGCTCGTCACGACGCGCAATGGCGGCGTGAGCGCACCGCCCTTCGGTCGCTGGCGTGACGGTGTCGATCTGCCGGGCGGCCTGAACCTCGGCCGCCGCGCGGGTGACGACCCGCAAGCCGTCGAGATCAACCGCGCACGGCTCCTTGCGTTGACGGGCGCACCCGCGGCCTGGCTCGAACAGGTCCACGGCGCGGAAGTGGTTCGTGCCGACGAAGTGCTCGCCGGCGCGCAGCAGGGCGCGGCCCCCGTGCGCGCCGACGCCAGCGTGACCGATCAGCCGGGCGTCGTCTGCGTCGTCATGATCGCCGACTGCATGCCGGTGCTCCTCTGCGATGAAAAGGGGCGAGCAGTCGGTGCGGCACACGCGGGATGGCGCGGCCTCGCGGCAGGCATCGTCGAGAAGACGGCGCAGCGCGTCGCGGATCTCGCAGGCGAGGGGACGGGGGCGCTGCACGCGTACCTCGGTCCGGCGATCGGGCGAGGCGCCTTCGAGGTCGGGGCAGACGTTCGTGACGCGTTCATGAATGGTGTCGAGGCTGTGCAACGCGATGCAACGGCAAAAGGATTTGTCCCGCGGCCGGAAATGCCCGGCAAATATTTTGCCGATCTGGCGGCGCTCGCGCGTATCCGTTTGAATCAAATCGGTATTACGCGTGTGAGCGGTGGCGATATATGTACTGTTACCCAGCGCGAGCGTTTCTATTCTTATCGCCGTGACCGGGAAACCGGCCGTATGGCCGCGATGATCTGGCTCGCCGGTTAATGCGCCCCTCAGGCACAAAGAGCGGCCGCCTCACCAGGGTTTGCGCGAAGTCGCTTTGTCAGCGGACAGGCAGCGCAATTTTGTTGCGCTGCCTCAGTCCCGCGTAAAGCGCATAAAAACATCGGGCTTAACATGCCAGTCCGGCTGCGCTAATACACGACAAGCCCTGCATTCAGGGCTCGTTTTACATTTGATAACATCGCACGCACCCCCCGCTTTACAGACTGCAGAAAAAACATGGGGAAAACGATAATTAAAAAAGTATCGCACTGCGGCAAAATCGGGAACAAGCATTGACATGCCTTGCGATGGGGAGCAAGAATGTTCCTCACCACGGGACAGGGCGTGACGAGGTCGCGAGCAATCGCCCACGTGCGCAAAAAACCTGCCTCTCAACCAGTCCGCGAGGACCCACCGGTCAAAAGCAGGTATGGCTGCATCAAAACGTTCCTCGACTTCCTCCCGTACGGACACTTCATCGGACGCCACGCAACAGCAGGGCGATACCGCTACCGCCGGGATGCAACAAATGTTCGATACCTGGATGAACGCATGGCGTTCGCTGGGCAATCCTGCGCAGAGCCCGGAAGGCAATATGCCAGGTGTGTTCTGGCCGGGTGCGAACTTCGGAGCCAACGGCACGCCGTTCCCCATGCCGCAGATGCCCCAGATGCCCTCGTTTGCATCGATGCCGGATTTCACGAAAGCAGCCGCGTCGATGTCGCCTTTCGCCGGCTTGAAGATGCCCACCGCGGCGATCCCTCCGGACCGTCTTCAGCAACTGCAGACTGATTATTCGCGCGAGGCGATGCAACTCATCCAGCAGGCTGCGGATGCGAAGCAGACCGTCCCTGAACTGAAGGACCGGCGTTTCAGTTCGGAAGCGTGGAAAACCACGCCGGCCTATGGTTTCACCGCGGCCTGGTATCTGCTGAACGCGCGCTATCTGCAGGAACTCGTCGACGCGCTCGAAACCGATCCGAAGACGCGCGAACGCATCCGCTTCGCCGTTCAGCAATGGACGGCGGCGGCGTCGCCGAGCAACTTCTTCGCCTTGAATCCGGAAGCGCAGAAAACGCTGCTCGAGAGTCAGGGCGAAAGCCTGCGGCAGGGCGTGATGAACCTGCTGGGCGACCTTCAGCGCGGCAAGATTTCGCAGACAGACGAGTCACGTTTCATCGTCGGCAAGAACCTCGCGAATACCGAAGGCTCGATCGTTTTCGAGAATGACCTGTTTCAGCTGATCCAGTACAAGCCACGCACGGCCACCGTGCGTGAGCGGCCGCTGCTCATCGTGCCGCCGTGTATCAACAAGTTCTACATCCTCGATCTGCAGCCGGAGAATTCGCTCGTCGCGCACGGTCTCGATTCGGGCCATCAGGTATTCCTGATTTCGTGGCGCAATGCGGACGCGTCGGTGGCGCACAAGTCGTGGGACGACTACATCGGCGATGGTGTGCTGAAAGCGATCGATACGGTCCGGCAGATCAGCGGTCGCGAGCAGATCAATACGCTCGGCTTCTGTGTCGGCGGCACGATGCTCGCTACCGCGCTCGCCGTCGCGTCCGCGCGCGGCGAACATCCGGCGTCGTCGATGACCTTGCTCACTGCAATGCTCGATTTCTCGGACACAGGCGTGCTCGACGTGTTCGTCGACGAAGCTCACGTGAAGATGCGTGAGCAGACGATCGGCGGAATCGGCGGCGGTCAGCCGGGCCTGATGCGTGGCATCGAGTTCGCGAACACGTTCTCGTTCCTGCGTCCGAACGACCTCGTGTGGAATTACGTCGTCGACAACTATCTGAAGGGCCGCACGCCGGTGCCGTTCGACCTGCTGTACTGGAACAGCGACTCGACGAACCTGCCGGGGCCGATGTATGTCTGGTACCTGCGCCATACTTATCTCGAGAACAGGCTGCGCGAGCCGGGTGCGCTTACTGTTTGCGGCGAACCGGTCGACCTGTCGCGCATCGATGTGCCCACCTTCATTTACGGTTCGCGTGAAGACCATATCGTGCCGTGGCAGACGGCTTACGCATCGGTGCCGCTGCTCAAGGGTCCGGTCAGGTTCGTGCTGGGTGCGTCCGGCCATATCGCCGGCGTGATCAACCCGCCGAAGAAGAACAAGCGCAACTACTGGGTATTGAAGGGCGAGGATCAAAGCCTGCCGCAGGATGCCGAGGAATGGTTTGGGCAGGCCGAGGAAGTGCCTGGCAGCTGGTGGCCCGACTGGACGGAATGGCTTGATCAGTACGCTGGCAAAAAGGTGAAGCCGCATAGCGAACCGGGCTCTGCCGAGTTTCCGGAGATCGAGCCCGCGCCGGGGCGCTATGTTCTGCAACGCGACTGATCAGACCGACGCATGACGTCGCGTCGGTGTCTTCGCGGGCATCGGGTGCGCGTCGCGCGAAGCGATGAAGCAAATGAAGCAGTTGGTTTTTTAACTTGACGGGCTGCGGCGCATGACACCGCGGCGCCCGGAGGAAATGAAAATGACTGATGTTGTGATCGTATCGGCCGCGCGTACTGGTGTCGGCAAATTCGGCGGGTCGCTTGCGAAGATCGCAGCGCCCGAGCTGGGCGCAACGGTGATCCGCGCCGTGCTCGAACGCGCGGGCCTGAAGCCTGAGCAGATCAGCGAGGTCATCCTGGGCCAGGTGCTGACGGCCGGCTCCGGCCAGAACCCGGCCCGCCAGGCCCTGATCAAGGCGGGGCTGCCCTCGGCCGTGCCGGGGATGACGATCAACAAGGTCTGCGGTTCGGGCCTGAAGGCCGTGATGCTGGCCGCCAACGCGATCATCGCTGGCGACGCGGATATCGTCATTGCAGGCGGCCAGGAAAACATGAGCGCCGCGCCGCACGTGCTGCCGGGCTCGCGCGACGGCTTTCGCATGGGCGACGCGAAGCTCATCGACAGCATGATCGTCGACGGCCTGTGGGACGTGTACAACCAGTATCACATGGGCGTCACGGCCGAGAACGTCGCGAAGGAATACGGCATTACGCGCGAGCAGCAGGATGCGTTCGCGGCTTTGTCGCAGAATAAGGCGGAAGCCGCACAGAAGGCGGGCCGTTTCGATGCTGAAATCGTGCCGGTCGAAATTCCGCAACGCAAGGGCGAGCCGCTGCGTTTTGCCAGCGACGAATTCGTGCGTCATGGCGTGACGGCCGAATCGCTGGCGGGCCTGAAGCCGGC